>NZ_JAVKCQ010000223.1:0-42436 GCF_040222615.1 Haliea sp.
GGAGCCAACTGGTTTTTCGGCGGCTTTATCATCACTGTCGCCGTGCTGCATATCATCAACAGTGCGGCAATACCCGTTGGCTACATAGATGTGGCTGACCTTGCGCTTGACGATGGTGCCGAAAAACACGACGGCGTAGGAAACCCAGACTATGGCAATGAGAATGTCTATCGGCCACTCCAACTCGGCATATTCCTTGGTGGAGTTCATACCCAGCGGCAGGGTCACCGCCGCTGCCACGATCACTGCCTGCCAGCCCCAGAAGGTGAAGGCGGCCAGCTTGTCGGAAATCAGGCGCGCCTGGGTGGTACGCTGCACGACATAGTAGGAGGTCGCAAACAGGGCACTGCCGCCAAAGGCGAAAATGACCGCATTGGTGTGCAGCGGCCGCAGCCGCCCGAAGCTGGTCCACGGCAGGTCGAAATTAAGCACCGGCCAAGCCAGCTGGGCGGCAATCAGCACGCCGACCAGCATGCCTACGATACCCCACACCACCGTCATGATGGCAAATTGGCGCACGACCTTGTAATTGTAGATCGGATGCTCCAGTGCAGCGTTGAGTTCACTCATGGTTTGGTTCCACTGTCATTGAAGGCGGGCCAGAGGCCCGGGCCAGGATGTTTCAGACGTCGGTGAAGGCAGGCCCCGCGCCGAGATCCCAGAGGATAACGGTGGTTACCATCAGGGAAACGAGAATGACCAGCGCCACTCCTACCACCGCGGTTGAGAACAGGAAGCCCCGCTCCTCGGGAATGTTCATCATGATGGGGATCCCGAGGTACAGCAGGTACACCGACCAGCTGACGGCAACCACCCCCAGCAGCATGTCCACCCACAGCAAGGGATAGAAACCGGCGAGACCGAACATGAACAGGGGCGTGACGGTCAGGCCTGCGACCACGATCCCCCGGGCGAAGCTTGTGGAGGCGCCGTAGGTGCCCGCCATCCAGTGGATGAAGTAACCCACTGCCACCACGCAGCCCACCATCGCGAAATAGAACAGGATGCACAGTTGCAGCGCGCTGTCGGCTGTCAGCCTGATGGCGGCGCCGTCCCCGACTGTCCAGCCTACCCGGCTGGTGCCGAAGTACCAGGCCACCGCGGGAAGCAATGCCAGCACACAGGGGTAGAGGACCAGGATGTTGAGCGACCTGGCGGGCAGTTCTGCCACGCTGCGCCACTGCGTGTCGGGTTTAACCAATAGACCTAGAGTGTGCTGGATCATGTTGTCTTACTCTCTCCAAGAAGTCTGGGTGCACGGCACCGGCGCATTCTAACCAGCTCTGCGGCCAGTACCATGATGCAGATCAAGAGAGGCTGGGGTGTTCCCCGCAGTTACGCCGCGATGTTCGCCGCCAGCTGTAGAGCCTCCTGATCCAGGATTTCTATTTCCTTGTTGTCCACGCGCAGCACCCCGCCTTTCTGCAGCCGGCTGAATACCCGGCTGATGGTCTCGACGGTAAGCCCGAGATAGTTTCCGATATCCACCCGGGACATCGGGAGACGGAACTGGCTGGCGCTCAGCTGGCGGCGGGCGTTGCGACGGGAAATACTGAGCAGCAGAGTGGCGACCCGTTCATCGGCCGTGTTCTTGCTCAGCAGCGTGATCAGCAGCTGGTCCTCGGTAATCTCCCGGCTCATAAGCTGGAACAAATGCCTTTGCAGGCCCGGCATGGCGGCGCTGAGCTTTTCCAGTGAGTCGAAGGGAATCGCACACACAGCTGCGGTCTCCAGGGCACGGGCAGAGGAGGCGTGGGCATTTTCGCTAATCCCGTCCATGCCGAGTATTTCCCCGGGGAGGTAGAAGCCGGTGACCTGCTCGCGCCCGTCGGATGTGGTCCGGTAGCCCTTGAGGGCGCCCGAACGCACGGCGTAAATAGACTGGAAAGGAGTTCCCTCATGGTACAGGAGCTCATTTTTCTGCAGGGGCCTGCCGCGCTGGATGATGGTTTCCAGCTGCTCCAGGTCGCTGCTGTTCAGCGCCAGAGGCAGGCAGATGCGGCTGAGCCGGCAGGTCTCGCAGCTGACCTTGTAGTCGTGGTTACAGGAACGGAATGGCCCGGCTTCACTGACGTTCTGCAGGTGCACAGACATGATGTCCTCCTGGACAATATTGCAGAACGGATTATAGAGCATTTACCTTGTGTCCTGCACCCCGCCGCGTTCAACCCCGACCCCGACCCCGACTCCAACCTCAGCCCAGCGAGGCGACGCTCTTCAGCACCAGACGCACCAGCTCGGCCTGACGGGACACCCCGGTCTTGGCAAAGATGGACTTCAGCTGGGCACGGGCAGTATGCGGTGACACATTCTGGGCCTCAGACACTTCGGTCAGGCTCAGCCCCCGGGACAGCAGCAGGGCCAGGTTGGCCTCGGCCGGCGTTAGATCGAAAAGCTGCCCCAGGGTGCCCTGGGAGGCGCTTTCGTTGAGCTCCGGGTCGGAGATGAAGACTGCTACGCAGGGGCTGGACTGGCCCTCGCCCCACTCGGAGACAGGCACCGGCCGCAGCACCAGCCCAAGCTGGGAGTGGCCGCCGGTTCGCGGTACCCGCAGGGCGCGCACCACCGAGGTTTCGCCGCGGTGCTGGGCCTTGATGATGGTGTCCAGTGCCGCCTGCAGTTCCCTGTTCTTGTCGCGGCCCTCGATGACCAATTGCTGTCCGCGCGCGCTGAGGCCATTGCTCTCGTCGAGCAGCGCCCGGGCGATGGTGTTGGTGCTGAGAATCCGCCCCTGTTCATCCAGGACGATGGTCGCCACCGCCAGCTGCTCCACCGCTCCGGCGTACAGGTTGCGTTCAGAAACCGTGCGGCTGAGTGTGGCGTAGAGCTGGATGGAGAGCCGCAGATGCGGTGCGATCCGCGCCAGCAGATTGCGCTCGTCGGCACTGAACCGGGGTTCATTGCGGCGCCGGGAGAAGCGCAGCCTTGCCAGCATGCCACCAGGCTCAACCGTATCGAGGCCGAGAATCCTGAACAGACCCGCAGACTTCAGGTAGTGTTCATAATAGTCCGAGGCGACCAGTTCCTCGTCGCTCAGAATGTCCTCCAGCGCTACCACCCGGTCCGGCGGCAGGTTGACGAAGGGGTCCAGCGAAAAAAACTGCTCGCGGTAGGCGGTTACCTCCCAGTCTGCGGGGTCCGATAGCCCTGTGCTGCCAGCACCTTGCTCAGCGGGGCGCACGCTGTTGAGGATCACCCCCCGGTCGTCCTCCGCGGGGGGGCGCAGCACCAGGGAAACCACGTGACAGTCGATCAACTGGCGCAGTGCCGGCAGGGCCGTTGCCCACGGCTGGCTTTCCAGGGGGCCGCGGTACAGCGCTGCCACCAGGTCGTCGTAGGCTGCGGGAATCGCGGCCAGCGCGGCGGGCGCCAAGCCCCGGTTGTCTGTCATCAGGTTTCCAGGCTCAGGAGGTCCAGTGCGACTTCCGCCAGGGGCTTGGGTCGACCGATGCCCCAGCCCTGCAGATAATCCACGCCAATCTCTTGCAACTTGGCGATGATGGCCTCGTTTTCGACCGACTCGGCGATGGTTTCCTGGCCCAGGAAGTGGGCCAAATCATTGATGGAGTGCACCATCGCGTAGTCGTTGCGGTTTTCGTGAATATTGGTGATGAAGCTGCCATCGATCTTCACGTAGTCGACCGGGAGTTCGCGCAGGTAGTTGTGGCTGGCAAGGCCAGTGCCGAAGTCGTCGATAGAGAACTTGCAGCCAATGTTGCGGAAGGCGCGGACAAAATCCGCGGCCTTGACCAGGTTGGAGATGGTGCCGGTCTCGGTAATTTCAAAACACAGCCGGTTGGTGCCGACACCGAATTCGGAAATCTGCTCGAACAGGTAGTCAAGGAAAGCATCGTCGGTGACGCTGGCGCCGGACAAGTTGATGGACAGGTTGGGAACCACTTTCTGCGCGTCCATCAGTGAACTGATCCAGCGAAAGGCTTCGCGGACAACCCAGCGATCCACCAGTGTCATGAACCCGTAGCGCTCGGCAGAGCCGATGAAGGTCGCTGGAGAGGCCAGCTTGCCGTTCTTGTCGCGTATCGCAAGCAGCAGTTCATAGTGGCGGGTGACGGGCAGGTGCCCGGACACCGCGGTCTTGGCGATCGGTTGCGCCCGCAGGACAAACCGCTCGCTCTCCAGCGCCTCCTCCAGCGCCTCGCGCGACTGGCGCTGTTCGCGCCGGTAGCTTTTCACGGCATCCTCACTGTCGCGATACTGTTCAACCCGATTGCGGCCCAGCTGCTTGGCCTGCTGCATGGCGCTGTGGGCGTTGGCCATGATCTGATCTACGTTGGGGCTATAGTCGCGAATCGGGGCGATACCGATGGAGACAGTGAAAGAGACTTTCTCGCCGTCGATCTCGACGCTGCTGTCGGCGATGTCGGCGCGTATCTTTTCGGCAATGGCCTGCGCCTGATCCAGGTCGCGGTCCACCAGCAGGACTGCAAATTCGTCCGCGTCCAGGCGTGCGGAAGAGGTCTTCTTGCCGTGCAGTTGCGCCAGCAGACGCGAGAATTCCAGTAGCACCTGGTCGCCGCTGATACGATCGTAAACATCGTTGACCAGCTTGAACTGGTCGATATTCAACCACAGCATCGCGTGCTGCGAGCGGTGCTGCTGGGCGTGGCGCAGGGTGCGTGCCAGTTGCTCCAGGAAGGTCTCGCGATTGATCAGGCGGGTCAGGGCGTCGTGATTGCGGGCGAAACTCAGGGTCCGCTGTACGTGCTCCAGAGTGCCGTACATGCTCTGGTCGACTACTGAGAGCTTGTCCGCGGGCGCCGGCGGCTGAGCGCCGCGGCTGAGTTCGCGGGCCAGTTGAACCTTGCCCATTTCAGCGACTTTCTGCCCGCGATCATTGACGAAGAGGAAGCGCGCACCGTCATCGCTGATCCAGGCCAGCTGCATGCGATGCCGCAGGCCCGTCTTGTCATGGTAGTTCAGCCAGTTGCCGGTGTTCAGCTCTTCCACCCGCTTCAACCAGCGCCGCAAGCGCGGGGTCTTGTCGATATCTTTGTGACGGAGGTGATCGGCGGCCCGGCTGTCGGCGGCCCGGTTCCCGATCGGCACCTCCAGAATCGAGGTTTCCCCCGCCAGAATGGACCGCAGTTCATCCAGCACAGCCTGAATGGACACGTTGCCAGGCAGGGCGGCGTTGACCTGCAATTCCAGCAGGTCAATGAAGGGCTCTGCCTCCAGGCTGCGCTCGACCACGAGATCTTCGGCAGTATCTTCCTGTTGTTGCTGCGCCAGCCAGGACGCAAGCAGGTCCAGGGCCCGCAGTTGCTCCTGCCATTCCTGGCTGTCGGGCCCCTGCTTGACATGAGTGAGGATCATCAAGTCGCGCCAACCGTTCTCAATCAGGTCAACGAGAACTTTGGGCGCCACCGGCCCCGGCAGGGTTTCCTGCACAGCGGCCTCGACGGCAGCGCGGGCGCGGTGCAGCCGCTCCTTGCCCTCCTGGGTCTTCACCACCCGTTCCACGTTGCGGGCATGGGCGTGGGCCTGCTGCTGCACCAGCTTTTCGACCCCGATGAGCGCGCGTTCGAAGACTGCAGTATCGGTATCGTAGTCGGTCACGATAGAGTCGACGATGCCTTCTACCCTGGATTCCAGCATTCGGTTGGGGAAATTTGCCGAGCTTGCCAGTCCGGCCAGTTTGTCTACCAGACTGCGAGCGGGGTGGTCCGGGTCGAGGAAGAACTGTGGTTCAAGCAACGAAAGTCGCGCCAGTGGAATCAGCAGATTGTCCAGAGCCGGCTTCAGTTCACTGCTGACATCGAGCTGGGAGCGTATGGTTCGGAACAGGCTGTCAACCATCTCCAGCTGGTTGCGATTCTCGGTACTGAGTCCGCCACCTTGTTTCAGGCCCTTCGAGCCACTGGCCTCGCTCATGAGGAAGTCGGCGATTGACCCGGCAAGCTGGATTTGCTGCAGGGCCTTGGCGCTGTTCTGGAGCTGTCCCAGCGTGCTCGCCAGGGTCTGGGCATCTGCCACCGGTCCGGAGCTGGTTGCCAGATTTCCGCTTTCGGTTTCGCGCTTGAAATTCAGGGCATTGATGACGGAACTGTAGAGTTGCTGTGGCCGCGAGAAGGACGCCGCCCCGGGTGAGCTTGCCGTGTTCCCGTCAGGTCTTGCGATGGGGCTTGCTGCCGGCCGCTCCTTGCCGGGAGTGGAGGGTGCCCGGCGATGTGCTGGTTCCGGCTTTTTCAGCAGGGAGCCGGCGGCGTGAATCTCGGCTTCCAGTTCCGGCCGGATGCCTCCCTGTGCGAGGTGAGCGTTGAGCGCTGCAAAGAAGTTGCCCAGCTGGCGGATAAAATGGGTGACGAAATAGTCGTAGATCCTCGGCGTTAGCCTGTGCGGCACATGGAATTCTTCCAGCAGCAGTTGCAGGGCACGGCTCAGCTGCGCAGTGTGTTCGGGCAGGCGCAATTGCAGGGGGGCGACACCCACCAGCTCGGCAACGCGGATCTGCAGCGCCTCAAGCGGCACCCGGTATAAATCCTCGCCGATGGCTACGATGCGCTCGATGGCGAGGAAGTCCTCGAAGTCGTTCAGATCCACCAGGTCCAGTGTGCCGCCCTCGTCGATCAGGTCCGACCACTGGTTCTCGGAGGCGGGTGGCGTCAGGTTGCCGTGAAACTGGCGCAGGTGATCCAGATAGCCGGCCACCATGCGCTTGTGCTGCAGCTGCAGAATGCTGACGCCTTCCGCCACTGTGCTGCGGCTGGCTTGCCCGGGTTGCCACCCCGGATTCATACTCAACAGGTGATCGCTGAGATCCTCCAGGAACTCGGTGAATCTGTCCTGGAGCTCGCGCTCGCTGAGTGCCCGGTAACTGTCCAGCAGACTCAAGCGGCTTCCTCCGGTGAAAAAATTCAGTATACCGTCATGGGCGGCGGGCACAAACAGGTCCGGGTGCCTTCTCGCCGGGGGTCAGGGCTGTCGCACCATTCCCCCCGCCGCCGGCAGGCTGAAAGCCAGCAGTGCATCGCCGGCCTCGGACCAGCCGTGCCCGCCGGACGCTATCACGATGAACTGGCGTCCCTGCGGCTGCGTGCGGTAGCTGAGCGGGGTCGCGTTGCCGGTAAACGGCAAGTCATACTCCCACAGCAGCTCGCCGCTGGCGCTGGCGAAAGCACGGAAACGGGAGTCCGTGGTGGCGGCAATAAAAACAAGGCCGGAAGCCGTGGTCAGGGGGCCGCCGGCGTTGGGGCTGCCGGCATCGAACCAGAATGGCCAGGGGGCCTGGCCGCGGGTGTTGCCCAGGCTGCGGGTCCATACGGTCTTGCCGGAGCGCAAATCCACGGCGGTGAGGCTGCCCCAGGGACGTGGATTACAAGGCGCCCCCAGGGGTGACATCAGGGGAAATCGGCGCACCCCATAGGGGCTGCCCGCCATCGCGTAATGTTCCAGCGGGTAGCCCGGCGCGGGGTTCAGCGCATCGTATTCTGCGCGCGGGATCAGCTGGACTACCGAAGCCAGGTGCATCTGGTTGACGACAAGCAGGCCCCGCTGTGGATCGATGCTGATTCCGCCCCAGTTGATGCCGCCGGTAGTGCTGGGGTAGAGAACGCTGCCCTCAAGGCTGGGCGGGGTAAACATGCCCTCGTTGCGATACCTGGCCAGCTCCCGCCGACAGGCCAGTTTGTCCAGCCCGACAAACCCGTCCATGTGTTCCGGGCCCAGGCGTGCGGGCTGGTGCAACGGCGGAGGGTGGGTCGGGAAAGGCTGAGTGGGGGACAGGGTCTCACCGGGCACGCCATTGCCGGGTACCGGGCGCTCCTCCACCGGGTACAGGGGCTCGCCGGTCTCCCGGTCGAGCAGGAACACATGGCCCATCTTGGTGGCCTGGGCTAGCCCGGGGCGGCCTGCACCGACGCCGGGAATCCGGAACAGGGTTGGCTGGGAGGCCACGTCGTAGTCCCAGACATCGTGGTGCACGGTCTGGAAATACCAGCGCAGTTCACCGCTGCGGTCGTCCAGGGCAACCACCGAAGAGCCGTAGGTATCGATGCCGTCACGTTCGCCGGCGAACAGATCCGGCGCCGGGTTGCCCGTGGGCACGTAGACCAGGCCCCGGGCGGGGTCGCCGGCGATAGGGGCCCAGACATTGGGGCTGCCCTGGTGATAGCGGGCGTTGCCGAGACTGTCCCGGTGCCGTTCCCGGTATTCCGCGGGAACCGGCTCCCAGGCCCAGACCAGCTTGCCGCTGCGCACATCAAACGCGCGAACCACGCCGGATGGCACATCCTTGCGTTCATTGTCCGGCACCAGGGCACCGATGACGGCGACATCGTTCTGCACCCAGGGTGGCGAGGTCGGGTAGTAGACCAGCGGCTCCCCGCCGGTAATATCTTCGCGCAGGGAGACCCTGCCGTTGTCGCCGAAGTCCCTGCAGGGCTCGCCGGTAGCTGCATCCAGGGCGATCAATTCCGCGTCTCGGGTGCCGTACAGGATCCGTCGCCCGCAGCTGTGCGCGACTTCCTCCGGGTCAGTGGCCTGCCAGAGGGATACTCCCCGACAGACTGCCGGGTACACGCCGCTGCGGCGGTTTTGCACCTCGGGGTCGAACTGCCAGCGCTCGCTACCGGTGTTTGCGTCGAGAGCGAAGACGCGGCCAAAGGGCGTGCAATAGTAGAGGGTATCGCCGTCGACCAGGGGGGTGACCTGGAAAGAGGTCAGGCCCCAGTCGCCGCTGCCGTCGCTGAAATCACCTGAGCGGTGCTCCCAGGCCAGCTCCAGTTGTGTCACGTTGCCCGGGCCTATCTCCGTCAGCGGACTGAACTGGCTGGCGTCGCGGCCGCCGTAGTTTGGCCATCCCGCGACCGGGGCTTCGCCGCGGGGTGTCGCGGGCAGCGTATCCTGGGCGCCGTGACAGCCCGCCGCCAGGACCAGCGCCAGCGTGGCCAGGCTGCGTCGCTGGGTCACGGGCCGGCGCCCGCGTTGGCCGCCTGCAGGAAGGCCGGTTTTTCGCCGCCACCGTGCACCGCGATGCTGCTGCCGCTGATATAGGAGGCGAGCGGGGAGGCGAGAAACAGGCAGGCATCGCCGATGTCCCCCGGCACCGCCATTCGCCCCAGCGGGATGGTCCGGCCTACCGCTGCCAGACCCTCGGCATCACCGTAGTGCAGGTGCGACTGCTCGGTCTCTACCAGGCCCGCAATGATGGCGTTGATACGTACTTTGGGGCCCCACTCCACGGCGAGGGAATGCCCCAGATTGACCAGGCCGGCCTTGGCGGCGCCGTAGGCCGCGGTGCCCGGCGAGGGGCGGATGGTGCTGACGCTGGCGATGTTTATGATGCTGCCACCGTCCTCCTGCTGCTGCATGACCCTGTTGGCCAGCTGGGCGGCGTGCAGGGCCGATGTCAGGTTGAGGGCGATGATGGATTCGTGAAAGCGCGGTGACGCGGTGGCGGCGTCGGCGTGGGGCGCGCCACCGGCGTTGTTGACCAGTACATCCAGGCGCCCGCAGCGTTCAACAATGGCAGAGATCAGGGCTTCCAGCTGCTCGTGGCGGCGCACATCGCAGGCTATGAAAAAGGCCTCCCGGCCGTCCACCGCCGGCAGTGTCTCGGGAGGATTGCGGCCGCAGATGGCCACGTCGGCACCGGCTGCCAGGAAGCGCTCACTGATGCCCTTGCCGACACCCTTGCCGCCCCCGGTTACCAATACCGTACGGCCGCTGAAATCCATGGGATTGTGCATGTCACTGCTCCTTGCTGCTGTCGAGTGGCAACTTGTGATCGGCAGGTGAATTGCCTAAGATGCCCCGGCCCTGTGCATCCTACCCCCTTCCCCGGAATCGGGAAATGCCGCCGGGGCCACGATCATTTTCCGGGCAGAGAGAGGCGGTCACGGTAGACTTAGCTGAACCACCAGTCCCTTCACCAAGCAAGCAGGAAAAAACTATGGCAACTGAATCATTACCGGTCCTCGCCATTCTCGGCGGCACCGGGGATCTGGGAACGGGTCTGGCAAGGCGCTGGGCCCAGGCAGGCTACCGCGTCATCATCGGCTCGCGTACCCAGGACAAGGCCGAAGCCGCCGCCAGTGACCTGCGCGACGTCATGGCCTCGCGCGGCACTTCCGCGGTCAATGTGGAGGCGATGGAAAACCTGGCTGCCGCCGAGGCCGCCGACATCGTGGCCCTCACTGTGCCCTTCAGTCACCAGAAATCCACCCTGGAGCTGGTGGCCCCGGCCCTGCAGGGCAAAATCCTGATCGATGTCACCGTGCCACTGGTGCCGCCGCGCGTGGCGCGGGTGCAGCTGCCGCCGGAAGGCAGTGCGGGACAGATCGCCCAGGATTTGCTCGGTGAGGGCGTAGCCGTGGTGTCTGCATTCCAGAATGTCGCCGCGGCGCACCTGCAGGATACCGGAGCCGTGGACTGCGACGTGCTGGTCTGCGGCGACAAGAAAGATGCCCGGGCGGAGGTCATCAAGCTGGTCGAGGCCGCCGGTCTGCGCGGCTTTCACGCTGGCATGATCGCCAATGCCGCTGCGGCCGAGGCCCTGACCTCGGTGCTGATCACGATCAACAAGCAGTACAGCTGCCACGCCGGTATCCGCATCTCCGGCCTGGACAGCCATGAATGAGTGCACGCCTCGAGCTGATTCCGCTGGAGAATTTTCCCGAGGTTGTGCCGGGCGATGATCTGGCGGGTTTGATTGCCTCCAGCCTGGAGGCCAACGGGCTCGCCTTGTGCGACGGTGACGTACTGGTGCTGGCGCAGAAGATCGTGTCCAAAGCCGAGGGGCGTTACCGTCGTCTGGCGGAGGTGGAGCCTGGTCCCCGGGCGCTGGAGCTGGCCCGGGAAGCCGACAAGGATCCCCGCCTCGTTGAGCTAATCCTGCAGGAGTCACGGGAAGTGCTGCGGGTGCGCCCCGGTGTGATTATCGTTGAACACCGGCGCGGCTACGTGCACGCCAATGCAGGCATTGATCGCTCGAATATACGCAATAATCCCGAAGACCCGCAGGTGCTGCTGCTACCGGAGGATTGTGACGCTTCCGCGGCGGCTCTGCGAGAGGCGCTGGCGACCCGCTGTGGCACGGCGCCGCAAATCATTATCAACGACAGCGCCGGTCGCGCCTGGCGTATAGGGACCGTGGGCATGGCCCTGGGCACTGCAGGGCTGGACCCGCTGTTCAACCAGATTGGCGGTCAGGACCGTTTCGGCAATCGGCTGGAAGTCACCGAGCCGGCGCTGGCCGACGAGCTCGCCGGCGCTGCCTCCCTGGTTATGGGCCAGGCGGCAGAGGGCCTGCCGGTGGTGCTGGCTCGCGGCGCGAGACTGCGACCGTCCACGCGCAACGGGCAGGCCCTGCTCCGGCCCCGCGAGCAGGACATGTTCCGGTGACACTGCCAGCGGGCCCGGTGCTGGCGCTGTCCGGCGGCGTCGGTGGCGCCAAGCTGTGCCTGGGTCTCGATGATCAGCTGTCTGCCGGGCAATTGCACATCGCCTGTAATACTGGTGACGATTTCCAGCACCTGGGACTGACTATCTGCCCCGATATCGATACTGTGCTCTACACCCTCGGGGGCGTCAGCAATCCCCAGCAGGGTTGGGGGCTGGAGGGAGAAACCTGGCAGGTGCTTGCCGCGCTGGAGCAGCTGGGCGCGGATAGCTGGTTTCGACTGGGTGACCGCGACCTCGCTACGCACCTCCGGCGTGCCGGTGAGTTGGCTCGGGGTGCATCCCTGTCCGCGATCACAGCCGACCTGGCCCGGCGTCTGGGAGTGTGCGCTGTGGTATACCCCATGAGCGACGATCCGGTGCGGACCATGGTCCACACCTCGGAGGGTGTCTTGCCGTTCCAGCATTATTTCGTGCGGGAGCAGTGCCGGCCGTTGGTGCAGGGGTTCAGTTTTGCCGGTATCGCCAGCGCTGCCCTGCAACCGGCGCTGGCTACCCTCTGTACTTCGGGGAACCTGGCCGGGGTGATTATTTGTCCTTCCAATCCCTTTGTGAGCATAGACCCCATCCTGCAGCTGGACAGCTTCTGGCAGACCCTGCGAGAGTCGCGGGTGCCGGTCGTGGCGGTGGCGCCCATCGTCGCTGGCCAGGCGCTGAAAGGCCCCGCGGCAAAAATGATGGCGGAGTTGAACCTGCCGGTTACTGCAACCGGGGTGGCGGCGCACTACGCTCGGCGTTACCCGGGCTTGATCGGGACCTTTGTGGTCGACCACAGTGACGCTACACTGGCGCCGGCGATACAGGAGCTGGGCATGGAGGTAGAAGTGACAGCAACCATAATGCGCGAACGCGCCGACAAGCAGACCCTCGCGGCGGCCTGCCTGGAGCTTTTGTGCCGATAACAAATTCGATTGCGGTACATGCACTGCTGCCACTCAAGCATCTGGCCGGCGCCAAGACCCGCCTGGCGGGGCTGCTGGGAAGCGAGCAGCGCCGCACCCTGGCGCTGGCCATGGCGGAGGATGTGACAGCCGTCCTTGCGGCCCACCCGGCGATCAGCAGTATCACGCTGGTGTCGGATGATGACGATGCCGCCCGGCTGGCCACTGCGGCGGGGCTGCGTCTGTGGTCCGAGCAGTCCCTGCTGGCTGCGGGCGCGCCGCTGTCTGCCTCGGGTCCTCTACCGGCATTGAACGGTGTACTGGCCGCAGCCTGTGAGCGGCTGCGCAATGAGGACTCTTCAGGTGAAGCGCTGGTGCTGGTGTTGCATGCCGATCTCCCCCTGCTGGCCGGGGCGGACATCGACGCCGCCCTGGACGCTGCCGCGGCTCACAGCGGGCTGGTCGTCGGTGTGGACAGCGCTGGCGCTGGTACCAATCTGCTGTTGTTTCCCGCCAGCCGACCGCCCCGGTTTGCGTTCGGGCCAGGCAGCAGCCAAGCCCACCTGGCCTGGGCAGAGGAGCAGGGCCTGCCTGTGTGCAGCCTGCGGCGAACGGGTATTGGCCGCGACATTGACACCCCGGCGGATCTTCTGCAGTTGCATCACCAGCTGGCGAGTCTGCCCGCTGGCCAAACTCGCAGCTGGCTGACCGACCTGGCCGAGCCGGCGGACAGCGCCCGTGCCCTGGCGCTGGCAGACTGTGACGACACCCCCGCGCTGGTGGCCCTTGCGGGCCAGTTACGGGACATCGGTCACGGCAATGTGGTCACTTATTCGCGCAAGGTGTTTGTGCCCCTGACGCGACTGTGCCGGGACGTCTGCCACTACTGCACCTTTGCCACTACCCCGAAGAAGGTCGAGTCCCCGTTCATGAGCGTCGAGGAGGTGCTCACCCTGTGCCGCCAGGGCGCGGAACTTGGCTGCCAGGAGGCCCTGCTGACTCTGGGGGAAAAGCCCGAGCTGCGTTACCGGGCCGCCCGCGAGGCACTGGCCGCCATGGGGTTTGCCAGCACCCTGGAGTACGTGGCCCACGTGGCCGGACGCATTCTTGAGGAAACCGGCCTGCTGCCGCACATCAACGCCGGTTGCATGACCGCGGAAGAGATCGCCTTTCTCCGCCCGGTTGGCGCTTCCATGGGCATCATGCTGGAATCCGCCGCCGAGCGCCTGTGCGAAAAGGGTATGCCCCACCACGGGTCACCGGACAAACTGCCCGCCGAGCGCCTGCGTACCCTGGACCTGGCGGGCGAGGCCAGGGTGCCGTTCACTTCCGGTATCCTGATCGGCATCGGTGAAACCCGTCGCGAGCGGATCGAATCCCTGCTGGCCCTGCGGGCGCTGCACCAGGCCCACGGCCACCTGCAGGAAGTGATCGTACAGAATTTTCGCGCCAAGCCCGGGACCCTGATGGCGCAGGCGCCGGAACCGGATCTGGAAGACCTGCTGTGGACCCTGGCGGTGGCGCGGATCATCTTTGGTCCGGCCATGAGTATCCAGGCACCGCCCAACCTCAGCCCCGGCGTGCTGCCCCAGCTGCTGGCCGCTGGCATCAACGACTGGGGCGGCGTTTCCCCGCTTACACCAGACCACGTCAACCCGGAGGCCCCCTGGCCGCACCTTGACCAGCTGGCGCGGGAAACCGCCGCCGCGGGCAAATTCCTGGAGCAGCGCCTGACGGTTTACCCGGCCTATACCGGCGCGGCGGAGACCTGGCTGGATCCGGCCTTGCGTTCCGCGGTACTGCGGCACCAGGACGCCGCGGGCTTTGCCCGTCGCGACAGTTGGGTGCCGGGTGAGGAGGCGCCGGTGCCGCCCGTGGAAGCGGCACTGCTTGGTGAAGCCGCCAATGCTTTTGCGGTTGGCGCAGACCTGCGCGCGATTGTCGAGCGTTGCGAGAGCGGTGATACCCTTGAGGAGGTCGAGGTGGTGCGTTTGTTCGCCGCCCGCGGCCCCGAGTTCCGCTTTGTGGTGGACGCCGCGGACCGGCTGCGCCGCCAGCGCTGTGGCGACACCGTCAGCTACGTGATCAACCGCAACATCAATTACACCAACGTCTGTTACTTCAAGTGCCAGTTCTGCGCTTTTTCCAAGGGCAAGCACAGCGAGGACCTGCGCGGCCGGCCCTACGATATCAGCGCCACCGAGATCGCCCGCCGCTGCCGCGAGGCCTGGCAGCGCGGGGCCACGGAAGTCTGCATGCAGGGCGGCATCCACCCGGATTACACCGGCCAGACCTACCTGGATATTCTCGCCACGGTGCGCTCCGCCACGCCGGACATGCATATCCACGCGTTCTCGCCGCTGGAGGTGTGGCAGGGAGCCGCTACCCTGGGGGTGTCGCTGGAAGACTTCCTGCGCCAGCTGCGGGCAGCGGGCCTGGATACATTGCCGGGCACCGCCGCGGAAATCCTCGATGACGAGGTCCGTGCCACCCTGTGTCCGGACAAGCTCAACAGCGCCGAGTGGTTACAGGTGATGGAAACCGCGCATCGGGTGGGGTTCCGCACGACGGCGACGATCATGTACGGCCATATCGAACAGCCCCGGCACTGGGCACGGCATCTGCTGGCAGTACGGGAGCTGCAGGCCCGCACCGGTGGTTTCACCGAGCTGGTGCCGTTGCCCTTCGTGCACATGGAAGCACCGATGTTCCTGCGCGGGCGCGCTCGTCGCGGCCCCACCTTCCGCGAGGCGGTGTTGATGCACGCGGTGTCGCGGCTGGTACTGCACGGCCAGATCGACAATATCCAGACCAGCTGGGTGAAAATGGGCGCTGCCGGTGTCGATGTCTGCCTGGGCGCCGGTGCCAACGATCTCGGCGGCACCCTGATGAACGAGAGCATCACCCGCGCCGCCGGTGCCGCACACGGCCAGGAGTGGGCGCCGGCGGTGATGGAGCAGCGCATTCGCGCTCTGGGGCGTGAGCCGCGGCTGCGTACCACACTCTATGGCGATGCTCCGGCAGAGCGGCGTGCGGTGGCGAGCCTCGCCCTTGAGCTGCTGCCGGTGGAGAACGCCGACGCGGGCAAGCGTGCTCGCGACAAGCGCCTGCTGCTGGCCACGGACGTGCCGCGGCCGTTGACCGCGGAGCAGGTGGTTCTCATGGCCGCCTGCAACTGATCGTGGCAACCGCGACGGTACAGCTGGAAGCCAGCTGGCTGGCGTCGCTGGGGGAGGAGTTCGGGCAGCCCTACATGCTCCAGCTCAAGGAGTTCCTGCGGCGGGAAAAGCGCGGCGGGGTCAATGTGTTTCCCCCGGGCCCGGAGATTTTCAGCGCTTTTGCCCACACGCCGCTGCCCAAGGTGAAGGTGGTTATCCTCGGCCAGGATCCTTACCACGGTCCCGGCCAGGCCCACGGCCTCTGCTTCTCGGTCCGTCCGGGTGTCCCCATCCCGCCGTCCCTGCAGAATATCTACAAGGAAATCCAGCGGGACCTGGGTATCGCGCCTCCCGGCCACGGTAACCTGGCGACCTGGGCCGACCAGGGCGTACTGCTGCTGAACAGCGTGCTGACGGTAGCCGCCAATCGAGCCGCGTCGCATCGGGGCAAGGGCTGGGAAACCTTCACCGACAGGGTGGTCGAGCTGGTCAATCGCGAGCGGGAAAACGTGGTGTTCATGCTCTGGGGCAGCTATGCCCAGCGCAAGGGGGCGGTGATAGACCCTGGACGCCACTGTGTACTGAAAGCGCCCCATCCCTCACCCCTGAGCGCCCACCGCGGCTTTATCGGCTGCGGGCACTTCAGCGCGGCGAATGCCTATCTGCAGGCGCACGGCCAGGCACCGATCGACTGGGCGCTGCCACCGGCCTAGGACGCTAGCCGAAGGGCACGGGGTAGGGCAGCTGCTGGGTATGGACTGGCTCGGTGCTGTCTGGGGCCAGGTATAAACCTTCTTCCGCGGCGGTCAGAGTGGTGGTGACCAGGGCCAGTGTGATGCCGTCCCCGGTCGCTGCGGCATTCACCACCTGGGCCGCCGGTTGTTCCTTTCCCTGCAGATACAGTGGCTCCCCGGCGCTGGCTGCCGCGCCCGCGGGCAGCTGCACCAGCACCAGGCGGCGCTTGGCCTTGCCCTTGTAGTGCATGCGCGCAATGACCTCCTGGCCCGGATAGCAGCCCTTGCGGAAGTTGATGTGGCCGCTCAGGTCATAGTTGAGCTGTTGCGGCAGCAGTTCGCCGGTCGTTGCTGCAGTGATGCGGGCGATCCCGCGGCGCAGGGTCGCTACTTCCCAGCCTACCTCGCTGGCGTTGGCGGGAAGCGCAGCCTCCAGCTGTTGCAGCAGATCCGGCTGCTCGGCGCGATTGATCCATACCTCGAAGCTTTCACCGCTGCCATCCAGTTGCAGCAGGATGGCGCCGGTCCCGCCGCTCCAGGCGAGATCCGCCGCGGGCACATCGGCGAACAGCTGTCGCAGCGAGGCGGCGACGCCGGGGCCCTGGCAGCCGAGCAGGCGCCATTCGTCGCTGGCCGCACTCAGCGTGACTTTGGAGAACAGGGCGAAACGGCCCAGCGCGGCGAGCGTGCCGTCCAGAATGTCCCGGCGCAGGCGCAGCAGCATTCGCTCCGGGCCCAGCGCCAGGGCGATAAAGTCTGCCAGTACCCGACCCTGTGGATTACAGAACGTACCATAGCTCGCCCTGCCCGGCTCCAGGTGCTTCAGGTCGCAGCTCGCCTGATTGTGCAGGAAGGTGACGGCGTCCCTGCCCGTGACCTCCAGCAGAGCTTCTGCCTGCAGCCAGGTAAGTGTAGGGCCGTTGGCGGTTGAGCTGCGGGTATCGGTGCTGCTTGCTGACACGGTGACGAATGCTCCTCCAGTGGTATTGCGCTGCGCGGCCATTTCGCACTGTGGCCGCCGGAACCGCTATAATAGCTGCTTTTGATGTTCCCGTACCGAATCGGAGCTGCCATGCTGGACACTGAAGAACACAATCGCATGCGCTGGGCCAGCCGCCGCGGCATGCTGGAGCTGGATCTGGTTCTGGAGCCGTTCGTCAACCAGCGGTTTCCGCAGCTGGACGCGGCGGATCGTGAACGCTACCGGCAGTTGATGCTCTCCGAAGACCAGGAGCTGTTCGGCTGGTTCCTGCGCCGGGAGGTCCCCGAGGACCCGGAGCTGGCCGCCATTGTCCGCGTTATCCTCGCCTTCACTCGTCCTGACCTGGACTGATCACCATCCGCGCCCCGCCTGGTGCCTGGCGTGCCTGATACTCCTGATCGCGCTGGCCGAACTGGCCTGGCGTGGTCACGGCCTGTGGGTGCTGCCTGGATTGGTGTTCTGGGTTCCGCTCGCCTGCTGGGGCATGCCTCCCCCACCGTCACCCCAATACCTGTTGCTGGGCCCCCATGGCTGCCTCTTGCGGCAGGGGGCTGCAGCCGATTCCGTCGTCAGCATGGACCTGCTGCCCGGCACGGTGCTGTTGCCTTGGGTGGTGGTGCTGCACTGGCGACCGGTTGCGGGCGGCGGTCGACGCTATCTCTGGCTGTGGTCGGCGGACCTCGGAGAGGACAGCTTCCGGGACCTGCGTCGCTGGTGGCTGGTGGTTGGTCGCAAGCTCGCTTAGCGGATACCGATTCTTGAACCTTGCAGCTTTGGCGGCGCTGTTCTTCTCTGCTTTGGGCGCGGCGACCCTGCTGCCTTTGCAGTCCGAGGCCGTTCTGGCTGGCCTGCTGGCGCAGGGCGAGCAACACCTTGTCCTGCTGCTGGCGGTGGCCACCGCGGGTAACGTCCTGGGTGCGGTCGTCAACTGGTGGCTGGGGCGCTCTATCGAGCACTTCCGCGACCGGCGCTGGTTTCCCGTCAGCGGCGCGGCGCTGGAGCGGGCACAGGCGGGGTACCACCGCTACGGCCGCTGGTCCCTGCTGCTGTCCTGGGCGCCGGTCATCGGCGATCCGTTAACCCTGGTAGCAGGGATCATGAAAGAGCCGTTCTGGAGTTTTCTGGTCCTCGTGACCCTTGCCAAGGGTGGACGGTACCTGGTGTTGACAGCTGTTGTCCTGGGTCTGGCATGGTGGTGAGCCCATGGTATCGATCCTCTTCAGCAGGCCCGCTACAGCTCGCTTCTGCCGTCGGCTGCGCTACGCTTATGGCGAGCTGCCACGCGGTTGACCAGGTACCCGGAGAGAACAGCGACCAATGACCCCGATTTTAACCCATGCAGAACACCTCTTCAGCGCGGAAGCAATGGAGAACCCTTTTTCACTGTTCGCGACCCTGCGTTCCCTGGGGCCCGTATGTCAGTTGGGGGACACCCGTGCGTTTTTTGTCGGAACCCATGCGGCAGTCGAGGAGGTGGTCGTGCGGCAGGACGATTTTTCTGCCAATCTGGAGCGGATGCTGGTGCGTGGCGAGGACGGCGCGCCGCAGATATTCGAGCTGGCCGATGCCGGCCATGCCAGTAATGTGCTGGCCACAGCGGATGAGCCCGATCACGCCGTGCACCGCCGCCTGCTGCTGAAGCCTCTGAAGGCCGCGGCAATTGCTGATCTGCAGCCCGCCATGCGCGCGCTCGCCGCGGAACGGGTGGCGACGCTGGCGGCGGCTGGCGGGGGGGATTTTTGTGCCGCTCTCGCCGAACCTTTACCCGCCTGGGTTGTGGGGAGGCTGCTCGGGCTGGGGGACGATGCGCTGGAAGTGGTTCAGCGCTGGGCGATGATGGGTGGGGACTTCCTCGCCGGCACGCTCGATGCCGCGAGCCTGTCAGCGGTACTGGTGGAAACTGGTCGCCAGCACGCCTACCTGGCAGCGCACCTGGAGGCACACCTGAATGCGGCAGCGGGGACTACCGGGGATTCACTGACCTCGGTGCTGGCCGGCGCTGTCGATGACGGACTGATTTCCCGACAGCAGGCAATCGGTATGCTGGTGATCCTGTTCGGCGCCGCCGGTGAGTCTACTGCCGGGCTACTGGGTTCTGCCGTCCGCCTGCTGGCCGGCGATCTGGATTTACAACAGCGCCTGCGCATGGATCCGAACCTGATCCCCAGATTCGTGGAGGAGGTGGTACGGCTGGAACCCCCCTTCAAGTTCCACTACCGGGTGGTGCGCCGGGCCACGCGGCTCTGTGGTGCCAACCTGCGTCCCGGTGACTTGCTGCTGGTGAGCTGGGCTGCCGCCAACCGGGACCCGGACCAGTGGCGCGATCCCGACAGCCTGCATCTGGACAGAGCGGCCAGTGCACGTCATCTCGGGTTCGGGTACGGGATCCATTTCTGTATAGGCGCGCCACTTGCCAGGATGGAGTTGGGGGCGGTGCTTGCCGAGTTGTTGGCGCGTAGCCGAGGATTCACCCTCGACCCTGCCCGGCCCCCAGCGCACGTGCCGAGTCTGTTTGTGCGTCGTTTGCAGCACCTGTACCTGAGGATGGACTGACGGCTCCGCAGTGAGGATCAGCGTCCGCAGTCGCTGCCCTGCTGGCTTCTGCGCTGCGTTCCCCGCGTCTGTTCAGACTCTTTCCAGCACCACCACCGGGATCTGGCGCTCAGTCTTCGCCTGATAGTCGGTGTAGGGCGCGTAGTAGTCCACCATCAGCTCCCACAAGCGCTGGCGCTCTTCGCCTCCGGCGTCCCGCGCGCGGGCCCGAAAGCTGTCACGGGCGACCTGTACTTCCACCTCCGGGTTGGCCTCCAGGTTCAGGTACCAGGCCGGATGGGCGGGAGCGCCGCCCTTGGAGGCGATGACGCAGTAGCCTCCGTCGCCGGTCGGGCGGTAGATCAGGGGCAAAGTCAGGGACTTGCCCGATTTGCGTCCCGTCGTGGTCAGGAGCAGGGTGGTGAGCATGCCATCGCCGCCCCCCAGGGAGGCATCCCAGTAGTGGCCGGCATCAGGGTCGCGCCGGTAGAGTTCGATGTGTTCCCTGATCCAGTCAGGCAGTGAGGCGGGAATCTGTTCGCTCATGGTGATTGCTCCGGTCAATGGCCATGTTTCAGCATAGCGCGCCAGGCCATAGAAACAAGCAGTGATGTGCTAACTGCGCTCCGGTACCAGTACCGTATCCGCGGCCTCGGGCAGCAGGTTGGGGTAGTCCAGGGTGAAGTGCAGGCCGCGGCTCTCCCGGCGTGCCTGGGCGCAGCGGATCATCAGTTCCGCCACCATGGCCAGGTTGCGCAACTCCAGCAGATCGTTGCTGACCTTGTAATTGCTGTAGTACTCGCTGATTTCCGCCTGCAGCAGCGCAATCCGGTGTTCCGCCCGGGCGAGGCGCTTGTTGGTGCGGACAATGCCGACGTAGTCCCACATGAAGCGGCGCAACTCGTCCCAGTTGTGGGCAATCACCACGTCTTCGTCGGAGTCGGTAACCTGGCTCTCGTCCCAGGCCGCGGCCGGGTGTGGCGCGGGGGCAGTGGCAATGGTGGCGGCGATGGCGGCCGCGGCGGACTGGGCGTAGACAATACACTCCAGCAGCGAGTTGCTGGCCATGCGGTTGGCGCCGTGCAGGCCGGTGCAGGACGTCTCGCCAATCACGTAGAGAGCCTCCACGTCGCTGCGCCCGGCGGTGTCCACCACGACGCCGCCGCAGGTGTAGTGCGCGGCCGGTACTACCGGGATAGGCTCCCGGGCGATGTCGATCCCCAGCTCGCGGCAGCGGGCGCTGATGGTGGGGAAGTGCTCCTCGAGGAACTCTCGCGGTTTGTGGGAAATGTCCAGGTAGACGCAGTCTGCGCCCAGGCGTTTCATCTCGTGGTCAATGGCGCGGGCGACAATATCCCGCGGTGCCAGCTCGCCGCGGGGATCGAATCGGTCCATGAAGCGCCTGCCATCGGGCAACAGCAGCTTGCCGCCCTCGCCGCGGATGGCCTCGGTGATGAGGAAGGACTTTGCCTTGGGATGGTACAGGCAGGTGGGATGAAACTGGTTGAATTCCAGGTTGGCCACCCGGCATCCGGCCCGCCAGGCCATGGCGATGCCGTCGCCGCTGGCACCGTCGGGGTTGCTGGTATAGAGGTAGGCCTTGCTGGCGCCGCCGGTGGCGAGCACCACGGCCTTGGCCTGGAACAGCTCCACCCGGTCGCTGCGGCGGTCGAAGATATAGGCCCCCTCGCAGCGCCCCTCGTGCATGACCAGGTCCACCGCTACCCGATGCGGGAATACCTCGATATTGTCCGCCTCGAGTGCCCGTGCGGTCAGCACCTCGGAAATTGCCTGGCCGGTGCGGTCCGCTGCGTGGATGATGCGGCGGTGGCTATGGCCCCCCTCCATGGCGAGATGGAACTCCCGGGACTCGTTGGGCAGCAGGTCGAAGTCCACTCCCTGTTCCACCAGCCACTCGACACAGGCACGGCTGTTGCTGACGGTAAAGCGCACCGCTTCCTCGTTGCAGAGCCCGGCGCCAGCCACCAGCGTATCGGCAACGTGTGAATCCACGGTATCCTGCGAGTCCAGCACCGCGGCCATGCCCCCCTGTGCCCAGAACGTGGAGCCTTCGTTGAGATCCCCCTTGGACAGTAGCGCAATGCGCAGGTGGCCGGGCAGTCGCAGAGCTGTACTGAGCCCCGCGGCACCGCTGCCGATGATGAGAACGTCATGCTGGAAGGAGTGGCTGGACATGGGATTGGTGCTTGCTGCCTCTGGGTGGTGAAATATATTATGTGTCTCAATAACTTACGTAGCGTAGAGTGCGGCAGGTCACCGGCACGGCGAGTATAAACGAGGTGCCCCGGATTAAGGAAATACAGGATTGCGGAACTTTTGTGGTAACAGGCCCTCATATTGGCTGCGCGGCAGGCGTGTAGGGAGCGGTGTGGCCAGCGGTTATTGCCGGGGCGCCAGGCGGGCAAATCTGTCATGGATCGGGGAAGGAGTCAGGACATGACAGCGGCACCAACGGACCAGCAACTCGTCGCGAGGGTGCAAAAGGGCGATTCCCGAGCCTTTGACATGCTGGTGTTGAAGTACCAGCACAAGATACTGGGTTTGATCAGTCGCTATGTGCACGATTCCGACGAAGTGCAGGATGTCGCCCAGGAGGCCTTTATCAAGGCCTACCGGGCTCTGCCGCGATTTCGCGGGGAGAGCGCGTTCTACACCTGGCTGTACCGGATTGCGATCAACACGGCCAAGAATCACCTGGTCGCGCGCTCCCGGCGCCCGCCCGGCTCGGATGTGGAGGTCAGTGATGCCGAGTACTTCGAGGGCGGCGGTGCACTGCGGGAAATTGAAACCCCCGAGACAGCCCTGTTTGGTGCCGAGCTGAAGCAGGTGGTAGAGCAGGCGATCAGGGAATTACCAGATGATTTGCGTACTGCGGTAACTTTGCGTGAATTTGATGGTCTGAGTTACGAGGACATCGCCGAGATCATGGACTGTCCTGTCGGCACTGTCCGGTCGCGCATTTTTCGCGCCCGGGAGGCCATCGACAAGAAAGTGCGGGAGCAGATCGACGGTGTATAGCGTAAGCACATTCAGCGGCATCAACTTGAACAGAGTGGAACCGGCCATGGCAAAATTTCGCAGCAGCAATCATTCGATGTTCGGGGCGCACAATGGAGGTTTGACACCATGACAGAGCAACTGCGGGAGTCACTCTCTGCCCTCATGGATGATGAGGCCAATGAACTGGAACTGCAGCGCCTGCTGGGGCAGCTTGGGAAGGATGACGAGCTGCGCCAGACCTGGATTCGGTACAACCTGGCGCGCTCGGTCATCTCCGGGCAGCCTGTGGGCCGTCTCAACATGGATATCTCGCAGCGGGTCAGCGCGGCGGTCGCTGCGGATGTCGAACCGGCTCTCGGGTTGTGGCAGCGCCTGAGGCGTCCCGTCGCCAGTTTCGCCGTAGCGGCCTCGGTGACTGCCGTGGTAGTGTTCGGTGGCCAGCAACTCTATCAGGCAGGCGACCCCGATGCCGGTGGCGCAGCCCCCGTGGCGGCCTCCGGCGTTTCCGCGGTCGGTTTCGTCAACAGCCTCGGCGCCGTGCCCCTGCGCGCCAGTTACGGCAACCAGGCGGTGCCCCAGCTTGAACCCGCGGCGCGCACTGCCTACCGTGAACTCGCTCGCCAGCGCATGTACCTGTATATGCAGGAACACGCCGAACACGCGGCGCTCAACTCTCCCCAGGGCCTCATTCCTTTCGCTCGCGTACCCAATATCGAGGAGTGAGTCCACGGTGGTGTTCACTGCGCGATCGCTGTTCCAGGCCCTGGTCGTCAATACCACCATAGTCGCTTGCCTGTTCGGCGCACCGCTGGCGTTTGCCTCGAGCTGCTCCGAAGCGGATGTCGAGGCGCTGGGTTGGCTCGCCAAGATGTCGCGGAGTTACCGCGAGGTTGCCTATCAGGGCGTGGTGACTTTCCAGCGCGGCGATGACCTGCAGGTGATGCAGATCGCGCGCTCAATGGAGGGTGGCCAGAGTCATGAGCTGCTCACCCGCCTTACCGGGCAGGGAGCCAGTGTTGTCCGCCTTGGTCATCCTCTCAACTGTACTCACCCCGGCCAGCAGCTGCTGCTCGGCGAGCTGCAGCAGGTACCGGACTGTGGTCTTGCGAAGTACTACCGGTTTCAGGTCGGCGAGGGCGACCGTATCGCCGGGCGTCAGGGGGTGAGGGTCCAGATCCAGCCCCGGGATGTCTATCGCTTCGGCTATATTCTGGAGCTGGACCGGGAAACCGGCCTGTTGTTGCGAATCAGCACTCTGGGGCGGGGCGACAAGATACTTGAGCGATTCCAGTTTGCCGATCTGCACCTGGGTGAGCCTCTGTCGCCGCAGCGTGATGTGCAGACTGTCCATCCCGCCCGTCACCCGCACCCGGATATCCCCGCCGGCGGGCCGGCGCTCAGTGCCTCCTGGCAGGTGAGCTGGTTGCCCGGCGGTTTTACCCCTACCGATGCTGCGGCCGCGGCCAGCGCCCGTCGCACCTATACCGATGGTCTGGCTGTGTTTTCCGTTTTTCTCGAACAGCTGTCGCGGGAACTCCAGCCCGGCGAGGGAGTGGCCCGCGAGGGCAGCACGACCTCCTACACGCGCGGCATGCGCCTTGCCGGGCAGCCTGTGCTGGTGACGGTGGTGGGTGAGGTGCCGGTGAATACGGCCCGGATGGTGGCCGACTCGGTCAGGATGGTGCACTGATGCCAACCGAGACGGGACGCATAGTCGCCATCGACACGGATAGCCTGTGGGTCGAGACCATCCGCAAGAGCACCTGTGGCGCCTGCTCGGCGCAAAAGGGCTGCGGCCACGGCTTGCTCAACCGGATCCGCGATGGCCAGCGGGGCCTGGTGCGGGTCCTGCCCGGAGCCTATGCCCTGGCGGACTGCAGGATTGACGACGAGGTCAGTATCAGTCTGCCCGACGAGGTGGTACTGCGCGGTTCGCTGATCGTTTATATGCTGCCTCTGGTGACGATGCTCGCCGGAGCGGTGGCTGGCAGCCACTGGCTGTCGTGGTCGCAGGATCTGGCGGCGATAGCGGGTGCCGCTGCCGGGTTCGCGGTCGGCGTCGCACTGGTGCGCTGGCACGCCTGGCGACATCGTGACGATGTCAGTTTGCAGCCGGTTCTGGCTGCCCCGCCCGGGGAGCAGGCGCGAAGCCTGTCTTTGCTGACGGCGCCCTGAACTCACTTTTTTCCAACCCTGAAATGGATTGATTGCATGATTTCAAGCAGAACCTTGCCGACACTGTTGTTTTTCTGCCTCACCCTGATGGCACCCGGACTGGTGGCGCAGGCACTCCCGGAGTTTCGCGAGATCGTCAAGTCGAAGTCGCCAGCGGTGGTCAAGATCATTGTCCAGTATCCGCTGGGCGGGGCTGCCCGCAATCCCCATAATACGGAGGAGATCCCCGAATACCTGCGGCGCTTTTTCGAATTCCGTGGTGAACAGCCCCAGCAGTCACAGCGGCAGCGCATGTCCATGGGCTCCGGGTTCATCATTTCCGGCGACGGCTATATAGTGACCAACAATCACGTGGTCGACGGTGCTGAAAGTGTGCTGGTGCGGATGAGCGACCGCCGGGAGTTCGAGGCCGAAGTGGTCGGTACCGATCCGCGTTCGGACCTGGCCCTGCTCCGGGTCGACGCCAGCGGGCTCCCGTCCCTGCGGCTGGAAAGCGATGACGATCTGGAGGTGGGGGAGTGGGTCCTTGCCATCGGCTCTCCCTTCGGTCTCGACTACTCCGTAACCGCGGGTATTGTCAGCGCCATGGGGCGCAGCCTGCCGACCGAGCAGGGGGAGAATTATGTGCCCTTTGTGCAGACCGACGTCGCCATCAATCCCGGCAACTCGGGAGGCCCCCTGTTCAACCTCGAGGGTGAGGTGGTGGGAGTGAACTCCCAGATATTCACCCGCAGCGGCGGCTCCATCGGGCTGTCCTTTGCAATTCCCGCCAGCGTGGTGCGCAATGTGGTTGCCCAGCTTAAAGACAGCGGCCGGGTCACCCGCGGCTGGCTGGGGGTCACTATCCAGGACGTCGACAAGACGCTGGCGGAGTCTTTTGGCCTCGATCGGCCCCAGGGCGCACTGATTGCGCAGCTTGCCGAGGATGGACCGGCCGCGAAGGCGGGCCTGGAAGCTGGCGATGTGATCCTGCAGTTCGACGGCAAGGACATCCCCACCTCTGCTGAGCTGCCCCATGTGGTCGGCCTGACAGCGCCTGACACGACCGTGCAGGTGGAGATCATGCGTGAGCGCAAACGCAAGACCCTGCGGGTTAAAGTGGGTGGCCTGGAAGCCGATGACAGCTATGCCCTCAGCAGTGACCGGGCCGATGAGGATCGCGGCGGGCGCTTGGGGCTGGTGGTAGAGGAGGCCGGCGCCGATGTCCTGGAGCGCTTTGGCCTCTCCGGTGGCGTACTTGTGCGGCAGGTGTCCCCGGGCTCGGTGGCCGCGGAATCCGGCGTACTGCCGGGCGACATTATCACCATGCTGGGCTCCAGCCCGGTCAAGGATGTGTCGGCGTTTGAGCGCGCGGTAGCGCGCCTGTCTGCCGGCGATTCTGTTCCCCTGCGCCTGATCCGCCGCGGCTCGCCACTGTTTATCGGGCTCAAGCTGCGCGACTGACCCTCGCTCGCCGCCCCTGCCGTCCGCCCAGCGCGGCGGCATGGCGGCAGGGAGTCCATTGGGGTACAATCGCGCGTCTTTTCGCCAGCGCCCATGACCCCAACCGAGCCCAATTGAGTGAGTGACTTAAGCCACATCCGCAATTTTTCCATTATCGCGCACATTGATCACGGCAAATCGACCCTCGCGGACCGTTTTATCCAGCACTGCGGGGGCTTGAGTGAGCGCGAGATGGCCGAGCAGGTGCTCGACTCGATGGATATCGAGCGTGAGCGGGGCATCACCATCAAGGCACAGAGCGTCACCCTCAACTACAGTGCGCGCAACGGCAAGGTCTACCAGCTCAACTTCATCGATACGCCGGGTCACGTCGACTTCTCCTACGAAGTGTCGCGATCCCTGTCTGCGTGCGAGGGTGCCCTGCTGGTAGTGGATGCCGGCCAGGGCGTGGAAGCCCAATCGGTCGCCAACTGCTACACGGCCATCGAGCAGGGGCTGGAAGTCCTCCCTATCCTCAACAAGATGGACCTGCCGCAGGCAGACCCCGACAAGGTCAAGCGGGAAATCGAGGAGATCATTGGCATTGATGCGACTGAGGCGTGTCTGGTCAGCGCCAAGTCGGGCATGGGGATTGAGGATGCGCTGGAGTACCTGGTGGAGAATATTCCGCCCCCTGAAGGCGACATCAACGCACCTCTGCAGGCCCTGATCATAGACTCCTGGTTTGACAACTACCTGGGCGTGGTATCGCTGGTGCGGGTCAAGCAGGGGGTGCTGCGCAAGCGCGAGAAATTCATCACCAAGTCCACGGGGCGGGTGCACCAGATCGACAGCGTCGGGATCTTTACTCCCAAGCGGCTCGAGACCGGTGAGCTGAAGGCCGGTGAGGTGGGTTTCGTGGTGGCCGGCATCAAGGACATCCACGGTGCGCCAGTAGGCGACACGCTGGTCAATGCCCAGCACCCTGAGGTGCCCTCGCTACCGGGGTTCAAGCAGGTCAAGCCCCAGGTCTACGCGGGCATCTTCACGATCTCGACCGATGACTATGAGGATTTCCGCGACGCGCTGTCCAAGCTGACGCTCAACGATGCCTCCCTGTTCTACGAGCCCGAGACTTCGGATGCTCTTGGTTTTGGCTTCCGTTGCGGCTTTCTCGGCATGCTCCACATGGAGATCATCCAGGAGCGGCTGGAGCGGGAGTACAATCTCGACCTGATTACCACTGCGCCCACGGTAATCTACGAGGTGGTGAAGAAGAACGGTGATATCGTCTATGTCGACAATCCCTCCAAACTGCCCGATCCGGGTGAAATCGACGAGATGCGCGAGCCCATTGCGCGCTGCAACATCCTTGTTCCCCAGGACTATCTGGGCAATGTCATAACCCTCTGCGTCGAAAAGCGCGGCATGCAGAAGGATATGCTGTTTCTGGGCAGCCAGGTCTCCGTGATCTACGATATTCCATTGGCGGAGGTCGTGCTCGACTTCTTCGACCGGTTGAAGTCGGTCAGCCGCGGTTATGCGTCCCTGGATTACAGTTTCGACCGTTTTGAGCCTGCCAGCCTGTCACGCCTGGATGTGATGATTAATGGCGAGCGGGTGGACGCGCTGGCAGTCATCGTGCATCGCGAACACATCATGCACCGGGGGCGGGTGCTGACCGAAAAAATGAAAGACTTGATCCCGCGGCAGATGTTTGATGTCGCAATCCAGGCAGCAGTAGGTGGCAAGGTTGTGGCTCGCCAGACAGTGAAGGCGCTGCGCAAGAATGTGACGGCAAAGTGCTATGGCGGCGATGCCAGCCGCAAGAAAAAGCTGCTGGAAAAACAGAAAGCAGGCAAGAAACGCATGAAGCAGGTCGGCAATGTGGAAATTCCCCAGTCGGCTTTCCTCGCAGTGCTCAAGGTGGATGGATAAGCCCCTATGACAATTGATTTTCCTCTTATTCTGGTAGTGCTGGTATTCGGCAGCGGCGGTATCTGGCTGGTCGATGCCCTGTTCATGGCGCCGCGTCGGCGCAGTGCCCGGGAAGCCCTGCAGCTCGAATACCCCGGGTGGTCCCGCGATGGCAGCAAGGATGCGGCGGCCTACCAGGCGAAGGTGCGCGCCACGGCCGCTGAGCCCACCTTGGTGGAGTATTCGCGGTCGTTCTTCCCGGTGCTGTTTGTCGTCTTCGTGTTGCGCTCTTTCCTGGTCGAGCCATTCCAGATCCCGTCTTCTTCCATGGTTCCAACGCTGGAAGTCGGCGACTATATTCTGGTCAACAAATTTACCTATGGCATCCGCTTGCCGGTGGTACGGACCAAGGTTTTGGACATAAACGAACCCCGGCGCGGCGACGTCATGGTGTTCTTTCCCCCGCATATGAACGACACCTATTACATCAAGCGCGTAGTCGGATTGCCGGGGGATACAGTCAGTTACCGGGATAAGCGCCTGTTCGTGAACGGGGAACCCGTGCCCACCGAACCACTAGCCGTGGTGCCCCAGGGGCAGGCGCGGATGGAGATTGCCACGGAAACCCTGGGCGACCAGCCGCACCTCATGCAGGACGACCGGATGCGTCCGGGGCGCGATTTCACTCTGGTCGTGGAACAGGGCCACTACTTCATGATGGGCGACAACCGGGATAACAGCAGTGACAGCAGGGTATGGGGTCAGGTGCCGGAAAGGGATATAGTAGGCAAGGCGTTCGCTATCTGGATGCACTGGGATTCGCTGTTCAGCATTCCCAGTTTCAGTCGCGCCGGCGCCATAAAATGAGCAGAATCCAAGCTTTGGGGGTGCGCAGTATGAAATTGCGGCAACAGCAGTCAGGCATGTCTCTTCCGGGGATGCTCACCATCGCCATCATGGTAGGGTTCTTTGTCATGTGCGGCCTCAAGATGGGCCCGAGCTACTTCGAGTATCTCACCGTCCGCGATGTGGTTGACCGGGTCGCCGCCGAATATGATCCCGCTACCGACAGCATCGCGGACGTCCGGCGAAGCCTGTCCAATCTCTTCAACACCAACCAGATATACGGGCTCAAGCCCAGTGATATCGAGGTCTTCCGCAAGGATGGCAAAACCTATATCGACGCCAACTACGAGGCGCGGGTGAAACTGTTCGGCAAAATCGATGCGGTAATAAGGTTCGATGACCTGGAGCGGGAAGCTGGCGTTCGCCGCTCGTCCTGATGCTGCATGGATAAGCTTCGTCGCCTGCAGCGGGTGCTGGGGTATGAATTCAATGACCCCGCCCTGTTGCAGCTGGCACTGACGCATCGCAGTGCGTCCGGTAGCAACAACGAACGCCTTGAGTTTCTCGGTGACTCCATTGTCAACCATGTGATCGCCGAGGCGCTGTACCAGAAGTTTCCCCGGGCCCGGGAGGGCGATCTCAGTCGTATGCGCGCGGCCCTGGTCAGGGGCGATACTCTGGCGGAGCTGGGTCGCGAACTGGGCCTGGGCGAGTTTGTCCGGCTCGGCCAGGGCGAGCGCAAGAGCGGGGGGCACCGCAGGGGCTCCATTCTAGCGGATGCCCTGGAGGCCGTTGCCGGCGCGATCCTCCTGGACAGCGGAACCGCTCGTTGTCGCGACTGCCTGTTGCGCTGGTTTCACGACCGGCTGGAGGGGCTGGAGATGGCGGCCGCGGGCAAGGATGCCAAGACGCGTTTGCAGGAGTACTTGCAGGGCCGCGGGCGTCCCCTGCCGCTCTACGAGTTACTCGCGGTTGAAGGCGAGGACCACCAACAACTGTTCCGTATCGAGTGCCGCCTGGCGCAGCCCGAGTGGACCTTCGAAGGTGCTGGTCGCAGCCGACAGAAGGCGGAACAGGCTGCCGCCGAAGCGGCACTGGAGGCAATTGCCAATGGCCAATGAGCCGGAAACACCGCAGCGCTGCGGTTACGTTGCCATCGTCGGTCGACCCAATGTCGGCAAATCGACCCTGCTCAACCATTTGCTGGGCCAGAAGATCAGTATCACTTCCCGTAAACCCCAGACTACCCGTCACCAGGTGCTGGGTATCAAGACCGAGGCTGGTTGCCAGATTATCTTCGTTGATACCCCTGGATTGCACCGCGCCGAACCACGCGCCATCAACCGTTTCATGAACCGGGCCGCCAGCAGCGCAATCCGCGATGTCGATGTCATCGTCATGGTCGTGGATCGCACCGCCTGGACGGATGAGGATGAAATGGTGCTGCAGCGGGTGGCCCAGGCCGGCGTGCCCACCCTGCTGGTGGTGAACAAGGTCGACCTGCTGGAGGACAAGAGCGTTCTGCTGCCGCAGTTGCAGCAGCTGGCCGAGCGGGCACCCTTTGCCAGCATCATCCCGCTCTCTGCCCTGCGCGGCCAGAACCTGGATGCTCTGGAGAAGGAAATCCGCCAGCGCCTGCCCGAGGCCGGCCACTTCTTCCCCGAAGACCAGATCACCGACCGCAGTCAGCGCTTCCTGGCGGCGGAGATTGTGCGCGAGAAAATCATGCGCCAGCTCGGTGACGAGTTGCCTTACGCTGTGACGGTGGAAATCGAGGATTTCAGCCAGGAAGAGGCCATACTCAACATATCCGCGCTGATCCTGGTCGAGCGCGATGGCCAGAAGCGTATCCTGATCGGGGAGAAGGGCAGCCGCCTGCGCTCAATTGGTACCGATGCCCGCCGCGATATGGAGCGGTTGTTTGAGAGCAAGGTCATGCTGCGGCTCTGGGTCAAGGTGAAGTCCGGTTGGTCTGATGACGAGCGTGCGCTGCGCAGTCTCGGTTACGATGATCGCTGAGCGCCCGCGAGCTGCCCATGCGCGTCAACCTCCAGCCCGCCTACCTGCTCCACGGTCGCCCCTACCGGGACACCAGCTTGCTGCTGGAAGTGTTCACCGCTGAACACGGGCGCTTGAGCCTGGTGGGCAAGGGCGCCCGCCGGCGCAGTCGCGGCGGTACCCAGGCGTCCCTGCTGCAGCCCTTTCGACCGCTGCTGGTCAGTTTCGCCGGACGCGCGGAGATGAAGCAGCTGGTGGCTGTGGAAGCGGCCGGCAGTGCGCCTCTGCTGCAGGCGGAGCGTTTGTTCACCGGGCTTTATCTTAACGAACTTCTGGTGCGGCTGCTGCAGCGCCAGGATCCCCAGCCACAACTGTTTGCCCTCTATGGCGAGACCCTGTTGCAATTGGCAGCCGGTAATGCCGGCGACGCCTGCCTGCGCAGGTTCGAATTCAGCCTGCTGGAAGCTCTGGGCTACCACTTTGATCCTGCAGTGGACGGCTACAGCGGGGAGCCCGTGGTGGCCGAAGGCTGGTATCAATACCAGCTGGAGTTCGGGCTGGTCGCCTGCGCTCGTCATGCGGGCTCCCCCGCGGTCCTGTTTTCGGGGCGCGACCTGTTGGCTATCGCCGAAGGCCGCTACGATGGCGAACAGGCGGTGGCAGCAAAACGCCTGCTCCGCCAGGCCCTCGCCGGTCATCTGGGTGAGCGACCGCTGCACAGCCGCGAACTGTTTCGTCAGTTCCGGGGCCGGAGCCAGCAACAGTGATCGCCCTGGGTACGGATATTCTGGAGGTGGCCCGGGTCGAAGCGGTAGTGAGGCGACTGGGGGACAGGTTCGTGCGTCGCATCCTGACCCTGGCGGAGCAGGGGGAGTACGCTGCCAGCCAGCAGTCGGTGCGCCTGCTGGCGAAGCGATTCGCCGCCAAGGAGGCGGTGGCCAAGGCCCTGGGTACCGGAATCGGACGCGGCGTCAGCTGGCAGGATATCGAGGTGCGGCACGATGCCCACGGCGCGCCCCTGGTGCACCTGTCCGGTGGCGCGGCAGAGGTCGCACAACGCCGCGGAGGTTCCGCTGTCCTGCTGTCGCTGGCTGACGAGCAGGCCTATGTGGTTGCCTTTGCCGCCCTGAAATGACCGGAGGCATGCCCGTGCCGGTGAAAATCGCTATACTGCCCCGCCCGGCGGGATGTGGAGAGCTATGTTTGAATATCCAACCATCGAAGCCTGCATCGGCAATACCCCACTGGTGCGCCTGCAGCGCCTGCCAGGAGCGACCCCCAATACACTGTTGGCCAAGCTCGAGGGCACCAATCCCGCGGGTTCGGTAAAGGACCGGCCAGCACTGAGCATGATCGCGGAGGCCGAGCTCCGCGGTGACATCAGTCCCGGGGATACCCTGATCGAGGCCACCAGCGGCAACACCGGCATCGCCCTGGCCATGGTCGCCGCCATGCGCGGCTATCGCCTGATCCTCATCATGCCCTCGCACATGAGCGCGGAACGCAAGCAGGCGATGTCCGCCTACGGTGCGGAGCTGGTCGAGGTGACCCAGGCCGAGGGCATGGAGGGCGCACGCGATCTGGCCCTGCAGATGCAGGCCGAGGGCAAGGGCCGGGTGCTGGACCAGTTTGGCAATCCGGACAACCCGCTGGCCCACTTTCGCGGTACAGGTCCGGAGATCTGGCGGCAGACCCGCGGCACGATCACCCATTTCGTCGCCTCCATGGGTACCACCGGCACCATCATGGGTGTATCGGCTTTCCTCAAGCAGCAGAATCCCGAGATCCAGATTGTCGGCCTGCAGCCGCTGGAGGGCTCCAGTATCCCGGGTATCCGGCGCTGGCCGCCCGCCTACCTGCCGGCGATTTTTGACGCCGCCCGGGTCGACCGGGTAATCGATATTTCCCAGGCCGAGTCGGAGCACCATATGCGCCTGATGGCACGGGAGGAGGGCATTTTCTGTGGCGTGTCCTCAGGCGGCGCAATCGCCGCTGCGCTGAAGCTGTCGGCAGAAGTCAGCAATGCAGTGATCGTCGCCATCATCTGTGATCGCGGCGATCGCTACTTGTCCACGGGTGTGTTCGCCAACCCCTGAGCGGAGCCGGATCATGGTCCGAGTACGGGAACAATCGCATCTCACGGATTCCGGGGAGATCGACCTTGAGCGCTGGCTGGAACAGCTGCCGGTCCTGCACCATCCGCATGAACTCGAGTTGCTCCTCAGGGCCTGCGCGCTGGCCCGGGAAGCCTGCAGCGGGACCGGTCGGGACGTGCCCGACTGGGCGCACGAATCCAATTGTTTTGCCACCGGGCTTGATATGGCCCAGATCCTCTCTGAGTTGCACGTGGGTACCGAGTGCCTGGTGGCGGGCATTCTCTATCGCGCGGTACGCGAGGAAAGGGTGAGCCTGGAAGCAGTGGGGGCGCAGTTTGGAGCGGGAGTCCAGAACCTGATCAGCGGCGTGCTGCGCATGGCGGCGATCAGCGATCTCAAGACCCAGGTTGACTCGCCGGTGCTGGGCCAGGCCCACGGCCAGCAGGATAATATCCGCAAGATGCTGGTCGCGCTGGTGGACGATGTGCGGGTGGCACTGATCAAGCTGGCGGAACGCACCTGCGCCATTCGCGCGGTCAAGAACGATGAGGAGCGGCGCTGGCCCATCGCTCGCGAGGTGTTCGATGTCTATGCCCCGCTGGCCCACAGGCTCGGTATCGGGCACCTGAAATGGGAGCTGGAGGATCTTTCCTTCCGCTATATCTACAGCGATGCCTATCGCAAGATCGCCCGGCTGCTCGACGGCAAGCGGCTGGAACGGGATCGCTTTATCGCTCGTGTCACCGAGGAGCTGACCCGGGTCCTGGAGCAGGCCGGGCTGCAGTTCAATATCAGCGGTCGGGCGAAACACATCTACAGCATCTGGCGCAAGATGCAGCGCAAGGGTATCGGTTTCTCCCAGGTGTACGATATCCGCGCGGTGCGGATTCTGGTGCCGGAGGTGAAAGACTGCTATGCGACCCTGGGGCTGGTGCACGGTCTTTGGCGCAATATCCCCAATGAGTTCGATGATTACATCGCCAACCCCAAGGAGAACGGCTACCGTTCTCTGCACACGGCGGTGATCGGGCCGGAAGGCAAGATTCTGGAAGTCCAGATTCGCACCAGCCAGATGCATGAGGAGGCGGAGCTTGGAGTCTGCGCGCACTGGCGCTACAAGGGGTCGGATTCCGGCGGCGGCATGGCCAGCAGCTATGAAGAGAAGATTGCCTGGCTGCGGCAGGTACTGGACTGGCATGAAGAGACCGGCGATAGCGGGGACGTTGCCGAGCAGTTCAGCTTTGATCTGGCCCAGGATCGGGTCTACGTTTTTACCCCCAACGGCGATGTCGTGAACCTCGCTCAGGGGGCCACGCCACTCGACTTTGCCTACCACGTGCACACGGAGGTGGGCCACCGCTGCCGCGGTGCCAAGGTCAACGGCGTGATTGTTCCCCTGACCTACACCCTGAAGACCGGCGAGCGAGTGGAAATCCTGACCAGCAAGCAGGGCAATCCCAAGCGCGACTGGCTGCAGTCAGGTCTCGGATACCTGCATACGTCGCGGGCCCGGGCCAAGGTGCAGCATTGGTTCAAGGCCCAGGCGCGCGAGGACAATATCGACGCCGGCCGCCACCTCCTGGAGAGGGAGTTCCGTCGCCTGGCCCTGACCAGCGTCGACTACAGGCGTGTTGCCGACAAGGTCAATATGGCAACGGTGGAGGACATGTACGCGGCAGTTGGCGCCGGCGACCTGAGCTCCGCCACCGTACTCAACGCCGCCCAGTCACTGGTGGAGAAACGCCCCGAGCCGCAGCTGCAGGTGGCGAAACCCGGCAGTGGCCCGGTTTCCCGCAGCCAGATCAAGGTCCAGGGCGTCGGCAATCTGCTCACCCATATGGCGGGCTGCTGCAAGCCCTTGCCCGGCGACGCCATCGTTGGCTTTATCACCCAGATCCGCGGTGTCAGTATTCATCGCAGCGACTGCGCGCGGCTGCTGAAACTGCAGGAGACCGCACCGGAGAGAGTGATCGAGGTGGCCTGGGGCGAATCGCCGCGGGAAAACTACGAGGTGGATGTTGCCATCGAAGCCTATGACCGACAGGGCCTGCTGCGCGATATTACCGGTCTGTTCGCCAATGCGCGTATCAACGTGCTTTCCATCAATACCCAGACCAACAAGAAGCGACACACGGCGACCATGCGCCTCACCGTGGAGGTGCCTGACCTGGGTGCGCTGTCAAAACTGCTGGAACGCATTGATCGCTTGAGTAACGTTATCTCCGTTGCCCGGGTGTCGGAATAGGAATGTTGAGGTGAACCAGGGACATTACACCGTGAACGACCTGCTGCGTGTCATGCAGCGTCTCCGTGATCCCGAAGGCGGTTGTCCCTGGGATCTGAAGCAGAATTTCCGCAGCATTGTGCCTTCGACTCTGGAAGAGTGTTATGAACTGGCGGAAGCCATCGAACACGGGGACTATCCGCATGTTGCCGAGGAGCTTGGCGATGTCCTGTTCCAGGTTGTCTTTTATGCCCGGTTGGGTGAGGAACAGGGCGTGTTTTCCTTTCCGGAAATTGTTCATACCCTGGTCGACAAGCTGTTACGGCGACACCCACACGTGTTCGCAAACGGGAAGATTGAGGGCATTGTCGACGTCTCGGTGGATGTGGTCGAGGTAAAGCGATCCTGGGAGGCTATCAAGCGTGAGGAGCGTGCGGCACGCGCCCAAGGCGGTGTATTGGATGATGTCCCGGTGGCATTGCCGGCACTGCCGCGGGCGCAAAAACTGCAAAAACGCGCAGCCCTGGTTGGTTTCGACTGGGCCGATGCCACGGCGGTGCTGGCGAAACTGGATGAAGAACGGGGCGAACTGGAGGAGGCGATGAAGTCCGGTACGCAATCCGCTGTCGCAGATGAAATGGGTGACTTGCTGTTTACCTGTGTCAACCTTGCCAGGCAACTGGGTCTGGATGCGGAGGCCACCTTGCGCCAGGCATCAGCGAAGTTTGAGCAACGGTTTCGCGCCATGGAAGTATCTGCCGCCGGTGCCGGCAAGGCAGACCTCGCGTCGTTGACCGCGGCCGAACTCGACGCACTCTGGCGCAGCGCAAAAGCGTCCCGATGAGCCTCGACTGGCACATTCCCGCCCCTCGGGCCGGGGCTTGTGCAATGTCCTGCCCCTGTGTATGGTTACCTCCCTCCGATTATCCGGCAGCGCAAATCACCTGCAATTACCATTGCGACGGCCGCCCTATATACATTGAGGATTCACCTGAATGCGATTGATACTTCTTGGCGCTCCCGGCGCTGGCAAAGGCACACAGGCCAAGTTCATCACGGAAAAACTCGGCATTCCCCAGATCTCCACCGGCGATATGCTGAGGGCGGCTGTGAAGGCTGAGACCGAACTCGGCCTGGCTGCAAAGCAGGTGATGGATGCCGGCGGACTTGTTTCCGATGACATTATTATTGGTCTGGTCAAGGAACGTATCAAGCAGCCCGATTGCGCAGGGGGTTTCCTGTTCGACGGTTTCCCGCGCACGATTCCACAGGCGGAGGCGATGGTCGCCGCAGGCGTGGACATCGATCACGTGGTTGAAATTGCTGTCGATGACGAGGAAATTGTCGCGCGCTTGAGTGGTCGTCGCGTACATCCAGGTTCCGGTCGCGTCTATCATATCCAGCATAATCCGCCGAAGCAGGAAGGTCGCGACGATGAAACGGGCGAGGCGCTGGTGCAGAGAGACGATGACAAGGAAGACACCGTACGCAAGCGTCTTGATGTTTATCAACAGCAAACACGTCCGCTGGTGAATTTTTATCAGTCGATGTCCGGCGATGGCGCGCCCGCCTGTCATCGAGTGGAGGGCGTTGGTAGTGTCGAAGATATTCGCCGGAAAGTTTTTGCCGTACTGGGCGTATAGGCTGTAAATAAAGCTGTTTTTAGCAATCCCGGGCGAACGGATTCGCCCGGCCTCCGGAAAAATTTCCCCGTCGGTCTTGGCAAAACTTTTTTTCTGCGCTTTTCCTTACTCTCCGCATTACAAAAACTCTGTTGTAAGCTCTTGAGAATGTTGTTATTTTCTTTTCCGTGGTTTGAAAATATAACGTTTGGAGAGTGAAAATTATGGCAACAGCCAAAGGCAAGGCGACAAGAAAAACGGCCGCACGCAAAGCGCCGGCAAAAAAGGCGCCGCGCAAGCAGGCGACTTCCGCTGCGGCCAGAAAGGCGTCGGTAGTTTCAACTGCGGAGAAAAAGTCCCGTGAAGCCCTGGCGAAACTGCAAGCTACAGTTGCGGCGGAAAAGAAAGCCTTGGCCGACGCACGCGCGCGGGTAAAAGCAGCGCGGGCGAAAGCGGATGAGCGAGCGAAGAAGGCAGCTGCCAATGCCGTTGCGCGCTCCAACGCTCGTTTGGAAACCGCGCAAGGCAAGCTGCGGGAAACGCGTCAACGAGTGAAAGAAATCGTCGAGGATGCGAAGCTCGTTGCCAAACAGCTCGCTGCGCAGGAACGGATCCTGGAGAAGAAGGCAGAATTGGCTGCCAAAGCGGAAATCGACAAGGCCAGGGCCCTGGCCAAACACGCGAAGAAATGGACCAAGCAGCGCGCCAAGGCTGATGCTGCAAAAATCACGGCGCTGGAAAAGAAAGTGTTGGCCCAGCTGCGTGCGGCGGAGAAAAAGGCCGAGGCCGCCGCCAAGAGCGCTTTCAAGAAAGCCAGGGCGGGACGCAAGTCACTCACCAATGCCGCGGATTCCCTGGCGGATTCCGTAACTCCGGCGGCGGCTGCGCCCAAGCGTAAAACCAAAGCCAGGACAGCAGGCAAGGCCGCAACCAGGAAAGCCGCGCCGAAAAAAGCAAAGGCTGCTGCCAAGAAAGCCGCACCGAAGAAAGCCGCACCGAAGAAAGCCAAGGCAGCACCCAGGAAAGCCAAGGCTGCGGCCGGCAAGGCCAGGGCCAAAGCGGCGCCGAAAAAGACCCGGGCAAAGGCCGCGCCAGCCAGCGCCTGAGGTCACTCGCCAGTTCCGAAACCCGTGCCAGGTGACTGGTGCGGGTTTTTTTATGCTGTTGGTCCTGTCATACCAGGCCCTGGGAAGTGTTGTAATTCTCGAAGGCATTGCCAGCATGCGCAAATTCCACCGCGGTACAATTCAGCCCAGCATGCCAGCCGCGCACTGAACGCCCACCCCCTTCCAGATACTTTGGCAGGCTCGCCAGGCAGCGCCGGCGCAGCAGTGTGTGCAGGTAGTGCTGTCGCCCGTCCGAGGTGGCGTAGACGAGGTCGCAGTGGCTTGGCTGCGCGAGCAGCGCCTGGTACAAGCGTGGAGCGAGGTCCGCTGGCAGATGGGGCGTATCGCAGGGCACCACCAGCAGAAACTCTTGCGAGTGGTCCGGCGGCAGTGCCTCCAGCCCGGCCAGCGGCCCCTGATATCCCTGCAGGCGGTCGCTGAACACTGCATCGGCATAGTTGGCATAGGCTTCAAGGTGGCGGTTGCAACTGATCTGCAGGTGGCAGGTCTGGGGGCGCAAGCGTTCACTGACCCAGGCGATCAGCGGTCTGCCCTGCAGTAGGAGCAGGCCTTTGTCCCTGCCGCCCGTGCGGCTCCCGGCGCCACCTGCGAGAATTAGCCCGCTGAGCTGCGTCCCCATTTGTATACGCCCCCCCCGTTTTTTGTCCCTGGTTGCGGTTCTTGCCGGCGCCCGGCTGTGGGATAATCCCTGCCTTGGCACCGGCGTTGCCCCTGCGTTCGGTAAATGCCGCAGACATTCCTGATTTCGGATTCTATGACAAGCATCCTGGCAGTTGATACATCAACCGAAGCCTGTTCCGTCGCGCTATACCGGGACGGCGAGGTGACTGCGCGTCACGAAATTGCCCCCCGGCGTCACAACCAGCTCCTGCTGGGAATGTTGCGCGAGCTGATGCCGGCAGGACCAGGGGGTCTGGACGCCGTTGCCTATGGCTGTGGGCCGGGGTCGTTCACCGGCCTGCGCATCGCGGCCAGCGCGGTACAGGGGCTTTGTTTTGCCGCCGGCCTGCCGGCCCTGCCGGTGTCCACCCTGGCCTGCCAGGTGTATGCCGCGGTGCGGCTCGGGCATGCGGTTGAGGGCGATTTGGTGCTCAGCACGCTGGACGCACATATTGGTGAGCTGTACTGGGCGCTGTACAGGATTGCCGACGGGCAGGTCGAGGAACTCGTAGGCGCCCAGGTGGACAAGCCCGCAGCGCTGGCTGTGGCGGGCAGTGATGCCCTTGTCGCGCTGGGCGGCGGGCTGCATTACCGGGATGCGATGCCTGCGTCTGTCAGCGCGCGTTTCCGTTCTGCTTGCCCCGAACTGCTGCCCAGCGCTCTGGACCTGCTGCCGGCAGCCTGTCGCGCATGGCAGGCAGGGGTCAGGCAGAGTGCGGAGCAGGTTTGCCCCGTGTATGTCCGCGACGAGATCAGCTGGAAAAAGCTGGCGGAGCAGGGGCCACGGTCATGAGTGAATGGTTGCAGGCGATAGTACTGGCCCTGGTGCAGGGCATCACCGAGTTTCTACCGATATCGAGCTCGGCACACCTGGTTCTGCCGGCCCTGCTGTTCGGTTGGGAGGACCAGGGCCTGGCCTTTGACGTCGCGGTGCATGTGGGTACCCTGCTGGCGGTCGTGCTGTACTACCGCCGTGAGCTGCTGCAGATGACAGTGAGCTGTTTCGGCCTGCTGCGGGGGCAGCCGGTCAACGACGATGTTCGCCTGGTCGGGTACCTGGCTCTGGCAACTGTGCCGGTCTGTGTGGTCGGATTCCTGGCGGACGCGTTCATCGAGAGTCGACTTCGTACCTTGCCGGTGATTGCCACCACGACGCTGGTTTTCGGTCTGCTGCTGGGGCTGGCGGATTGGCGGGCGCGCCGAAGCGCCGGCGGGAGGCCGCTGGTCGCTGTGGTGGCCCTGGTGATCGGCCTGGCACAGGCCCTGGCGCCCGTGCCGGGTGTGTCCCGCTCCGGCATTACCATTACCGCGGGTCTGCTGCTCGGACTGGACCGGGCCACGGCGGCCCGCTTCGCCTTCCTGCTGTCGATTCCCGTCATTGCCGGTGCCGGCTTGCTGAAAGGACTGCAGCTGGCGCAGCAAAGCGCGCCCGTGGACTGGCTGTTGCTGGCCGTGTCGGCGCTGGTGGCGGCAGTGACGGCCTATGCCTGTATCAGCCTGTTCCTGCGCCTGCTTGAGCGCCTGGGCCTGATGCCCTTTGTGTATTACCGTATTGCGCTCGCTGGCCTGCTCTATGCGCTCTGGCTGGTCTGATGTTCGCGTTGCCGCCCGTTGTTTCTCTGGATTCGAGGTTGTTTAGCCCATGACACCGCAACAGTTCAACAGTGATCTTCTGGCGTTTCTCACCGAAGCGACCACCCCCTTTCACGCCGTGGCGGCGCTGGTCGCCAGACTGGAGGCCGCTGGGTTCGCCCGGCTGCCGGCGGCGGGGGATTGGAACCTGCAGCCCGGGCAGCGCTGCTACCTGACTCGCAACGACAGCTCGCTGTTGGCGTTCACCGTGGGTACCGAGTCCGCAGCGGAGACCGGAATGCGCATGGTTGGCGCCCACACCGACAGCCCCTGCCTGATGGTCAAGCCTGCGCCAGAAAAGCAGCGCTCGGGCTACTTTCAGCTCGGGGTGGAAGTGTATGGCGGCGTGCTCCTGAATCCCTGGTTCGACCGCGACCTGTCCCTTGCGGGGCGGGTAAGCTACGCCGACCGGGACGGCCGGCTGCACACCGGGCTGGTGGATTTCCGCCGTCCGCTGGCGGTTATTCCCAGTCTCGCCATTCACCTGGATCGTGAGGCGAACCAGTCCCGCAGTATCAACCCCCAGACCGATATTCTGCCGGTGCTGGCCTTGCAGGCCGATGCCGCGGTGCCCGATTTCCGCGACCTCCTGCGCCAGCGCCTGCTGGAAGAGCACCCGCACTGCGGCGCCGACAGGGTGCTGGACTACGAACTCAGCTTTTACGACACTCAGCCCCCGGCTCTGGTGGGGCTGCGGGAAGAATTCGTTGCTTCCGCCCGTCTCGACAATCTGCTGAGCTGCTTTACCGGCTTGCAGGCGCTGTTGCAGGGCGACGGCCGGCAGAGCTGCCTGCTGGTCTGCAACGATCACGAGGAAGTGGGCAGCCTGTCCAGCTCCGGAGCCCAGGGCCCAATGCTGCTGTCGACCCTGCGCCGTATTGCCGGTACCGAGGAACGTCTCGGCCAGTTGGTGCAGAACTCGATGATGATTTCCGCGGACAATGCCCATGGCATCCACCCCAACTACGCGGACAAGCACGACGACAATCACGGGCCGAGGCTCAACGCCGGCCCGGTAATCAAGATCAACGCCAACCAGCGCTATGCGACCAACGCGGAAACCTCGGGTCTCTACCGCCTGCTGGCGGCGCAGGAGCAGGTGCCAGTGCAGAGCTTTGTGGTGCGCACCGACATGGCCTGCGGCAGCACGATTGGCCCAATTACGGCCGGCGGCACGGGCATCCGCACCCTGGATATCGGCGTGCCGACCTTCGCCATGCATTCCATTCGCGAGCTGGCTGGCAGCGAGGACGCCTGCAACCTGGCGCGGGTACTGCGCCGTTTCTACAACCATCCCGGCTCGCTGACACCAGGCTGAGTCTTGGCGGATTCGGGCTGGAAATAGCCAGCGGCGCGCTGAAGCGCTAGAATCGCGGGCTTTTATCAGATCGGGACACCCATGAGCAAACAACGCGTTCTCACCGGCATCACCACTACCGGCACGCCCCACCTGGGCAATTTTGTCGGCGCGATACGTCCTGCGATAGCAGCGTCCAACGCCGCCGACACCGAGTCATTCCTGTTTATGGCGGACTACCATGCCCTGATCAAGTGCCAGGATCCGGCCCTCGTCCGCCAGTCCAGCAAGGAAATTGCCGCGACCTGGCTGGCGCTGGGGCTGGACACCGAGCGCGCGGTGTTCTACCGCCAGTCCGATATCCCGGAAATCACCGAGTTGACCTGGATCCTCTGCTGCAATGCCGCCAAGGGTCTGATGAATCGCGCTCACGCCTACAAGGCTGCAGTGCAGGCCAACGAGGAGGCGGGTGAGGACCCGGACTTCGGCGTCACCATGGGCCTGTTCAGCTATCCGATGCTGATGGCGGCTGACATCCTCATGTTTGGTGCGCACAAGGTCCCGGTCGGTCGCGACCAGATCCAGCATTTGGAAATGGCCCGGGACATCGCCCAGCGCTTCAACCACAATTTCGCGCCGTTATTCACCCTGCCGGAGGCCGAGGTGGAGGATCACGTGGCGGTGTTGCAGGGGC
>NZ_JAVKCQ010000224.1:0-5140 GCF_040222615.1 Haliea sp.
GCCGGTGCAGGCGGCGATGGATCTCCATGGTGTGGCGACGATAGCCCTGCTCACCGAGCAGCAGCTTGCACCAGTAGTCCTTGATATGAGGCAGGTGCACCGCGAGATCGATCCGCGCCACCTCGAGGAAAAATGGCGCCAGCTGGGGATCCACCAGCAGCCTGGCATAGAACAGGTCAATGCAGGCTTCGATATGGGCGCGGCTGTCGAGATCAGGCTTGACCACAACGCATTCCTCAGCGCTTCTTTTTCTTCTCGTTCTTTTTTACGTGGGCCATGAGCCGGCGCTTGCGCTGGACCTGGCGCTGGGTCAGCTGGTTGCGCTTGTCCGCGTAGGGATTTTCGCCGGTGCGGAATTCGATGCGCACCGGGGTGCCGGTGAGCTTGAGCTCGCGCCGGAACACCTTCTCCAGATAGCGCTGGTAACTGTTGGGTACACTGCCGGTCTGGTTGCCGTGAATAATGATCAGCGGCGGATTCTGGCCGCCAGGATGGGCGTAGCGGAGTTTGATGCGACGGCCGTTGATCATCGGCGGCGCGTGGTCAAACACCGCGCCCTCGAGGATGCGGGTGAGCTGGTTGGTATTGAGCTTGCGGGTTGCCGACCCATGGGCGGCGAGGATCGATTTGTACAACAGCCCGACGCCGGTGCCGTGCAGCGCCGAGATGAAGTGGGTGTCGGCGTAGTCGGCAAAGATCAGGCGGCGATTGAGTTCGCTCTTGATCCAGTCCCGCTGGTGGGGTTCGATGCCGTCCCACTTGTTCACCGCCAGCACCAGCCCGCGTCCGGCGTCAATGCAGTGCCCCAGCAGGTGCATGTCCTGGTCGACAATACCTTCGTGCGCGTCCATGACCAGCACCACCACGTGGGCGTCGTCGATGGCCTTGAGGGTTTTGACAATGGAAAATTTCTCCACCGTCTCCCGCACGTTCTTGCGGCGGCGGACACCGGCGGTATCAATCAGCGTATAGCGCTGTCCATCCCGTTCATAATCGATGTAAATACTGTCGCGGGTGGTACCCGGCTGGTCGTACACCACCACCCGCTCCTCGCCCAGCAAGCGATTGACCAGGGTGGACTTGCCGACATTGGGACGGCCAACGATCGCGACCCTGACACTGTCACGATGATCGAAACCCTCGGCAGCGGAGGTTTCCGGCTCGGGAAAACTGGCCAGCACGTCGTCGATCATCTGCCGCACACCGCGCCCGTGGGAGGCGGCAATTGCGAACAGGTGGTCGACGCCGAGCGCATAAAAATCGCCCAGCGCCACCTCTTCATTGAGCCCGTCGATCTTGTTCACGACCACATGGAACGACTTGTTGCGCTGGCGCAGGTGACGCGCCAGCGACTCATCCGCGGCGTTCAGCCCCTCGCGGGCGTCCACCAGGAACAGCACCGCATCCGCTTCCTCGATGGCCAGCAGCGACTGCCCCGCCATCTGTGCCTCAATCCCCGCCTCATCGCCACGGATACCGCCGGTATCAATGACAATGACCGGTCGCGAGCCGATCCGCGCCTCTCCGTATTTGCGATCCCGGGTCAGGCCCGAGAGGTTTGCCACCAGCGCATCGCGGCTGCGGGTCAGCTGGTTGAACAGGGTCGATTTGCCCACATTGGGGCGCCCGACCAGGGCAATCACCGGAATCATTTCAGTTACCTGGTTTTGCGCTCAGCTCATAGGCGTAAAGCTTGCCACCGTCGCCATAGACGTACAGTACATTGCCTTCACTGAGCATGTCGGCGCTGACGCCCTTGCTGTCGGCGCGAACACGGCCGACAAAACTGCCATCCACCTGCGACAGGATGTGGATGTAGCCTTCGAAATCGGGCACGGCCACATAGCTGCTGACCGTCACCGGGCGGCCGAGGCCCCGCCAGCCCAGAGCGTCCTGGCGCCAGCGCTGCCCCTGTCCGTTGCGCTGGAACGCAAACACTGTGCCGTCCTCGTCCGCGACATAGACGTTGCCAAAGCCCTGCGACAGGCCGGACACGGAAGATACCGGGCGCTCCCACAGCTTGCGCCCACTGCTGGCCTCTATCGCCACGATGTTACCCTGATAGCTGGCGGCAAACAGCTCGCTGCCCGCAAGCACCATGGTGCCATCGACATCGACAATACGCTCAATTTCCGAGCGGCCCTGGGGAATGGCCACCCGGGCCTCCCACTCCACCGCGCCCGTGCCGGCGTCGAAGCCCAGCACCCGGCCATTGGCAAAGCCGGCAAGTACCAGTCTGTCGCGGAATACCGGCGTGCTGGTGCCGCGAATGGTCAGCACCGGCATGTTGCTGTCGTAGGTCCACAGGCGTTCGCCGGTGTCAAAATCCAGACCGTGCAGCTTGCCGTCATAGGTCTGGGCCACAACCACGCGGCCATTGCCCTGGGGAGGCGCCAGCACTTCACCGGACACCCGGGAGCTCCAGCGGGTCTCGCCGGTGGCGGCATCCAGGCGCATGACGAAACCGTCGCCGCCGCCCAGAAACAGGCTGTCGCCATAAAAGCCGACGCCTCCGGAAATCAGCGTCTTGAGATCCCGGCTCCAGATCCGGCGCCCGTTGCTGCGCTGCAGCGCCTTGACCTCGCCATCGGAGGACGCCGCAAAGATCCGTTCGCCACCAATCACCGGCTCGATACGGTAGAGACCATCGCCCTGCCCGTTGCCCACGCCGGTAGACCAGAGGCGCTTGACCTTGACGCTCTCCTCGAATTTCTGCAGCTCGACGGGGCGGCGCGGATCCTCGTCATCATCAATCGAGAACCAGCCTTTCACGGTGCTGCAGCCGCTCATCAGCAGCAGGGACAGCAGCAGGGCGCTCCACCTGATGGTAACGGTCATCATGCGCCCGCCTCCGCGCCGGCGGCGACGAGGCTCTGGATCTTCGCCTCCAGGGTGGCGATATTCAGCTGGGCGGGATACTGCTCAACCAGGGCCTGCGCCTCGCGGTAGGCGGCCAGCGCCTCGCCGTCGCGACCGGCAGCCGCCAGTACGTCACCGCGGGCCAGCGCCGAGGCTGCGGGAAACTTGCCGGAGCTGCCGGGGGTCAGCAGCTTCAGTGCCTGCTCGGTCTCACCCTGCGCCGCCAGCACCCGCGCCAGCCGCAGTTGCGCCATCAGGGCCATGTCGCTGCCGGCGGGCGCCTTGCCCAGCACCCAGCGCAGGTGGCCTTCGGCGGCCGCCAGCTCATTGCCCGCCACCGCCACACGCGCCTGGTGCAGGGCGGCGAACTGGGCGTAGGTGGTGCCACCGTATTCGCTGCGCAACTGGCTCGCGAGCCGCTCTGCGGGAGCGCCGTTGACGATGCCCTCGCCGGCCATCGACGCCGCCTCCAGCATTTGCTGGTACAGGTCCGAGGCACTGTCACTGCGCTGGGCCTCATAGCGCTGCCAGCCCTGCCAGCCGAACGTACCCGCCAGTACCAGCACGATGGTGACCAGCGTTGAACGGCCGTTCTCGTCCCACCAGCGGCGCAGGGCTTCAACCTGCTCTTCTTCTGTCCGATATGATTCCACGATCCGGTTCCCTTGATTTTCCTGTTATGGCGATGAATGGTGGGCCAGGTAGCCAGCGAGATCCGCTACCGCCATGGATTCCTGCAGCCCCTGCTGACGCAGGGACTTGACTGTCACGGTGCCGGCGGCGACCTCGTCCTCGCCCCAGATCAGGGCCCAGCGGGCCCCGCTCTTGTCGGCCTTTTTCAGCTGGCTGCGGAAACTGCCGCCGCCGGCATGCTGGACAATGCGCAGGGCTGGCAGGGCATCGCGTACCGCCTCCAGCGCGGCGAAGGCAGCCGTTTCCGCCGCGGCACCGGCGTTGACCACATAGATATCGGCGATCGCCGCCGCCGGCGGTGCCAGCGCCAGGGCCTCAAGCATCAGGACCAGGCGCTCCTTGCCCAGCGCAAAACCGATACCGGGGCAGGGCTTGCCGCCCAGCTGTGCCACCAGGCCATCGTAGCGGCCGCCGGCGCAGACTGTCCCCTGGGCACCGAGCTTGTCCGTCACCCACTCGAACACGGTCTTGTTGTAGTAATCCAGGCCGCGCACCAGGCGGGGATTGACCACATAGGGGACCGAGGCCGCCTGCAGAAGTTCACAGAGACGGGCAAAATCCTCACTGGACTCCGCGTCCAGATACTCCGTCAGCACCGGCGCATTCGCCAGCACTTCCCGGGTACCGGGGTGCTTGCTGTCCAGGATCCGCAGCGGGTTGCTCTGCAGCCGGCGCTGGCTGTCCTCGTCCAGATCCTCGCGGTGGCCGGACAGGTAGTCCACCAGGGCCTCGCGGTAAGCCTGGCGGGCGGCGCTGCTGCCGATGGAATTGAGCTGTAACTGCACGTGATCGGCAATACCCAGCAGCCGCCACAAACGGGCAGTCATCAGGATCAGCTCGGCATCGATATCCGGGGTGGCGATACCGAACGCCTCGGCGCCCACCTGGTGGAACTGGCGCTGACGCCCCTTCTGCGGGCGCTCATAGCGAAACATGGGGCCGCTGTACCAGAGCCGCTGGGGGGTTCCCAGCAGACCGTTCTGGATCACCGCGCGGACACAGCCCGCGGTGCCCTCCGGGCGCAAGGTCAGGCTCTCGCCATTGCGATCGTCGAAGCTGTACATCTCTTTCTCGACGATGTCCGTGACTTCGCCAATGGAACGCCGGAACAGGGCGGTCTGCTCCACGATCGGCAGGCGAATCTCGCCGTAGCCGTAGCTGGTCAGCACCGCGGCCACCGCGGACTCCAGATACTGCCAGTAAATACTCTCTTCCGGGAGAATGTCGTTCATTCCCCGAATGGCGCGGATGGTCGTCACCTGTACTCCTGCGGTGTCATGGGATCAGGCCGGCGACCGGGCTATCAGCCTGGCATCCTCGGCGGCCCGCTCCTGCTCCAGCTGCAGCGCGCGCTGGCGAATCACCTGCTCCAGATGATCGACGAAATCGAGATTGCTGACCTTGTGGTCGGGCTCGCCGTTAATGTAGATAAGGTTGCTGGGGCTGGCGCCGGTCAGGCCCACATCGGCCTCGCGCGCCTCTCCGGGCCCGTTGACTATACAGCCGATCACCGCGACGTCCATCGGCGTGCGAATATCCTCCAGGCGCTGCTCCAACACGTGCAGCGGCGCAATCACATCAAAAGACT
>NZ_JAVKCQ010000225.1:0-4184 GCF_040222615.1 Haliea sp.
AACACCCAAATCTCGGCTCAGACACAATTCGAAATCATATAATCCATAAATGAATCGATGAGTCACTTGTTGTGTCTGAATAGTCGTACAACTATCCCAACAAGTGCCCACACATCTGTCTTCGTTTCTTTGTTAAATAACTCCGGTGCGCTATGGCTTCCGGTTTCTCGTTGGTGGTTGCCCCCAACCGAGGATGCGCATTATACGTATCGCTGAAGGCCCCGCAAGGCCTTTTCCAAAAATAATTCAAAGTATTCTTCTCGGGCGGTATTACCGCGTAGAAACGCGCGCTTACCCGCAGGTTCCTCAGGCCTGATCCTGCCTGGACCGACGCCAGCGCTGCAGCTGCATAACCGGGCCCGATGCCGCGTAGGCGAGGAACCCCAGCAGGAACATACTCGGCGGGTTCAGGGTTACCAGACTGATCAACAGGATCAACACGATCATCGCCACGAACGGCACCCGACCGCGGAAGTCTATATTCTTGAAGCTGTAATAGGGGAAGTTGGCGATCATCAACAGACCGGTGACAGCGGTGAGAATGGCAACCAGCACGGCGACCTCCAGCGGCAGCTGCTCTCCAACCCAGCCGAGATCGTGGCAGACCCACACCGTGCTGGCGATGATGGCCGCTGCGGCGGGGCTGGCAAGCCCGGTGAAGAAGTTCTTGTCTGCGGTGTCGATCTGGGTGTTGAAGCGAGCCAGGCGCAGGGCGGCGCAGGCCACGTAGACGAAGGCAGCGCTCCAGCCGAACTTGCCCAGTTCACCGAGGGCCCAGCTGAACATGACCAGCGCCGGAGCCACACCGAAGGAGACCATATCCGCCAGACTGTCGTACTCTGCACCGAATTTGCTGGACGTGTTGGTCATGCGGGCTATACGACCGTCCAGCCCGTCAAACACCATGGCGAAAAAAATTGCGACCGCGGCGCTCTCGAAATCGCCGCGCATGGCCGCGACAACAGCATAGAACCCTGCAAACAGCGCACCGGTGGTAATCAGGTTGGGCAGCAGATACACGCCCTTGCGGCGCACCGTGCGACCGTTCTCCGAAACCTCTTCCTCGTGCTCGTCGACGATCAGCTCCAGAGGCTGGGCCACGCCGTGCAGATCGTCCTGCGCAGCCTGCACTGCATCCTGGGTATTATCGTCCCTTGCGTCACTCATTGTTATGCCCGGATCAAGTAGGGGCCGGAGTATATCAAACGGGGGCGCCGTAGGTCTGCTGTGCCACATTCCACAGCGATTCGACCCGCGGATCCTCCAGCCGGGAGGACAGGCTGACCATCCCGATGTCCAGCAACGGCAGTGGCTCCCAGACCGGAACCGCAGTCACCCGGGCCGCCATGCCACTGGCCTGGATAACCAGCTCCGGGGCAATGCCCACCCCCAGCCCCAGCCCGACCATGGCGACAATGGCTTCATGCCCCGCAACCTGGGCATAAATCCGTGGCTTGCTGCCCCGGCGCTCCAGCCAGCTATCGAGCATATCCTTGGTCACCCCGCGCTCAGGGACAATGAAGGGTATGCCCGACCAGTCGAATCCCGGTAACGTCATGTCCCCGGACAACATGCTGCGGCGCACGGCGCAATCCGTGGCGGGCATACAAACCACCATCGGGGATTGCAACAGGGACAGGAACGAAAGCCGCGAAGGCAGATAGTCCGGCCTGCCACTGACCGCCACGTCATCCTGGCCCGACAACACCCGCTCAATACCGTCGGCCTGGTCGCCGGTGTGCATCATGATCTCGACGCCGGGCTGGCGCAGGCGGAAAGCCTCCAGCACCGGCGCCAGAATGCTGTAGCTGGCAGTGACCGAGCAATACAGACTGACCTCGCCGGCGAGCTGCTGGTCCCCGCGCATCTGCCGCCGCAGATCCTGCCACTCGGCAACGCTGCGCTGGGCATACTCCCGAAAGGCGCGCCCGGCCGGGGTCAGCCGCATGCTGCGTTGATCCCGCTGCAACAGCACCTGCCCCAGCTCGTCTTCCAGCCTCTGCACGGTGCGGCTGACGGCACTGACGCTCAGGTGCAGGCGCTCGGCGCTGCGGCTGAAATTGAGCGAGTCGGCGACGGAGAGAAACACCTGCAGGCCACGGATATCCATAGTGTTTATTTTGCGCTTTACGCAAATCTGTTTCAACTATTTAGCGTTTTACGCAATACAAGGATTGCCGTAAGGTAGCGCCGTCTTGACAATCAACCGAGGTTTTCACCATGGGCCAGAACTACTTCAATACCCTGCCGCTGCGCCTGCAGCTGCAGCAACTCGGCAAATGCCGCTTCATGAGCCAGTCCGAATTCGCCGACGGCGTGGAAAAGCTGCGCGGCAAAAAGCTCGTCATCATCGGCTGCGGCGCCCAGGGCCTGAACCAGGGCCTGAACCTGCGCGACAGCGGCCTCGATGTCAGCTACACCCTGCGCGACAGCGCCATCGCCGAGAAGCGCCAGTCCTGGAAGAACGCCACCGACAACGGTTTTACCGTCGGCACCTACCAGGACCTGATCCCCGGCGCCGACCTGGTACTCAACCTGACCCCCGACAAGCAGCACACGGCGGTTGTTACCGAGATCATGCCGCTGATGAAGCACGGCAGCTGCCTGTCCTACTCCCACGGCTTCAACATCGTGGAAGAAGGCATGAAGATCCGCGAGGACATCACCGTGATCATGGTCGCACCCAAGTGTCCGGGCACCGAGGTGCGGGAAGAATACAAGCGCGGCTTTGGCGTACCGACCCTGATCGCCGTACACACCGAGAACGACCCCAACGGCGAAGGCCTGGAACTGGCCAAGGCCTACGCCGCCGGTACCGGCGGCCACCGCGCCGGGGTATTGGAGTCCTCCTTTATCGCCGAAGTGAAATCCGACCTGATGGGCGAGCAGACCATCCTCTGCGGTATGCTGCAAACCGGCTCGATTCTCTGCTTCGACAAGATGGTGGAGAAAGGTATTGAGCCCGGCTACGCCTCCAAGCTGATCCAGTACGGCTGGGAAACGGTTACCGAAGGCCTCAAGCACGGCGGCATCACCAACATGATGGACCGCCTGTCCAACCCGGCCAAGCTGCGCGCCTTCTACCTGGCGGAAGAGCTGAAGGACATCATGCGTCCACTCTACGAGAAGCACCAGGATGACATCATGACCGGGCACTTCTCCAGGACCATGATGGAAGACTGGGCCAACGATGACGCCAATCTCCTTAAGTGGCGCGCCGCCACTGCCGAGACCGCGTTCGAGAACACCCCCAACACCAGCGCCGAGATCAGCGAGCAGGAGTTCTACGACCACGGCATCCTGATGGTCGCCATGGTCAAGGCAGGGGTCGAACTGGCCTTCGAGACCATGGTCGCCACGGGCATTATCGACGAGTCGGCCTACTACGAATCACTGCACGAAACGCCGCTGATCGCCAATACGATCGCGCGCAAGAAGCTGTACGAGATGAACGTGGTGATTTCCGACACCGCCGAATATGGCTGCTACCTGTTCGACCATGCCTGCCGGCCACTGCTGGTGGACTTCATGGCCAATATCGACACCGATGTGATCGGCAAGGCCATTGCCGGCGACAACGGCGTCGACAACCAGGAGCTGATCGCAGTCAACGACAAAATCCGCAGCCACCCGGTGGAGCAGGTCGGCAGGACACTGCGCGGCTATATGACGGCGATGAAGCGCATCGTTTGAAGACACGCTACTGAAGTACCAGGGGCTCCGCGGAGCCCCTTTTTTGTGCCTTACAGCCTGAGCACCTTCTCACCGCGGGAAATACCCGCAACCCCGGAGCGCACTACCTCGAGGATATCCGCCTCCGCCATCGCCGCGACAAAGGAGTCGAGTTTCTCCCCCGTGCCGGTGAGCTGGATGGTATAGGTGTTCGGACCCACATCCACGATCTGGCCGCGAAAGATATCCGTGGTGCGCTTGATCTCGTCGCGCATCACGCCGCTGGCACGGACCTTGATCAGCATCAGGTCGCGCTCGATATGGGCCCCTTCGGTGAGATCCACCAGCTTGACCACGTCCACCAGTTTGTTCAGCTGCTTGGTTATCTGCTCCATGGTCTTGTCGTCACCGGTGGTGGTGAGCGTGAGGCGCGACAGAGTCAGGTCTTCCGTGGGCGCCACATTCAGGGTCTCGATATTGTAGCCGCGCTGGGAGAAGAGGCCGATCACGCG
>NZ_JAVKCQ010000226.1:0-11760 GCF_040222615.1 Haliea sp.
CCGGAAAAGTGGGTAGCCTGGTGGCTGAGCACGCGCGCCAGGCTGGTCTTGCCCGCGCCATTGGGCCCCACGCAGGCCCAGTGCTGGCCGAACTGTAGCTCCCAGTCCAGCTGCCGCAGGGCCGGCTTCGAGCGATACACAAGGTTGACGGCCTGCAGGCTGAGCATGGTCTGGTCATCGGTCATTCTGGATTCCTGTCGTTGATTGCTACACCGGAGCCGAATTCCACATCCCGGGCTTCGCGACCCGGGCTTCGCGTCCCGGACTACGCGTCCCGGACTACGCGTCCCGGACTTGTCACAGCCAGCGGTGGCTGGCTTAATCGTTGCTCACGCCGATCGGAGGGCTCTGGTGTCCATATCCCTGCTGCAAATGCTGGAAAGTCGCCTGGCGAACCACCGCCCGGCCCGGCCCTGGCTGCGCCCGCTGATGAAGCGCTCGGCAGTGGCGCTGATTCTGCAGGTGCGTGAAGGCGAACTGCATATTCTAATGATCAAACGGGCAGAAAGGGAGGGCGATCCCTGGTCCGGGCATATGGCCTTCCCCGGTGGACGCATGGATCCGGGCGATGCCCACGGTTATGCGGTCGCCCTGCGCGAGACTCGCGAGGAGGTGGGGCTGGACCTGGAGCGCCAGGCCCACTGTATCGGACGCCTGTCCGACGTCAACGCCAGGCCCCGTCGGGGCACCTTTGGGATGGCGGTCAGTCCTTTCGTGTTTCGCATGGACCGTCCCCCGCACTTCCGCATCAACTACGAAGTGGCGGAAGTGGTGTGGGTGCCGCTGGAGTTTCTGCTGGACAATGCCAACCGCGAAACGATGCGCTGGAAGCGCAACCGCCTGACCCTCAAGTTGCCCTGTTATCTGTACGGCCGCTACCGCATCTGGGGCCTGTCTCTGGCCATGCTGGATGAGCTTCTGGATCTCGTTGAGGACACCGACCAGCGCCGCCGTAGCTGGCGCCGCTGAGAGACGGCGCCGCCTCAGCGTACTTGGCGCAGGAACTCCTTGGTGTCCAGCATCAGCTCCCGCAGCGCAGGATCTTCCCGGCTCGCCTCCAGCAGCACATCGCTGTCGATGTCGCCACGAGCGTAGGCTGCCAGCAGGTCCAGCAGGACCGGGGTCATTTTCGGCGCTCGCTCCCAGCGGGGTGCGTTGACCAGATTACCGGTGACCCGGTCTTCGTGCAGTTGCAGCCAGTAGCCGCCGCAGCTCGACAGGCGGTAGTCGCCGATGCGTCCGTAACTGATGTTGGGGGTGTTTGCGTTGAAGCCGTCTGGCACTTCCTCCGCAATGCGGAACAGCGCCATGACCCAGCGGCTGCCCGGCGGGAATCCCTCTGCATCCGGTCGACAGTAATTCCTCGCCTTTACCCAGAGCCGGACTTCTTCGTTGAACTCTCGGCCCCGCAGGATACGGTCCACGCTTACGTCCAGGGAGTTGCCCTTGCCGCCCAGTACAGTTACCGCGGCCACCAGGTCGGTCTGTGCCATGACTTCCGCGAAGCTGCCCTGCCAGAGGCAGCTGCATTCCTCTTCTGGCGCACTGTGGGCAAGTGTCGCCAGCAGTACCAGCGCGATGGACAAGAGACTCATCGCAATGCGCCGCCAGGAAGAGCCCACGGCAGCGCTCCTACTGCAGCGCCCGCGCTGCCTGTAGCGCGAAGTACGTGAGGATACCGTCGCAGCCGGCGCGTTTGAACGCCAGCAGGGACTCCAGCATTACCGGCTCCCGGGCCAGCCAGCCCTGCTGGAAGGCGGCCACGTGCATGGCGTATTCGCCGCTGACCTGGTAGGCGAAGGTGGGCGCCTGCAGTTCGTCCTTCACCCGCCTGACGATGTCCAGATAGGGCATGCCAGGTTTCACCATGATCATGTCGGCGCCCTCGGCCAGGTCCAGTGCGCACTCGTGCAGGGCTTCGTCACTGTTGGCGGGGTCCATCTGGTAGCTGTATTTGTTGCCGCCCTTGATATTGCCCGCGGAGCCCACGGCATCGCGGAAAGGCCCGTAGTAACTGGAGGCATACTTGGCCGCGTAGGCCATGATCAGGGTGTTGTGATGGCTGTGTTTTTCCAGCACGGTGCGGATCGCGCCGATACGGCCGTCCATCATGTCAGAGGGTGCGACGACATCGGCCCCTGCATCCGCGTGGGACAGGGCCTGCTGCACAAGGGCTTCGCTGGTGATGTCGTTCAGGACATAACCATGGTCGTCGATGATCCCGTCCTGGCCGTGCGTGGTATAGGGGTCGAGAGCCACATCGGTGATGACGCCGAGCTGCGGCAGGGCGTCCTTGAGCGACTTCACCGCCCGCTGTACCAATCCGTCCGGGTTCCAGGCCTCTTCGGCGCGCAGGGTCTTCCTGTCTGCTGGCACCACCGGGAACAGCGCCAGGGCCGGCACCCCCAGGTCCAGTGCTTCCCGGGCCTGCGCCACCAGCAGGTCGATACTGAGCCGCTCGATGCCGGGCATTGAGGCAATCGCCTCGCGCTGGTTGCTCCCCTCCAGTATGAACACCGGAAAGATGAAGTCCCCCGGGGTGAGCAGATTTTCCCTGACCAGACGCCGTGAGAACTCCTGCGCCCGCAGGCGCCTCATGCGGGTGTGGGGAAATGGGCCGCGCTGGCTCTGAAACATGCTATTGGTCTCCGGTCAGAGGCTGGCAAAGGCGCCGCGTGCTGCAGCTATGGTGGCGTCAATGTCGGCATCAGTGTGGGCGGCGGACATGAAGCCGGCCTCGTAAGAGGCGGGCGCCAGGTAGACGCCTGCCTCCAGCATCGAGTGGAAAAAGCGATTGAAGGCGGGTGTGTCGCAGGCCATGACCTGGCTGTAGTTGCTGACCTCGGTCTCGCCGGTGAAAAAACCGCCGAACATGGTGCCGGCATGGTTGGTGGTGAACGGTACGCCCGCCGCCGCCGCTGCCTGCTCCATTCCTTCGCACAGTGCGCGGGTGCGGGCGAACACCGGCTCGTAGAAACCGGGCGCGGAGATCACTTCCAGGGTGGCCAGGCCCGCGGCCATGGCGATGGGATTGCCGGACAGGGTGCCGGCCTGGTAGACCGGTCCCAGCGGTGCAATCTGCTCCATGAACTCGCGCTTGCCGCCAAAGGCGCCGACGGGCATGCCGCCGCCTATCACCTTGCCCAGGCAGGTCAGGTCGGCCTCGATCCCGTAAAAGCCCTGCGCCCCCTGCAAGCCGAAGCGAAACCCGGTCATGACTTCGTCGAGAATGAGTACTGACCCGTGCTTGCTGCACAATTCGCGCATGGTTTCCAGGAAACCCGGCTGTGGCGGGATACAGTTCATGTTGCCGGCCACCGGCTCGACAATGACGCAGGCAATGCGATCGCCGTGCTCGGCAAAAGCCCGGCGCAGATCATCGCTGTCGTTGTAGGTCAGGGTCATGGTGTAGTCGGCGAGTGCGGCAGGTACCCCGGGAGAGCTGGGTACCCCGAGAGTTAGCGCACCTGAACCGGCCTTGACCAGCAGGGAATCGGAGTGGCCGTGGTAACAGCCCTCGAATTTGACGATGGTGTCCCGGCCGGTACAGCCCCGGGCGAGGCGAATGGCGCTCATGGTGGCTTCAGTACCGGAGTTCACCATTCGCACGAGGTCCATCCCGGGCATGATGTCGCAAATGCGATCCGCCAGCTGGATCTCGAGCTCCGTCGGCGCGCCGAAGCTCAGGCCCTTTTCGCTCTGGCGGATCACGGCCTCGCGGACATGGGGGTGGTTGTGTCCCATCAACATGGGACCCCAGGACAGCACGTAATCGATATAGCGCTTGCCCTCGCAGTCATAAAAGTAGGCGCCGTCAGCGCGCTCTACAAAGACCGGGGTGCCCCCCACCGCCTTGAAGGCCCGGACCGGGGAGTTCACCCCGCCGGGAATGTGCTGGCGGGCGCGGTCGAACAGCTGCTGGGATGTGCTCATTGAATCGTTTCCTGATCTGGTGCGATTGGCGTGGCGGACTGTCGAGCCCGCAATCGATTATTCCGTGACGGAGTCAGTATAGCGAGACTTGCCCCGGTTGCGTCAAAGCGGCCTGACCACCGCGAGGATGACGATGGCAAACAGAAACAGAACTGGTATCTCATTAAAAAATCGATAAAAAACATGGCTGTGGCGATTCGTGTCGGTGTTTGCCTCGCGTACGTAGCGGCCGCACCTGATGTGGTAGTCGATCAGAAACCCGACTCCCGCAAGCTTTATCCACAGCCATTTCGCGGTCAGGTAGTACCCTGGATTGGTGGCTATCAGGGTGCCGCCGAAGGCGATGGTGAGGAACATGAACGGAGTCACGAACCGGTAGAGCTTGCGCGCCATGATCGCCAGCTGGGCGCGGGTTGCCGGGTCCTCGCTGGCGGCGAAGTACACCAGTATCCGCGGCAGGTAGAACAGGCCCGCAAACCAGCAGACCATGAAAATCAGGTGAAAGGCTTTCAGCCACAGCATGGGATCAGTCCGTTGCCTTGTGCGGAATGTCAGAGTCCGAATATTAACAGTTATCCGCGGCGTGTTTGCTTTTATACTAGGCTGTTTATTCACCGCCGGGGGCCGAGAGTCCTCTGGCGCTGCAGCAGGGAGTTGTCATGATCAGGGCAGGTATTGTCGGGGGCACTGGATACACCGGCGTCGAATTGTTGCGACTGTTGGCGCTACACCGGGAGGTGGAGGTAGTGACGATTACTTCCCGCGCCGATGCGGGCCGTCGTGTGGACGACCTCTTTCCCAATCTGCGGGGCCATTTTGATCTGGTCTTCGCCGAGCCGGACGTGGGACTGCTTGCGGGCTGTGATGTGGTCTTTTTTGCCACCCCGCACAACGTTGCAATGCAGTTGGTGCCGGAACTGGTGGCCGCCGGCACCCGGGTTATCGATCTCTCCGCGGACTACCGGATTCGCGATGCGAACCTCTGGTCGCAGTGGTATGGGGAGCCCCACGCCAGCCCGGATTTGCTGCCTGAGGCTGTTTATGGGCTGCCGGAGGTGAATCGCGATCGAATCAGGGAGGCGAGACTGATCGCCTGTCCGGGTTGCTATCCCACCGCCATCCAGCTGGGCTGGATTCCGCTGCTGGTCAAGGGCCTGGTCGATCCGGCCTCTTTGATTGCCAGTGCCGCCTCGGGTGCAAGCGGCGCCGGGCGTCAGGGAAAGATCGACAACCTGCTGAGCGAGGTGGCAGGCAGTTTCAAGGCATATGGAGTGAGTGGGCACCGCCATCTGCCCGAGATAGAGCAGGGCCTTGCGGACGTCTCCGGCTCACCGGTGGCGGTGACCTTTGTGCCCCACCTGCTGCCAATCGTGCGGGGTATTCATGCAACGCTGTTTGCGCGTTTGCAGGGTCCCGCGGGAGACTTGCAGGCACTGTATGAGGACTACTATGGCAATGAACCCTTTGTGGATGTATTGCCGCGGGGAATGTTTCCCCAGACCCGCACGGTCAAGGGTGCCAACCGCTGTCAGCTCTCGGTCATGGTGCCCCAGGATCGGGACACCGTGGTCGTGATGTCCACCATCGACAACCTGGTCAAGGGCGCCTCGGGCCAGGCGGTGCAGAACATGAATATCATGTTCGGCCTGCCGGAGCACTCGGGCCTGGAACAGCTGGGGCTGTTGCCCTGAGATGCCTGTGAAAGGTGATCGCTACCGCACGGTGGTTCGGCGCTATCACGTCCGCCACCAGCAAATAGTGGTGCTGGTTCTGACCCTGGCGGCCGCTCTGGTAATGGGCGCCGGGTTTGCTCTCGGTCGCCAGGCCGCGTTCAGTGGGACGGGCATCGACCCCCAGCGCTACCGCGAACAGGGTGTGGCGCTGAAGGCGGCGCTTTCGGAGCAAGCGGAGCTGAGTCGCCAGTTGGGCGTGATGACGGCGAGGCATGAAGTGGATCGCGCTGCGCTGGAGCTGGTGCGGCAGGAACTGGCGCTGCAAAAGGAACAGATCGCCGGCCTGGAGGAAGGGATCCGGTTCTACCGCAGTCTCATGGCCCCCGGTGAAATTGCCCAGGGTTTCAGCCTGCGCAAGATCGAGCTGGTGCCCCGGGAGGACCCGGGCCGCTACGGCTTCCGCATTGTCGCCCAGCAGGAGGCTCGCCAGCATACGACGCTGCGCGGTGAGCTGTATGCCGAGGTTGCCGGGCAGCAGGCGGGCGAGCCGCGCAGTTATCCTCTCGGGGAGTTGAGTGCTGACCTCGAGGGCACTATCCTGCCCCTGCGGTTTCGCTATTTTCAGTCAATAGAGGGTGACCTGGTGCTGCCGGAGGGATTTGAACCACAATCGATCAGTGTCGTGGCGACCCTGTCCGAGCCTGACAAGGCCGAGGCGCGGGAGCAATATCCATGGCAGGTTCAGGAGAAATTTACTCATGTTGGGAAGTAAGCGCAGAGGCGCCATGGTCGCCGGCGGCACCACGCTGGTTTCGCGCGAGACCACGATCAACGGCGATCTGCATTTCAGTGGCAACCTGGAAATCGAGGGCGTGGTCAAGGGCAGCGTGATTGCCGACGCGGGCAAGGAAGCCATGGTGAGGGTGGTGGCGGCCGGGTGTGTCGAGGGCGAGATCAGGGCGCCGATAGTAATGATCAACGGTACGGTGGAGGGCTGTGTCCACGCGTCCCGGCACCTGGAGCTGGCACCCTGCGCCAGGGTATCCGGAGATGTTCACTACAGCATCGTGGAGATGGCGGCCGGTGCAGAAATCAATGGTCGCATGCTGCACAGCTCGGAATCTGAACTGACCGCGCCCGGCCAGGCCGCGGAGCCCCAGCTGCGAGTCGCCAGTGTCCTGCGCTCTGCCGGCGGCGCGATCCCGACCGAAGCACTCTCGGCCAAGGCGCCCCCAGCTAAGGCGCCCCCAGCTAAAGTTGACTAGAATACTCGGGTTTACCATAATGCGGGGCCAAAGTCGTCATTGCGGGGATATCCTGGCCCCGGAGAATTGTCATGTCCGTAGCTGAATCATTCAATCCCGGCGGCATCAACCTCACTGCCCGGGCGGTGAGCAAGGTGCGCGAGCTGGTCGAGGAGGAAGAAAACCCCGATCTCAAGCTGCGGGTCTACATTACCGGCGGCGGGTGCTCCGGGTTCCAGTATGGATTTTCTTTCGAGGATACTGCAGCCGAAGATGACACTGTTATTGAACGGGACGGCATTTCTGTGCTGGTCGACCCGATGAGTTTCCAATACCTGGTGGGTTCCGAGGTCGATTATTCCGAGGGGCTGGAGGGGGCGCGTTTCCTCATCAACAATCCCAATGCCGCGACCACCTGTGGTTGCGGGGCATCATTCTCTATCTGACGGGTACTGGCCGCACTTCACCCGCCGGGTAGATACCCCCCAGAACTCTCGCACCAGCAGCGCCTGTCACCGCGGCCGCATTGCCCGCAAGACCGGCCATCGTGCGCCAGGCCAACCAGGCAAACGCCGCGGCCTCGACCCACTCAGGGTCTATGCCCAGCGCGGTCGTTGTATCCAGGCGCCTCGGTGCCAGCAGTCGGTACAGGCGGCGCATCAGGTCGGTATTGCGGGCGCCACCACCACAAACAAAGACCTCGTCAATGTTCACCTCCGCGGCGCGGACAGCGATGGCAATTGTCTCGGCCGTGAATTCCGCCAGGGTAGCCTGTACATCCCGGGGCTCGAGAGCTGGCAAGCTCCGCAGACTGAGGTCCAGCCAGTCCAGGTTGAACGCTTCCTTGCCGGTGCTGCGGGGTCCTCGCCGGGCCAGGTAGGGGTGGTCGTGCAGTTGTTCCAGCAGCGCGGTACAGACCCGGCCTTCCGCCGCCCACTGACCATCTCGGTCGTATCCCTGCGCCTGATGCCGCCGGATCCAGTGATCCAGCAGAGTGTTGCCGGGCCCAGTGTCAAACCCGCTGACCAACAGTGTGCCGGAAAGCAGGGTGATATTGGCGATCCCGCCGATATTGACGATGGCGCGGTTGCGGCCCTCGCCAGCGAAGGCGGCGGCATGGAACCCCGGTGCCAGTGGCGCCCCTTCGCCGCCGGCGGCGATGTCACGGCGGCGGAAATCGGCGATGGTGGTGATTCCGGTCATTTCGGCAATGGTGTTCGGGTCGCCGATTTGCAGGGTGAAGGGAGTTGTGTTGTCGCCTGACGGCGGGCGATGGCGGATGGTTTGGCCGTGGCTGCCAATGGCTGCTATGTCTTCCGCTCGATGGTCGGTGATCGCCAGCAGTGCTTGCACGGCCCCGGCAAAGAGAGTGCCGATGTCGCGATCAAGGCGGCCCATTCGCTCGATTTCGTCATCGCCTGGCAGGCTTATGGCGGCGATGCGCCGACGCAGTTCTGGCCCTATCGGGTGTTCCAGTGTCTCCAGCAGTTCACAGCCTTGCTCCCTGCAGCGAACGAGTGCCACATCGACAGAGTCAACGCTGGTACCCGACATGAGGCCAATGTAGAGCTCAGTGGCGGCCACTTCAGGGCGCCGGCGTGGTTTCTCCGGTGTCGCTGCTGCTCAAAGCCAGCCTGTTTTCTGACTGCAGGCCCGCGAGCTGCCGGGAGGTATTGGCGATGGCGGCCTTGAAAGCCGGGATCTCCGCCGCTGCCAGCATTTTGGCCTTCGGCAGCTCCTGGTGGACCTTCCGCGGGTCGCGGTGCTTGCCATCGATCAGGAATTCATAGTGCAGGTGCGGGCCGGTTGCCGCGCCCGTGGAGCCCACGGTGCCGATGACCTGGCCCTGGGAAACTCGCTGTCCTTCCCTGGCCTTGCGCTGGTGCAGGTGCAGGTAGCGGGTCACATAGCGATCGCCGTGTTGCACGAACAGATAGTTGCCATTGGCCCGGGTGAAGCCGGCCTTGATTACGCGGCCATCGCCGGCAGCATAGACAGGGGTCCCGGTAGGCGCGGCATAGTCAGTGCCCCGATGTGGCCGGGTGGTTTTGTAGATTGGATGCAGGCGGCGCGGGTTGAAGTTGGAGCTGATGCGGGTGAAGTCGACAGGCGCCAGCAGGAACGCCTTGCGCATGCTCTCCCCTTCCTCGTTGTAGTAGACCACATCGCCCGCCTGGTCTTCGTAGCGAAAGGCGTTGAAGGTCTTGCCGCGGTTGGTAAAGGAAGCAGCGAGGATTGTGCCGTCGCGGTATTTCTCTCCGTCCAGGTACAACTCTTCATAAATGACGTGGAAGGTGTCGCCCTTGCGCGGGTCTTGAACGAAGTCGATCACGCCGCCAAAGATGTTGGCCAAATCCAGGATAAGGGTGTTGGAGAGCCCTGCGTCCTTGCCAGCCATGAACAGTGACGAGGTGATCTCGGCGCTGACCCACGATTCGTGCAGCTCGGTTTGGCGGAATACGCGTTCGGTCTCAAAGCCCGACTCTGTCCGGCGATAGGTGACTGATTCCAGTGGGGAGATGACGTGTTTGACGGCTTGCAGGGTGCCGTCCTCCGCTGTCTCGAAAGCGATGGTCTGGCCCGGGTAGATTCGCGACAGGGCTTTCCCCTCTGGCGCTTCGTTGACCACCTGGTGGACATCGGTAGTGCTGAAGCCGGCTCGCTTGAAAATCAATGAGAGGTTGTCGCCACCGCGCACGGTCTGCTCGTCCCAGGCTGCAACAAAAGCGTCCTCTTCTACCGCCGATATCGGCGTTTCCGGCAGTGCCAGCAACTGGTGGGGGTTCACCTCGATGGGCTCAAGAATGTCCCTGTCCAGCTCGAAGCCGAGGTCCCTGGTGTCCTGCCTGTTGGCGTTGACCTCGCCGGAGGGCGCAAGAATCATGGTTGCGGCGATGAAAGCAGACAGCAGTCCGACAGCCAGCAGGTGCTTGCGGTGCAGCGGTGGCTTGTCTGCTGCCATGACTGTCGCCCCCCGATGAAATCCTGTTTTCCGCATAATCGTTGTTAACTGTAATCTGTAGGCTCCTGAGTATATAAAAGATTCCAGCGCTCTGACAGAGCCCCAGGGAACTTAAGATTTGCTTTTTCATGGGCGTATTGTATGGTTTGCGCCCCCTTTAGAGGCCTTCATGGCCGCCAGATCCGGGAGTAACCCGATGAGTAGTGCCCTGCTGACCGACCTCCAGGACCGAGGCCTGATTTTTCAGGTGGCGGGAGAAGACAAGTTGCCAGCCTGGCTTGATGGGGGGGGCCGCACTCTGTATTGCGGCTTCGACCCGACGGCGGACAGCCTGCACATCGGGTCTCTGGTGCCCCTGCTGACCCTGCGTCGTTTCCAGTTGGCGGGCCACCGGCCGCTGGCGCTGGTAGGGGGTGCCACGGGGCTCATTGGCGACCCGTCCTTCAAGGCCCAGGAGCGGCAACTCAATACTCCCGAGGTCGTTGCCGGCTGGGTGGAGAAGATCCGTCAACAGGTATCGCGTTTCATCGACTTTGACGCCGGTCCGGCGTCAGCGGTGGTGGTCAATAATCTCGACTGGACCCAGGAGATGAATGTGCTGACCTTCCTGCGGGACGTGGGCAAGCATTTTTCGGTCAATGCCATGATTCAGAAAGAATCGGTCAGGCAGCGCATCGAGCGTGAGGGCAGCGGCATCAGTTTTACCGAGTTCACCTACATGATCCTGCAGTCGTTCGACTTTGCGGAGCTCAGTCGTCGCTATGACTGCAGTCTGCAGTTGGGAGGGTCCGATCAGTGGGGCAACATCACGGGTGGTATTGACCTTGCCAGGCGCATGTATGGCAAGCAGGTGTTCGGTCTGACCATGCCCTTGGTCACCAAGGCGGACGGAACCAAATTTGGCAAAACCGAGTCCGGGACTGTCTGGCTGGATCCGACCCGGACCTCGCCTTATGCCTTCTACCAGTTCTGGCTGAATACGGCCGATGTGGATGTTTATCGTTTCCTTAAGTACTTCACCTTCTTGCCAGTAGCCACCATCGACGCCCTGCAGCGGGCAGATGAAGAGCGGCAAGGCCGACCGGAGGCCCAGGCGGTGCTGGCTCGCGAGGTTACCGCGTTGGTACACGGTGATGCGGGCCTTGACGCGGCGCAGCGCATCACCGATGCCCTTTTCAGTGGCGACCTGGCGCAGTTGTCGGAAGCGGATCTGCAGCAGTTGCGACAGGACGGCTTGCCCGCCAGCAAGCTTGAGCCGGGCTCCCTCCCCGCCACTCTCACTCATCTACTGACCGATGCGGGCATGGCTACCTCCGGCAAGCAGGTAAAGGATGCCCTGGGGCGGCAGGCGGTTTTTTTCAATGGCCGCGCCCTGGGTTGGGAGGATAACGACCGGGTAGCCCAGTGCCTGGATCGCAGCCTTGCACTGTACGGGCGCTTCGTCATTGCCCGTCTGGGAAAGAAGAAGTATCACCTGTTCGAACTCGTCTGATTTGGGTTTCAGGTGGAGCCGTTACTGGCAAATCTGCAATATCTGAACTATTTTTTACCGAGGGTATTGCGCGGGTCAGATTCGCTGCGTATAGTTCGCGTCCCTTCGCAGTGGCGGTGACGCAGAGCCCGCGAAGGGCGCCTCTAATCCCTTAGCTTTCAGGCACTTGGGTTGACAAGGTGAAGTGGGTTAACGGCGGCGGCTGCCAGCATAAATTTGCAAATAGCTGTTGCCAACGGGTTGCCCATCGGTATAATACGCGTCCCCGCCAGAGGCTACATGCCTTGGTGGAAACCACGGCCCTTGCGGCTCTGGGTTATTTAACAAAGAAACGAAGACAGATGTGTGGGCACTTGTTGGGATAGTTGTACGACTATTCAGACACAACAAGTGACTCATCGATTCATTTATGGATTATATGATTTCGAATTGTGTCTGAGCCGAGATTTGGGTGTT
>NZ_JAVKCQ010000227.1:0-7409 GCF_040222615.1 Haliea sp.
CTCCCGGTTGCGGGGCGGGGGGCACACCCCAAATTTCAATCATTGTCGGCCGGGCGCGGCCATTCCTGGGCGGCCCACGGTCCCGCCTGCCCCTCTCCGTCCCCCCGCCGCCTCCACTTCCGCACTCCGTTGCGAACATCGCGCTTGAAGGCTTTCGGGAAAAAATGCACGTAGCGTGAATTTCGCTCGCAAATCAGGCCCCAACTGGCGCCGCGCCCGAGTTCGAAGCTCATATTCCAGTGCACCAAATGTTCACATGCGGAACACGCCGAAGCGTGTCTCCTCAATGGGTGCATTGAGCGCCGCGGAAATCGCCAGCCCCAGCACCATGCGCGTATCCGCGGGGTCGATCACCCCGTCGTCCCACAGTCGCGCCGACGCGTAGTAGGGGTGCCCCTGTTCCTCGTAGAGGTCCAGCGTCGGCTGCTTGAACGCGCGCTCCTCCTCTGCCGTCATGCTCTCGCCGTCCCGTGCCAGCTGCTCCTGCTTGACCGTGGCGAGGACGCCGGCGGCCTGCTCGCCGCCCATCACCGAGATGCGGGCGTTGGGCCACATGAACAGGAAGCGCGGCTCGTAGGCGCGGCCGCACATGGCGTAGTTGCCGGCGCCGAAGGAGCCGCCGATGATGACGGTGAACTTGGGCACGTTGGCGCAGGCGACGGCGTGGACCATCTTGGCGCCGTGGCGGGCGATGCCGCCGGCTTCATACTGCTTGCCGACCATGAAGCCGGTGATGTTCTGCAGGAACACCAGGGGTACCTTGCGCTGGGCGCAGAGTTCGACGAAGTGCGCGCCCTTGACTGCGGATTCGCCGAACAGGATACCGTTGTTGGCGATGATCCCCACCGGGTAGCCGTGAATGCGGGCGAAGCCGCAGACCAGGGTTTCGCCGTAGAGGGCCTTGAATTCATCGAATTCGGAGCCGTCGACGACCCGCATGATGACTTCGCGGATGTCATAGGGCTGGCGCGTATCCCTGGGAATGACCCCGTAGATTTCGCTGCTGTCGTACAGCGGTTCCACCGGCTGGCGCAGATCCATGGTCACCGGCTTGACCCGGTTCAGGCGGCCCACGGCGCGACGCACCAGTTCCAGGGCGTGGTGGTCGTTGTTGGCATAGTGGTCGGTAACCCCGGAAGTGCGGCAGTGCACATCTGCACCGCCCAGTTCCTCGGCGCTGACCACTTCCCCGGTGGCGGCCTTCACCAGCGGCGGTCCGCCGAGGAAGATGGTGCCCTGATTCCTGACGATGATGGACTCGTCGGCCATCGCCGGCAAGTAGGCACCGCCCGCAGTGCAGGAGCCGAGCACGGCGGCAATCTGCGGGATGCCGCGGGCGGACATCCGCGCCTGGTTGTAGAAGGCGTGGCCGAAGTGGTCCTTGTCCGGGAACACCTCGTCCTGCAGGGGCAGGAAGGCACCACCGGAATCCACCAGGTAGATGCAGGGCAGCTCGTTCTCGGCGGCGATGGTCTGGGCGCGGCCCTGTTTCTTCACCGTCAGCGGGTAGTAGGTGCCGCCCTTCACGGTGGCGTCATTGACGAAGATCATACACTCCTGGCCGGCGACCCGGCCGATCCCGGTGATGATGCCGGCCCCCGGGACGTCGTCCTCGTAGACCTTGTAGGCCGCCAGCTGGGACAGCTCCAGGAACGGCGAGCCCGGGTCCAGCACCGCCTGCAGCCGCTGTCGGGGCAGCAACTTGCCGCGGGACAGGTGCCGCTCCTGGGCCTTGGGGCCACCGCCTTCGCGCAGGCTCGCGACCAGCTGGCCGAGGTCCTCGACCTGACGCTGCATGTGCTCGCTGTTGGCCTGGAAACCTTCGTCCCGGGGATTGAGGCGTGATTGCAGTACGGTCATGACGTGCGCTCCGGTCAGGCGGTTTCGTTGAACAGCTCGCGGCCGATCAGCATGCGGCGGATTTCCGAGGTGCCGGCGCCGATCTCGTAGAGCTTGGCGTCGCGCAGCAGGCGCCCGGTGTTGGCCTCGTTGGTGTAGCCGAAGCCACCCAAGGCCTGGATGGCCTGCAGGGCCATCTGGGTGGCTTTTTCCGCGGTGTAGAGGATGACCGCTGCGCAGTCCTTGCGGCTCTCCTGGCCGCGGTCGCAGGCGGCTGCCACCGCATACAGATAGGCGCGGCTGGCGGAGAGATCCGCGTACATGTCCGCCAGCTTGCCCTGCATGAGCTGGAACTGGCCGATGCTCTGGCCGAACTGCTCGCGGGTGTGCAGGTAGGGGACGACTTCGTCCAGGCAGGCCTGCATGATGCCCACCGGTCCGCCGGACAGCACCGTGCGCTCGTAATCGAGGCCGGACATCAGCACCTTCACGCCCTGACCCTCGCCACGGAGGATGTTCTCGGCCGGCACCGGGGTGTTGTCGAAGACCAGTTCGCAGGTGTTGGAGCCGCGCATGCCCAGCTTGTCCAGTTTCGGCGAGCGGGAGAAGCCGGGGGAGTCGCGCTCGACGATGAACGCGGTAATGCCTTTCGACCCCGCCGCCGGGTCGGTCTTGGCATAGATGATGTAGACGTCGGCGTCGGGACCGTTGGTGATCCACATCTTGTTGCCGGTCAGGTACCAGGTGTCGCCGTCCTTGCGCGCCTGCAGCTTCATGCTGACCACGTCGGAGCCAGCGTTGGGTTCGGACATGGCCAGTGCGCCGACGTGTTCGCCGCTGCAGAGCTGTGGCAGGTACTTCTGCTTCTGCTCCTCGCTGCCGTTCTTCTGGATCTGGTTCAGGCACAGGTTGGACATGGCGCCATAGGACAGTCCCACCGAGGCCGATGCCCGGCTGATCTCTTCCATCACGATACTGTGAGCCAGGTAGCCCATGCTGGAGCCACCGTAGGCCTCGTCCACGGTGATGCCCAGCAGGCCCATGTCGCCGAACTTGCGCCACAGGTCTGCGGGGAACTGGTTGTCGCGGTCGATCTGCGCCGCCCGCGGGGCGATTTCCTTCTGGCACATCTGGTAGACGGCGTCGCGGAGCATGTCCAGTTCTTCGCCGAGGCCAAAGTCGAGGGTGGGGTAGCCGGTATTCATCGCTGCATCCTGTCGGTTGGTAATCTGGTCACTGTTGGTCCTCCAGTCCGCGCTCGCACAGGGCCTGTACTTCGTCGAGGCCCGCGAGCATGTCCTCGATGTCCTGCTTCTGGCGCAGCAGGCGGGCGCGCCTGTCCTGGACGGTGCGTATAAGGGAGTGTAGCTGGTCGCGGTTGTTGTGCTCGGGGTCGTACATGTCGATAAGCTCGACGCTTTCCCGCAGGCTCATGCCGATGCGCTTGCCGCGCAGGATGAGCTTGATGCGAACCCGGTCGGCGGGGCTGTACAGGCGTTTCTGACCCTCCCGGCGGGGGTGGACCAGGCCTTTCTCTTCGTAGAAGCGGATGGTGCGGGTGGTGACCCCGAACTCGTTGGCCAGCTCCGATATGGTGTAGGTGCTTTTGGCCACGTACCGTGCGCCCCTTTTCAATCCGGTGGTGGCTAACTATAGACCAAGTTTACGTTAACGTAAACGTATTGCTTCTGTCACAGTCACCTTGGCGTCGCGGCATCTTGCGGAGGGCTCGCAGGTCGTGGAGTGGCTTCAGTCTGCGCCCAGTTGCTGCCGCAGCCGGGCCTTCATGGGCTGGACCCAGTTTTCCTGCAGTGCCGGCGACAGCAAGCCCGCCGCATCCAGTTCGTCACAGAGGCGCATCTGGTGGGCCAGGTCGAAGAGGTCGAACTGGCGCACTATTCTCGCCTCGGCGTTCAGGGTGATGAAGGAGATGCCCGGTGTTTCGTAATAGCCGCCATCTGGCCGCTGGCCCGGGCCGCGATTCATCCAGTGGGTCACCAGGCTGTTGTCGCTGCCGGTGTAGACGCCCATGTAGGGAAAGGTCCAGCCCTCCCAGCCCACCTGCATATCACGCCCGTAGTGGGTGGCCTTGATCTCGTCGCTGCCGTTGGCCACGACCTTCATGACCCCGGCGTACTCGCAGGTGTAGACGCAGTCGCGGGCGTAGATTTCGTCGACAAAGAAGGTCCACTCGTTGTCGATGGAGGCCTGTCGGTGGGCGCGGATGAGTTTGTCGGCGGCTGCGCGCAGGGTGGCGTCATCGAGATGGTGCATGGTGAAGTCTCCGGTTGTTATTGTCGGGGGGGCAATACGATTGCGGTCGCAATCTGGCCGCAGGGATGTGCCTACTGTCCCCTGAATCGGGCTTCGAGACCAATTGTGGCGTTTGTACAATTGAACCGCGCCGGTATTTGCTATCATCCACGCTTCAAATCACCAATCGGCAGGCAGCGGCGCAGATGCCCAAGACAACTCTAATCCCCATGCTCGCGGACGGTGAATTCCATTCCGGCCAGGACCTCGCCACCGCCCTGGGGGTGAGCCGCACCGCGGTCTGGAAGCAGCTCAATCGCCTGCAGGAACTGGGTCTGGCCGTGGAGTCGGTCAAGGGGCGTGGCTATCGCATACCCGGAGGCGTGGAGCTGCTGGATGAGGCCAGTATCCGCGCCGGTCTGGATGCCCCCGTGTTGGGTTTGGTGCGGGAACTGCTACTGCTGGAAATCGTCGATTCCACCAATGCCGAGGCCCTGCGCCGGGTCGCTGCGGGCGGTGGGCCGGGATTGGTGTGCAGCGCCGAGCAGCAAACTGCCGGCCGCGGTCGCCGGGGCCGGGACTGGGTCAGTCCCTACGCACGCAACATCTACCTGTCCCTGGTCTGGGAGTACCACGAAGGCGCGGCTGCGCTCGAGGGTCTGAGCCTGGCGGTGGGGGTGGCGGTGGCTCGGTCCCTGGCGCACCTGGCTCTGCCGCAGCTGCAATTGAAGTGGCCCAACGACCTGCTCCACGCCGGCGCCAAGCTGGGCGGTGTGTTGCTGGAAATGGCCGGCGATGCCGCCGGGCGTTGCCAGGTGGTGATCGGGGTCGGTCTCAACGTTGCCATGCCCTCGGCAGCAGCACAGGGTATCGACCAGGACTGGACCGACCTCGCCACGCTCTCGGGTGGCAGGCCGCCGGGGCGCAATGCGGTGGTGGCCAGTCTGCTGAACGAACTGCTGCCGCTGGCGGCGAGCTTTGCCCACACCGGTTTCGCACCCTGGCGCGAAGCCTGGATGGCGCTGGATGCGTTCGCTGATACGCCGGTGGTCATGCACAGCGGGGAGCAGCGCCAGGCCGGCATTGCCCGCGGCGTCGATGAGCGCGGCGCGCTGCAACTGGAGACCACGCTGGGCTTAAGGCCGATTTATGGCGGCGAAATCTCACTGCGGGCAGCACCGTGAGCGCCGCCCGATGCCTGCAATTCGACGTGGGCAACAGCAGCGCCAAGTGGCGTCTTGTGTCCGGTGCCAAGATCATGGCGCGTGGTGTCTATCGCCGGGACGATGACAGCTCTCGCCTACGCCTGCTGGCTTGCAGCGACGCAGTGCAAGCGATCTGGGTTGCCAGCGTGGCGAGTGAGGAGGCGGAGTGGCACCTGAGTGCCATGTTGGAGGAACGCTGGCAGGTGCAGCCCTGGTTTGCCCGCAGTGAGGCGCGTACCGGAACCCTGGTCAACAGTTATCAGCAGCCCCTGCGCATGGGTGTGGACCGCTGGCTGGCGATGCTCGGTGCCTGGCACCGGGAGCCGGCCCGGCTCTGCGTGGTCGATGCCGGCTCGGCCCTCACCATCGATCTGGTGGCTGCAGGCGGTCGCCACGAGGGCGGCTACATCATTCCCGGCCCCTCGCTGATGGAGCGTGCCCTGCTGTTGGACACCGACCGGGTGCGCTTTGCCGAGGAGGCGGTTTATGACCTGGCGCCGGGAACGTCCACGGCGGAAGCGGTGCGGCACGGCATAGCCCTGGCCCAGGCAGCGGCAGTGCGTGTGGCGCTGGAGCAGGCCGGTGAGCCGCGGCCCCGCCTGTACCTGTGCGGCGGTGGCGCCGAAACGCTGCAGCGCCTTCTGGGTGGAGCGGGAGAATGGGTTCCGGATCTGGTTTTTGACGGGCTAGAGGTGATGGCGGCTGCGCACGGGCGGGACAGGGTCCTGGTGTAGAGGTGTGGCCGGCGAGGTGTGGCCGGCGAGGTGTGGCCGGCCGGGTGCTATTGCATCACCCGGGGCCATTGTCTATCATTGCGCCCCCGCGGGAGAGGCAGCTGTCCCGCAGTGTCTTTTGGCTGGCGTAGCTCAGTAGGTAGAGCAGCTGATTTGTAATCAGCCGGTCGGGGGTTCGATTCCTCTCGCCAGCTCCATTATTTTCCTTTTAATTCAAATAGTTAAGGGTGATCCCTTCGGCTTCCTGCTGCCGGCTTTCCGTCCGTGCTACGCTGGTGCTACGTTCGAATTACACCTCAGGCCTGCGCCCGGCAAATTTTGTTCTCATCGTCCGGTTGCGCTTCAATCAGCGAAGTGGTCTGACAGGCGAAATGATAAGGATCCGAAGCGCAGACGACTAGAAACATTAAAACAAGCAAAAATTGCTCGCTTCATTAATGCTCCTGAGTAACGCCGCGCTCTGCGGCAACTTTGAAGCGCAGCGGAAAAGTTGTCTCATAGCAGCGCTTTGTTAGACCAGATTTATCGCTTAACACGGCCTCGCAAGGCTAGAAAAAATAGTGCTAACAATATAGGGCTGACAAATCTGACAGCTATCTCTATACACTCGCCAATAAGCGATAATGTTACGGCAGTACTTTTGAAGCCAGGCAATACTGATTTAAGAACATAGAGCCACGCTGTCGACCAGCCAACAGGGCCATTAGTAAAACCAAACTTCTGTAGCGCCACTGTAGCTATTACAACCAAAGTAAATAACATCAAGAATGAGCGCGATGCTCGAAGACTATATCCAGAAGTTAGCCAATATAGAGTCAAAATCAATCTGTCAGAGAGAGAAGTATCACTATCGTGGCGGCGCATCTCCATTTCACCATAATAAAAATCAGCAGCTCCTGGCTGATCCGCTCTAGCTTCAAGCCCTCTCCGTAAATCCCGATACAACACCGCAATCTGGCTTGGTGAAAGAGGTATAATTTCCCTACATTCTTGCCTGGCCTTATCGTCCTTCTTTGGAATTAGACGTAGCCAGAGCTTAGAAGTGATGTGTCTTCTTTTTGATCTCCATTGAATTTCTTCGGCTATGCATCGTCTCTTCACATTGGCAAATTGAGGGCTAAAATGCAGCTCAGTACTTGATTCTAGTGAAAGCGAACTTAGATTATGTGCTCCGTGAAATTTGCATTCTTTCAATGACAGTCTTGCTAATGTAATTGAATTAGTATCTGTATCTTGCATAGACAATATGCTGGGTAAATTATCATTTGATGTCGCTCCAGTTATAAATAACCGTCGGTTTGCACTCACCCGGTCGAGTATTACTTCACCGCCTTCCAAAATTATAGTGCCACCTTGTGCAAACAACGCCCCATCAATA
>NZ_JAVKCQ010000228.1:0-2469 GCF_040222615.1 Haliea sp.
CGCTGCCGCAGTTCAGTCGCGAAGAAATCTCCGCCATGGCCGGCATGGATTACCCGCAGCTGGCCCAGCGCATCATCGAGCCCTTTGTCAGCGACAGCATTCCCCCAGATGACTTGAGGCAGATCATCGCCGACACCTACGCCGTATTCCGTCACAATGCGGTCGCGCCGCTGGTGCAGATTGGCCACAATCAGTGGGTGTTGGAGCTGTTCCACGGCCCTACCCTGGCGTTCAAGGACTTCGCCCTGCAGCTGCTCGGACGCCTGCTGGACTATGTGCTGGAGCGCCGTCAGCAGAAAGTTGTGATCATGGGCGCGACTTCCGGTGACACCGGCTCCGCGGCGATTGAGGGCTGCAAGCGCTGCAAGAACATCGATATCTTCATCCTGCATCCCCACGACCGGGTGTCCGAGGTGCAGCGCCGGCAGATGACCACGGTGGTGGGCGACAACATCCACAACCTGGCGATTGAGGGGAACTTCGACGATTGCCAGGCCATGGTCAAGGCGACGTTTGGCGACCGCGGTGTGCTCCCGGCGGACCGTGGCCTGGTGGCGGTAAACTCCATCAACTGGGCCCGGATCATGGCCCAGATTGTGTATTACTTCTACGCTGCCGTTGCCCTGGGTGGCCCCGCGCGGCCGGTGGCGTTTTCGGTCCCGACCGGCAATTTCGGCGATATTTTCGCCGGCTACCTGGCCCACCGGATGGGACTGCCGGTGGCCAAGTTGATTATCGCCACCAACCGCAACGATGTGCTGCACCGGGTGATGACCACGGCGACCTACGGCCGGCAGTCGCTGGAACATACCCTGTCGCCGAGTATGGATATTACCGTCTCCAGCAACTTCGAGCGCCTGCTGTTCGACCTCTACGATCGCGATGGTGCGGCTGTGAACAAGCTGATGAGAGACTTCGACCAGGGCGATATCCACTTTTCCGAAGCTGCCATGACCCGGGCGCGCGCGCTGTTCAGTAGCTACCGGGTACCGGACGAGGAAACCTGCGCCCAGATCGCCTCGACCTGGCAGGATTGTGAGTACCTGCTGGACCCGCACAGCGCCATCGGGGTGAAGGCGGCGCTGGCATCCGGTATCGGCGATGGCATCCCGGTGGTGACCCTGGCCACCGCCCACCCGGCCAAGTTCCCGCAGGCCATCCAGCGCGCGGGGATCGGTACCGAGGTGGCGCTGCCCCTGCATCTTGCAGACCTGTTTGACCGCCAGGAGCGCTTTGAGGTGCTGCCCCGGGACCTGGCCGCCGTGCAGGCCTTCATGGCGAACCACCTGGGCGCCTGAGCGCCCGTGCTGACCCGCAGGCTGACCCGCCGCCAGGCCGAGGCCGCCCCCGGGCTGCTGCAGTCGGGTCTGCACCCGCTGCTGGCCCGGGTCTACAGCGGCCGTGGAGTGACCGATCCCGCCGAACTCAAGCTGTCTCTGCAGGAACTACTGCCTCCCACGGGTTTGCTGGGTGCCGCGGAGGCGGGGGTCCTGCTCGCGGATGCCATTGCCGGAAACAGGCGTCTGCTGATTGTCGGCGATTTTGACGCCGATGGCGCTACCAGCACGGCGCTGGGGGTCAGCGCCCTGCGCGCCCTGGGCGCCAGCCACGTCGACTACCTGGTGCCCAACCGCTTTGAATACGGCTATGGCCTGACCCCGGAAATCGTGGCGCTGGCGGCAGGGCGGCAGCCAGACCTGATCATTACCGTGGACAACGGCATCTCCAGTATTGAGGGCGTGGCGGCGGCCCGGGTGCTGGGTATTGCCACCCTGGTCACGGACCACCATCTCGCCGGCCGCGAACTGCCGGCAGCAGACGTCATCGTCAATCCCAATCAACCGGACTGCAGATTCCCCAGCAAGGCCATGGCGGGAGTCGGGGTGATCTTCTACGTGATACTGGCACTGCGGGCGGAGCTGCGTCGGCGCGGCTGGTTTGCCGGCCGGGGTTTACCGGAGCCCAGCCTCACCGACTGCCTCGACCTGGTGGCCCTGGGGACGGTGGCGGATGTGGTGCCCCTGGATCGCAACAACCGGATCCTGGTGGCGGCGGGGCTGCAGCGTATCCGCAGCGGCCGCGCACGGCCGGGCATTGCCGCATTGCTGGAAGTGGCCGGGCGCGCCGCCGCCGGTGTAGTTGCCTCCGACCTCGGCTTCGCTGTCGGGCCGCGGCTCAATGCGGCGGGCCGGCTGGACGATATGTCGGTGGGCATCGAATGCCTGCTGGCGCCCTCCACGGGCATAGCCCGGGACTACGCCGCGCGCCTGCAGCAGCTGAACCAGGACCGGCGCCAGATCGAACTGGGCATGCAGCGGGAGGCACTGTCACTGCTTGATGGCCTGCCGCTGCGGCAAGACGATGGCAGTCCGCCGGCGGCAATAGCCCTGTACGAGCCGGGTTGGCACCAGGGGGTCATCGGTATCCTTGCCTCCCGGGTCAAGGACCGGCTGCACCGCCCCACCATCG
>NZ_JAVKCQ010000229.1:0-17409 GCF_040222615.1 Haliea sp.
GCAGTGCCAGACCCTGACCGAGGAGCAGCCGGTGGTGGTGCTGGCCCGGCAGCGGGTACTGCGGGCCAATGATTGCGCTGCCAGCCTGGGTATTCGCGAAGGCATGACGGGCGCTACTGTGCGCGCTCTCGCGGGCAACGAGCCACTGCAGTTACTGACACGAAGTCAGGATGCAGAGCAGCGCTGCCTGCAACAGCTGTGCTGCTGGGCTTACAGCATCACTCCCACCCTGCACCCCTGGCGCGAGGACTGTTTGCAACTGGAGATCGGCGGCTGCCTGACCCTGTTTCGCAGCCTGGAAGCGCTGCTGGAGACAGTACACGCCGGCATTCACCTGCGCGGCTACCGGCTTGAGGCGGGCCTGGCCCCCACCCCCAGGGCGGCCTGGCTGCTGTCCTTCAGCAGCCAGGGGTTGGCTGCCGGTGACGGGGGAGACTGGCGAGAGCAACTCTCCACTCTGCCGCTGACCCTGCTGGATGACTTCCCGCAAGAGGTTGCCGCCCTGCAACGGGCGGGAATACGGCGGCTGGGAGACGTACTGGCACTGCCTGAAGCCGCTCTCGGCCGGCGCTGCGGCAAGGCCTTCATCCACTGGTTGCGCCAGATGCTGGGGCGCGAGGCGGACCTGCAGCCCGACTATCACCCACCTGATCGCTTTAACGACCAGTATCTATTCGGCTATGAAGTCCGGACAACCGCGGAGCTGCTGCCCGCCGTGCAGCAGTTGCTGCAGGCCCTGTGCGGCTTTTTGCGCCAGACCCAGCTGCAAACGCAGGACATCGAGTGGCAGCTGGTGGCGGTCGACCGCCGGGTCCAACGCCTGCGAGTCCGCAGCAGCAGCGGCCACAGTGACTGGGAGAACTGGTACCAACTCACCCGGCTGCAGCTGGATCGCCTGCAATTGCGCACAGGCATTGAGGGCCTGGCGCTGGAGTGCCGCCAGCTGCTGGCGATGCGCAGCGCCAGCATCGACCTGTTCAGCCCCCACAACCAGCGCGAACCGATGCAGGCGCTGCTCGACCGCCTGCGCAACCGCCTGGGACTACAGGCCATTCTTACCATCAGCTGCCGGGATGAACACCTGCCGGAGCTGGCCCTGCATGTCAGCAGCGAAGCGACAGCGCCGGCGGCCACCCAAAGTTCCATCCGGCGGCCCTTCTGGCTGCTGCCGGAGCCACAGCCAGTCCGCTGGCTGCAGGGGCAGCTGCACTGGCAGGGGGCTCTCCAGCTGATCGGCGGGCCGGAGCGCATTGAAGACAACTGGTGGCAGGAACCCGTAAGCCGCGACTATTACATCGCCCGGGGCACCAGGGGCCAGTACTACTGGTTGTTTCACGACCGCCTGCGGCAGCAGTGGTACGTCCACGGCCTGTTTGCCTGAGCTGTAGCCACCACCCCGACCTGCCACCAGGCCCCTACACTATTATTGTGAACTTATTATGACAGTGGCGTTGCTGCGATAGATTAACTGCCGCCGATGGTCCTATGATGGTTTCAACTCAAGAGGACAGCCCGAGCAGCGGGCTACCGGCCCCCGGCAGGATCGGGGCCGCGAAACGCCAGACCGGAGATTTACCATGAAAATAATGACCAGAGCACTGATATTGGCCACCCTGCCCCTGTTCGCCGCGGGCGCCTGGGCGGAAGTCACCCAGGATTGCATCCTCGAGGGCACCGTGGACAAAAAGAAGGCCGAGCAGATGGGCCGCGATGTATATGTTGCCTTCCACTCGGCGAGCCGTGCGGAGAAAGGCAGCGAATGCAAGCTCAACCGCCGCAACCGGGTTGAGTTCAAGGAGCCCAAGAATGCGATGATCGAAAACGCTCCCGACGGCGCCAGGGTCAAGTATCGCTACACCGAAGAAGACAACCAGGATGGCGAATGGCAGCTGATGGGCGTCTCCATGTAGCTGGCGCCCGCCAGGCCAGCTTCCGGCGGATTAGCGGCCGGAGGCCGATCCACCAGGGGCGAGGTTCCGCCCCTGGTCCACGAACAGCAACTCGTCGACCGCAAACCCCAACTCGCCAGCCCGCTGTACAAAACGCTGCCGCAGCTCTGCGCTCACCTCGGGATTCCGGGCCAGCAGCCAGAGGTAGTTGTTGTTGAAACCGGACACAAAGGCGTAGTCATAGTTCTCCTGGTCCAGGCCGAACACCACATAGGAAGCATAGAACGGCCCGAAAAATGACACTTTCAGGTGGCCTTTGCTCTCGTCGCCAACGAACCGCGCCACGCCCTCGGCCTGGTCCCACTCGGAGTTCGCTTCCCGATACCCGCGATTCAGCACCCGGACACTGCCGTCGTCGTTCAGGCTGTAGCTGGCCGTTACACCGTCGAGACCCCGCTCGAAAGAGTGATCGAGCCGGGCGATCTCATACCAGGTCCCCAGATAACGCTGAAGGTCGAACTTGGCCACTGGCTCCACTCCCGGCGGAGTCCCCAGACAGCCACCGAGCAGCAACAAACAGCCGAGTGCGAAAGCGCGCACCAGCGGTTTACTCGTGGGCAATGGTCTTGTCGGTAAACAGGTAGTCCTTCAGCTCCTTGTCGAGCACCGGGTCGCGGCGACGAATCCACTCCAACACCATGGCCGCGTGTTCTTTTTCCTCGTCGCGGTTATGCCGGAGGATCGCCCTCAGCTCGGGATCCTTGCAGGCGTCCATCCGCTGGTTGTACCAGTCGACGGCTTCCAGCTCTTCCATCAACGAAGTGATGGCGCGATGCATATCGCGGGTCTCATCGCTGAGCTCCGCAATGGGTTCGTGGTACCCTTCATTGGACATATATTTCTTCCTGTGCAGCTTCAATAAAGAATTGCGCAAGCGGCGGGACAGCGGCCACTCCCGCCCTAGTGTAGCGGCACGAATGGCATCGACCAAGCAGATCTCGCCGGTGTCGCCCTAAAGACCCGACGCAATACCCACGGCGGCAAAACCCACTACCAGTACGAGGATGGGTGGTCGCCAGCGCCAGAGTAATACCCAGCCCGCGAGGGCGAGAACCGCATCCAGCCAGCCATTGATGGCCGCCAGCGCTACCGGATTGACCCAGGCCGCCAGCAGCAGGCCCACAACGGCCGCGTTGACACCGGCCACCAGGCCCACGATGCGCGGCCTTGCCGCCAGGGCTTCCCAGGCGGACTGCAAGGCAAGCACCAGCAGGAAACCCGGCAGGAAGATACCCGCCGTCGCCAGCAGGGCACCCGCCACGGGGGCCGCGGGCAACAGGTCGGCGCCGAGAAAAGCCGCCAGCGAAAACATTGGCCCCGGTACGGCCTGGGCAGCCGCATAGCCCAGCAGAAATCGATCGGCGCTGACCGTCTCCCCCAGCTGCTGCTGCAACAGCGGGAGCACCACATGACCCCCGCCGAACACCATGCTTCCGCTACTGTAGAACTGGCTGAACAGGCGCCACACCGGATCACCATGGGTCAACAGGGGCAGACCAATAAACAACAGTCCGAATGCAGTCGCCGGCAGCCAGCGCAGCCCGGCCCCGCCGGAGCCCCGGGTCAACGCACCAGCGCCGGGCCGGGGCAACAAGAACCATCCCGTCAGCGCAGCCAGCAACAGAACGGCGTATTGGGCCCAGGGCGAGGCCGCCAGCAGCAACACGACCGCGGTCAACGCCGCCACGGATGCAGTCGCGAGGTCGCGACAGAAAGACCCCGCCATGGTCCGCAGCGCCTCCGCCACCACCACCAACGCCAGCAACTTGAGTCCCCGTACCAGGCCAGCAAGCAGGCCGCTGTCAGGCGCCTGGGCAGACCACACCGCCACGCCCAGCATCAGGAGAAAAGACGGCAAGGTAAAACCGAGGAAAGCGGCCAGGGCGCCGGGCAGACCCGCACGGCGGTAGCCGATGGCAAAACCAACCTGGCTGGAACCCGGGCCCGGCAGGAACTGGCTGAGGGCGACCAGGCGCGCATAGGCCGCCTCATCCAGCCAGCGCAGGCGCTGGACAAAGGCCTGCTGGAAATAAGCTATGTGGGCAGCGGGGCCGCCAAAGCTGACACAGCCCAACAGCAGGAAACGCCAGAAGACTTCGAACCAGGGCGGCACGGTGGCAGGGATGTGGCCGCAATGACCCGCCGCTAGAGCTTGAGGATATTGACCACGTACAGCAACAGCGCGGCACCCAGGGTGGCGACGACAACCGAACCGACAAAACCGCCCGCCGACAGCCCGAGCAAACTGAAGACAAATCCCCCTATCACCGAGCCCACAATGCCGACCGCAATATTGCCGACCAGGCCGAACCCCCGCCCTTTCATGAGCTTGCCTGCCAGCCAGCCGGCCAGCGCGCCGATGATCAGGTAGGCAATCAATCCACTGACTTCCATATGGTTCTCTCCAGTGCTATCCGGGTATCGACCGCGAGGCCGCCTCGCGCCAGTATACGGAGAGCGGACGCCAGTGCACAGCCAGCCGTGACATCACCGCGAAAAATGGAGAGAAAGCCGCAGTGTTTTCTGCTGCGACGGGCCGGCGCCGGCAATGACTTCACTCGCTCGCGAACAGGTCGCCCTGGGCTCGCGGTGGCAGGAACCGGCTGCAATCAAGTTCATCGTAACGCCGGGCATTCAAACCCAGGCGCTTGCTCGCCCGCTGGAAACGCTGCCCCAGAAGCTGTGCAAAGACACCCTCGCCACGCATCCGGTGACCGAACCGGGCGTCGTAGTCCGCGCCGCCACGGCACTGGCGGATCAGGCTCATGACCTTCGCCGCCCGCTGCGGGTAGTGCGTCTGCAGCCAGTCCTCGAACAGCGGCGCGACTTCCAGCGGCAGCCGCAGCAACATCCAGTTGGCCATCACCGCGCCCGCATCCCGGGAGGCCTGCAGAATCGACTCCAACTCGCTGTCGTTGAGTCCGGGAATGATCGGCGACGCCAGCACACCGACCGGGATACCGGCGGCGCTCAACTCCCTGATGACCCGCAAGCGCGCTGCGGGCGAGGCGGTGCGCGGCTCCAGGCTGCGCTTGAGATCGTTGTCCAGCGTGGTCACGCTGATAAACACGTGCAGCAGCCGCTGCCGGGCCATGTCCGCCAGCAGTGTCGTATCCCTGAGGATCAGCGCGCTCTTGGTGACGATGGTGACCGGGTGGCGGCACTCATGCAGCAGTTCCAGCAACGCGCGGGTGGTGCCACAAGTTGCCTCGAGGGGCTGGTAGCAATCCGTGTTGCCCGACAGGTTGATGGGGAGGCACAGGTAATTGGGCTTGCACAGCTCCCCCTGCAATCGTTCGACCAGGCCGGTGCGGGCAATCAGGCGGGTTTCGAAGTCCAAGCCGGGAGAGAGATCCCACCAGGCGTGGCTGGGCCTTGCATAACAGTAGATACAGCCGTGCTCGCAGCCGCGGTAGGGGTTGATGGAGCGGTCGAAGCCCAGGTCCGGTGAGCTGTTCCAGCTGAGCGCAGTTTTCGCGGGTTCTTGCCTGACTTCCGTCGCAATGCGCTGCTGCGCCTCCTCCCGCCACCAGCCATCGTCAACCTCCTCACTGGCCAGGTGGGCAAAGCGATTGTGGGGGTCGAACGTTGCACCGCGACCGCGGCGGGCGTGTGAAGGCCGGAGAATCGCCACGGGCACCCCTCTATACTGTATATTTGTACAGTATAGCGTGGCGATGGATGATTGCAATCAGCGCCGGTCTGAGCCTCCGTCGCGCGGCCCCTCATCGGCTGCCTGCCGCCAGGGCCAGCGACCCTCGATCTCCAGGTGCAGGGTCATGCTGAGGAAGGTTCTGATGAGAATCACCAGGCCCAGCACCGCCACGTTCTGCCAGGTCGCATCGACAATGATGGTCTGCATGATGTCACCCGCGATGAGGAACTCCAGACCCAGGATAATGGAGCGGCCGAGCTGCCGGCGGAAGGTGTGATAGGCCACTCCCTCCGGTACCTTGTTGAAGTGGCGGACAAACACCACCGACGAGTAGCTCGCCCCGACCAGCACCACCAGCACGCCGACCGCTTCGGTACCGTAGGCGAAGAGAGAAATGATCTGGGTAAATTCCATACTGAGTCCATCCACAGTGTTGGGGCCGGCCGCCGGGTTGTGCCAACGTCAGTCGCTTGCGTCGCCGTCAGTTGCTGGCGGGGACGCCGAGGCGGCCTCGCCCTGCTCCCAGGCCAGGAACCGCTCCAGGTCCCGGTTCAGGGTACGCAAGGTCCAGCCGAGTATAGCGGCATCATCGAGCAGGCCAAGACCGAGAATAAAGTCCGGCACCAGATCCACCGGCATTACAAAGTACACCACCGCCGCCACCAGGATCAGCAGTGACTGCCAGGAGATGTCGCGATAGGAGCCAGCGGCATAGGCGCGCACCAGTCGCAGGGCATTCCTGATCGGCGCGATGATGGCGGCCAGCGGCCCACCGCGGGCCTCGGCCTTGCGCCCCGCGGCCGCCGCCAGGGATTTCAGCTTCTCCGGCTCTTCGATATAGGCCCTGGCGCGACTGGTGGCACGGGCATAGGCCCTGCTCGCGCGGACCCGGGATGTACGCCGGGGCCCTGAATCAGGCACTGTCCCGACCCTCCAAGAGTCCGTGCCAGGTGGAAAAATCCGCGTGTGATGGGGCGGTGCCGAACAGGAACTCCCGCTGCAACTGCGACTCGACTTCCGCCAGGTGCGCCAGCACCAGCGGCCGGGCCTCCCGGAGGCCGGCGATCCCAAGCTCTGCCTTGCGACCCATATTGATACGATTGAGGAGGACGCGGCCCAGGTCCAGCCAGGACATTGTCTGCCGCGCCTTGCGCCCCATCGCGGCTGTGCCGGCGGCACGCTGTGCCACGACCGGGCGCGGTGGCATCTCCCGGGCAATAGCCGACTGCCATGGCAATCCGGCATAGCCCAGCATGCTGCGGATCTTTTGCGCAAAGGGCGACATGGCGTAGTGGTGCAGAATCAGTTGCATAGCTTGGGGCTCTGTTCATCAATGCCATCAGCTTACACGATCCGGCTTGCATCGGTACTGAGTCCACGGCGCGGGCAAAGCAGCCGGAAGCTGCCCGGCCCTTGCGGGATGATTTCCTAGCGCGAGCAAATCTGCTATAACTCGCCATCATCCTTTTGTCGAGGCCTGTATGCTCCGCATCGTGCTTGTGCTCTGGCTTTCGCTCGGCGCTGCCGCCGCCTCGGCAAGCGCAATCCCCCGCCCCCCGGGCCTGGAACCTGCGGTGCAATTCTGGACCCGGGTATACACCGAAGTCTCGACCGGGCAGGGCTACATTCACGACGCCGTGAACCTCGCTGTTGTCTACCAGACACTGTCGTTCCCTCCCGGACTGTCACCGGCGCAGCAGAACCGGGAGATCGAAGAGTCCAAAAAGCAGTACCAGGCGGCGCTGTCCAGGCTTGGCGCGGGCAAACGGGAGGGCCTGAGCGCCCTGGAGGCCAGCGTCCTGCGCGCCTGGCCACCGGGCACCAACTCCCGCACCTTGCAGCAGGCGGCCAACAATGTCCGCTTCCAGCGCGGTCAAGCTGACCGGTTTCGGGACGGCCTGGTCAGGTCCGGCCAGTGGAAACCCCACATTCGGAGTATCCTCGCCCGGCATGATCTGCCACTCGAACTGGACGTTCTCCCCCATGTGGAATCCTCATTCAATCCCGGAGCCTATTCCAAGGTAGCCGCGGCGGGGATGTGGCAGTTCATGCCGGCCACCGCACAGCGATACATGCTGGTGAATTCCATTGTCGACCAGCGTATGGACCCCTATGTGTCTACCGAGGCGGCCGCCAGACTGCTGCAGCAGAATTACCAGGCGACCGGCTCCTGGCCCCTGGCCATCACCGCCTACAACATCGGTGCCGGCGGCATGCTGCGCGCCACCAGGGCGATGGCAACGACAGATATCGAAGCCATTATCAGAGACTACCGCGGGCCCGGTTTCGGTTTTGCCTCGCGCAACTTCTACACCTCCTTTCTCGCCGCGCTGGAAGTGGACCGCAATGCCTCGAGGTACTTCGGCAAACTGCAACCGGCTGCACCGCTGACCTATGACACGGTCGTGACCTCCCACTATGTACCGGCCACCGAGCTGGCCCGTGCGGCCAGAGTCGACATTGAACTGCTGCGCCGCTACAACCCATCGCTGTTGGAACCTGTCTGGACAGGGGAAAAGCATATTCCCAGGGGCTTCCAACTGCGAATACCAAGGGACCTGCGGCCAGTCAGCCTGAGCACGGCGCTGGCGGCGATTCCCGCCGGCGCGCGGTTCAACCAACAGCAGCCCGATGTGCTGCACCGCATCGCCAGCGGTGAATCCCTGTCGACCATTGCCCGGCGCTACAACACTTCGATAGCCACCCTGATGTCTCTCAACGGCCTTCGCGATGCCCACCGGATACGCGCCGGCCAGAACCTGCGCCTGCCGGGAACCCGGGCGGCGGCCAGCGCCGGCGCCGCAGGGGTGGCCAGCCTGGCAGCCCGCTCACCGGGATCTGGCGCAGGTCGCTCCGCGCAGGTTTATGTGATCCAGAAGGGCGACTCCCTGTGGCAGATCGCCAGGCGCTTCAACGTGTCCCACCAGGAGCTGGCGTCCTGGAACGACCTGACCCACAGCCACAGGATCAAGCCCGGCCAGGTGCTCCGCCTGGCCTCCCTGGACTGATTCGCCGGGCGTCAGCCGCCACCCGGCAACGCCCCCGGCTGGCCCGCAACCGGGCCCGCTGCCTCCTCGGTCAGCAGTGGTCGCAGCGAGGGCATCAGCACCTTCAGCAGCTGCGCCGGCAGCCCGCTGGTAAACTCGAAGCCCTCCGCCTGCGCACCGCCGACATGGGCAAGAATGACCCCGAAGAAACGGTCACCGATAAAGAAGGTGAACAGGGCGTTCCGGTTGACCACCTCCTCGGCCAGCAACTGCCTTCCCGGGCCAAAGGTCTTGCTGCGGTGGTCGCCGGTGCCTGTCTTCCCGCCCACTTCCACAGCTCGACCCGCGGCATCCACCAAAGCCCCGCGCAGGCGTCGGGCTGTGCCCGAATCCACAATATCCGCCAGGGCCTTGCGCACGGTCTGCGCGATTTCCCTGGAAAGCACCCGGTGTCCCTGTGGCGGCCTCAGCTGGAACTGCGTTTCGTAAGGTGTTCCCTGGGCAAAATGAAGCTCCTCAATCTGCCGCAGCGGCAGTCTTGCGCCATCGTTGACGATGATTCCCATCAGTTCCGCAAGCGCTGTCGGCCGGTCAGCAGAAGCACCCAGGGCCGTGGCATAGGATGGCACCAGACTGCTGAAGGGGTAACCCAGGCGCTGCCATTGCTGGTGAATACTCTCGAACGCATCCTGCTCCAGCAGTATCCTGATCCTGTTGTTCTGCGCGCGCTCTTTCCTCGATCTGGTCAGCCACGCGTAGGCGTCCTGCCGCGCCTCACTGCTCGCTGAGACAAGCTGCTTCAGGCTGGCCCCGGGGTTATCGAGAAGGTATTTCACCAACCACAGTTCCAGCGGGTGTATCTTGGCGAGATAGGCCCGGTCGTTACTGTCGAAACGCGCAGGATCATATTGCCGATAGAGCTTCCCGACCTCAATCTCCTCCAGCAGCTCCGCGCTCAACCGCGCGCCGAGAAACGCCGCCAACGCTCCCGCATCGGCCTCTGGCAGCACAGAGCGGAACACCATGGAAAGTCGCCCGGGAAGTGGCCTGGTCCGGTCCGCCAGTTCCGCCAGCAGCAGCTCCGCCGGCAAGCTGCCATAGCGTTGATAGAACTGTTGCAGGTAGGTCTGCCCCTCCATGTCGGCGAAGCGCTCAAGGTATGCCCGTCGGCGCGGGTCATCCCGATTCTCCAGCAGCTCCCTGGCCCCGGGTATCTCCAGAGTGTAGTAGCGGGCGACGTCCCGCATCATGCGAACAAAGACCAGATTCACCGAGCGGCTGAAAGCCTCGGCAACCGTCATTACCCGGGTGTTGTCCCGCTGCTCGAAGTTGCTGAAACGATGCATCCCGCCCGCGGTAAAAAACGACTCGGCCGGGCTGGCGGAATAGCTTCTCAACATCGCCGCGGCCAACAGCTCCCGCAGCGTCGCCGTCGGGTGCTGCTGCAGATAATCCAGAGTCCATTGCCGCAACGGGTCCTCGGCAACCTGCCTCGCCATCTGCCTCTCCTCCGGGGCCAGACCGCGATGACCCAGGTACACGGTCTCGACAATCTCCAGGTAGCTGATCAGCGTGCGCAGCTTGGCCGTCGAGCCAAGATCCAGCTTGGAACCCGTATTCATATCGAACGGCATGTTCAAGTTGTCTGTCTGCACCCGCAGCAGGTTGCCGTTCGGGGTCCGCTCATAGAGCAGAAAGCTGTAGCGCAGTGCACCCAGCTGCTCTTCTCGCAGGAGTTTCTCCCCGAGAAGGCCCGCCGCTCTCGCGTAGGCCGGCTCGGTTACCCGCTGCAGCTGCGCTTCGACCTCCCGCTGTATATCGCTGGCCACCGAACTGCGCACCCGCAGGTCAAACCTGTCCAGCGAATATAGACTCTGCACACCCAGCGTTGACAGCAGCTCAGTCCGGATACTGTTGGTAACCTTGCGACTGATAAACGAGCTGGCTGGCGGCGCTTCCACCCGCTCGAGAAACACCAGGGGCTGGCGTAAAGCAGCATCGCGCAGCGCTGGATCGATGATCCCGTTGGCGCCGAGCACGCGCAGATAGCTGTTGGTCAACTCGTTGAGTTCCTCGCGCCCGGCGAGCAGATAGTAGGACGGCCTGCGCTGGGACAGCAACAGGCTGAGGGCAGACCTGAACACCCGTGCCCTTGCGTCAATGTCGAAGGTGCCAGCTTCTGCACCGAGCAACTGGTTGGCATAGTCAAAATCAATACCAAACCAGAACCGCAAGCCATCCCCCAGGCCGTGGATTTCCCCGCGCCCGGCGCGGCCTGCCAGCGGCGTGGAGTTGAGGTAGTCGCGGACGATCAGCTCCCGCGCAGTACCCGTATCCGTTCCCAACCGGTAGACCCGTACGCTGGCGGAGATCATCTGACGGATCTTCTCTCCGCCATCAATGGTTATCCCGCCGGGAGAATAGCGGTACTTTTCCATCTGGGTCGCCAGGGTACTGCCGCCGGGAGTGGCCGCATCGGACTGGCCCAGGCTTTGCGCCTGTGCCAGCAAGGCCTCGGCAAGGCGATTCCATTCCACCACCGGATTCTTGCTCGGGTACTTTTCCGCCAGCAGCTCCCGGTTCTCGATAAACAGGAGGGCGGCGACCAGCAGCGGCGGTATATCGCTGAAGCTGGTATAGATGTTCGAGGGGTCGCGGTGGGCAAACAGCGTGCGCTCCTCTCTGTCGACAATGGTCAAACCTGTCTGCAGCTTCTCCTGGTAGGGCGGGTTGGCGCCCCACTGCGCATAGTCCATCAGCTCTCTGGAGAAATAGCCCTGACGCGCAATTTCATAGCCCCGGCTATTGAGTCGCGCAACAAACTCAGGCAGCCGGGTATACCCGCGCTGTTCGTTGTAGGGGCCGTGGGATGGAAACCAGATAAAGCGGGAGGGGCCCTCCCTGAGCTCGAAGACAAGCTCCCCGGCCATGCGGGTAAAGTAGCGCGACTGGAGGTAAGATGTCTGGTACTCGTGGACAGAAACAGCTGCCACCGCAATAGCCAGCAGCAGTAGCACCCAGAACAACAACCACTTCACAGGAAGTCCTTATATCACCACGCCGGCAACTGGACCGGGTCCCGGATGAGCATAAGCCAAGCCATGGCAATTGGATAGTCACCGCCGTGCACACGGGGGACCCACGGCCTCAATTCAGCACAGCAAGCCCCGTCCAGCGCGAATTACACGCCTCCGGTGATGACCGGGGCTGAATCCTCGATATTGGCATCCACCCGGGGCTGTTTTCCGGGCTTATGGCCTGCCCCAGAGAAGCTGATCGACATAACGGCGCACGGCCTCGTGGCCGGCAGTGCCCGACGTGGTGAAGGCGAAGGAGATTTCGAAACGGTTTGCAATCGGCCTGGTATACAGGGCCCGGGCATACACCTCACCGGAAACGTCGGTCGCAAAGTCGCTGTTGACCCGGAAGTTGATTTCACTGAGCGTTGGCAGTTCCAGCTCCAGTTGGGCGAGCATGCCATCGTAACCGAGATTGCGGATGCTGCCGGCATGGGTCTCCTGCAGGACCTCGTTCCCGTCCACGCGGTGAAACTGCAGCGGCAGCTCCACCTCGACACGCGGTGAATTACGCAGTTCCACTCGCGGCACTTCAATTCGCTCCGGTTCGGAGACGGCAAGCATCTCATACAGATTCACCGGGCCCCGCCTGCCTTTGACCTGCAGGCGGCGCATGGCACCCACCTCTATACTGTCGCGCGCGGCCAGATAGCTGTTTTCACTCAGCAGTACCTGCCCGCGCAGGCTGAACGATTCGATCCTGGCGGCGAAATTGACCTCGTCGCCGATGGCGGTGTATTCGCGGTGATCCTCGGGGCCGAAACTGCCGACCATCACCTCACCGGTATTGATGCCAATGCCGGCATGAATTTCCGGCAAGCCCCGGCGGGCATTTTCGGTGTTGATCCCGGCCATGGCCTGTTGCATGCGGGCCGCACACTGCAGCGCTTGCTGCAAATGGCTGTCACAGGGGGTCGGTGCACCGAACAGCGCCATCACCCCGTCGCCAAGAAACTTGTCGACGAAGCCGCCGTGGGCGTGGATCAGCATCGTCATCTGTTCGAAAAAGGGTTTCAGCAGGTCAATCAGGTCTGCGGAACTACAGATTTCCGCCAGCGAGGAAAACCCCCGCAGATCGACAATAAGTACCGTAACCTGACGCGGGCTGGGTGGCAGAAAGGGTGGCACCGGTTCCAGCAGGTTGTAGGCAAGCTGGGTGAGCGCCGAATACTCCGCCGCAGGTACCGCGCCACCCACCCGCGCCAGCAGCGCCTCGACCATGGCCACCACGCGATCAGATTGAACCGAACTATCCATGTTGCGCATTCCTTGAGGTCAACCACTCAGTCGTTGAAGGTTCCTGCCCTGCCCTCGGGCCGGTCAATCATACCCTCAGAAATGCCGTCGATACAGCCGCTCGGGATCTCGCCTAGCAACCTCCAGTCAAGCTGTTCAGCCAGGCTCGCATCAGGGCCACGGCCTCATCGTGAATAATACTGCGCCCGATCTCGGGCATGCGAACATCCGGGTCGTTGGAGTTCATCCGGAAAACTGTGATGGAGGCGTCCGCATTGCCTGGCACGAAATCGAACTGCAGCCCTCCGGAACCAGCACCTGCCGCCACCGGCGGCTTGCAGATCCCATAGCTGGAGTCCACCTCGCGCCAGAACTCCAGGAACATGCCGGAATTGCTGGCGAAGCCACCCGGGCTGTGGCAGTGCGCGCAGTTGATATCCAGGTAGGCCTTGGCCCGCGCCTGCAACGGCTGCGCGGGGTCCTCCCAGTCCGCCGCCGTGTCGATGGTGGCGAGCTCGTCAGGCAGACCCGCCAGAACCCCCTGTTCAGCCATGTGGGCCAGCTGGTTGGCGTTCTCGCCGGCGTAGACATTGTCCCGGTTCAGAAACCGCGCCTTGGGACCAATGGGCAGATTGACCGTTTCCAGGTTCACAGCGCTGCCCGTTTCGGGCCGCGTTACACCGTGGCAGGTCTTGCAACTGTTGGCATCGGGAATGACGTAATCGGTACTGCGGCTCATCCCGTCACTGTGGATCCACGCCAGGGTCCGGCGACCGCCCGCCACCACCAGGTCCGCGCCGCTGCCGTCCTCACGCCAGATGTAGGGCAGCGTTGCCCAGCCATGCCGACGATGAATCAGCAAGCGGGTCTCGATGATGATCTCCCCCGCACCGGGATTGAGAAAATCCCTTGGCATGGTGAACGTCTTGGCGATGATTGTCCCTACCGGGAAGTCGAAGACATCGCGCGATGAGTAGGCCGCCTGCAAGCCATCGGGCACGTAGATGAAGCGATACTTGGAGGCGTAGTCGGTGAACAGCGCAGTGGTCAGCTCGTAGCCGATACCGCCATTGGCTTCCTGACGCGGCTCCCGGTCATCTGCAAACAGGTTGTACCCCGCCAGTTCACGACAGCTGACTTCCACAGCGTCGAAATTGACCTCATCCCCGACAGGGTTGCAGAGCTCGGCAATCTCGGCTTCGGTCGGCGGCCGTTCGCCTTCGGCGATCACCTCGGGGCTATCCAGCACAACTTCCGCCAGCGAGGCGTGGGCGCAGGCAAAGAAACCCGGATCGGCACTGGGCCCGCCGCCGCCGGGCGGGAACAGGACACCCCGGCGGACGGTCGCCGCCTCTGCTATGCAGATGCGATCGGCATCGGCAAAGGCGCCCTGCCCCTCACCCAGCCCGTCGTAGACGATCTCCGGCACCCCGCCGAGGCCGTTGAACAGGCCGGCAATGTCCGCGACCAGGTCCTGCGGATCGTAGGCATTGTCGCTGTAGTCATTATCATGCACATGGATACGCCGCGGGTCGGGGTCATAGTTTGTATCGCCGGTGGTCAAGCCACTGATCGCGTAGCTGACGATGGCGATAGCCAGTGACTGGTTGCCCTCGATACGGTTGCCGAACACCTCTACATCGTCAAAGGCCATGGCGAGAATGCCGGTACCGGCGGGGACGATACCCACGATATTGCCTTCCGGCGCGAAGTTCGGCGTATTGTTGTTGCGGATCGTGTTGTCGTAGATTCTTGCGCGTTCTCCATCCAGCCCCAGGTTGGGCAGGTCGAACACCAGGATGCCCCCGGTGTTGTCCTCGGCGACATTCTGGTAAACATCCGAGTCTGTGGAGTTTTCGATTTCGATTCCGGCGACGTTCAGGGATACCCGGTTGCGGCGCACAATGATCTTGTCGGATTGACCGACATAGATCCCCGCATCACTGGCGCCAATTACAATACTGTCCTCGATCAGCACGTTCTTCGTCTGCACCGGGTAGAGGCCGTAGGCGCCATTGCTGGCGCAGGCGCCACAGGTCCACTCCACGCGCAGCGCGCGTATGGTGACACCGTTGGAAAACTTGAACTTGACGCCGTCGGCGGGGGGATCAACCAACGCGAAATTCTCCAGCACCACGTTGTTGCTGGTCACCAGCAGACTCTCACCACCCGACAGCTGCGCGGCAAAGTTCAGCACAGTCCGCTCATGCCCCTGCCCGCGCACGGTCACGTTGTCGACGTCAAGGGAGACTGCCGCATCCAGGGTAAACTCGCCTGCGGGAAGCTCAATGGTTTGACCGGGCTCGGCGTTGATGAATGCCTCGAGCATCCGCCGCTGGAAATCATCGCCCGGTTCCACCACTACCAGGTTGGGGTCCACCTCCTCGGGCTGGACCGGCGGAGCCGGCGGCACCTGGCTATCGTTGCTGTCAGTACAGGCCGCCAGGCCAAGCACCAGCAGAAGGGACAGCAGCCCGACCCCGGGACAGCGCCGTGGAAAAAGCACCGACAGGCAAGCGGCGCTTGCCCGATTCAAGCGCGAGAACGCCCGGGAACAGCGGGAATTGAGATAGTCCATCAGGATACGCCTTATTATGCTCGCAGAGTGTATAGACTAGCGCGTAAAAAGGTGTTCGCCACACTTTTTTACCCGCAGAATCGAATAGACTCTGTCAGCCGTGAGACCCGAGGGAGACACGCCATGTCCCGCAACAGCAACCACTATCCCCGCCGCACTCTGGCGAGCCTGCTGCTCGCGCTCACGCTCGCTGCGTGCGGACAACAGGAGGGCCCGGCGCAGCCCGCCGCAGAGGAGGCCCCGCAGCTACCGCGCATTGCCCTGGTAATGAAGTCGCTCGCCAACGAATTCTTCACCAGCATGGCCGACGGCGCCAGGGCGCACCAGGCCGCAAACCCCGGCAGCTATGAATTGATTGTCAACGGTATCCGCAACGAGAGCGACCTGGCACAGCAGGTGGCGCTGGTCGAGCAAATGATGGCCACCGGGGTTGATGCCATCGTGATCGCACCCGCGGACTCAAAAGGCCTGCTGCCCGTCGCCCGGCGCGCCGTTGCCCAGGGCATCGTGGTGGTCAATATCGATAACCGCTTCGATCGCGAAGTCCTTGCGGACATGGGCGTCAGCATACCCTTCGTCGGGCCGGACAACCGCGAAGGGGCGCGCAAGGTGGGGGATGTGCTCGCGGCAGCGCTTGCTCCCGGCGACCGGGTCGCAATCATCGGCGGTATTCCCGGGGCTTTCAATGCACAGCAGCGACAGGCCGGGTTTGAGGACGCCATGCGTGCTGCCGGTATCGAGGTGGTTTCGATCCAGTCCGCGGACTGGGAGCAGGCGCGCGCGGCCACCGTGGCCAGCGCAATCCTCGGCGAAAACCCCGATCTCAGGGCGCTGCTCTGCGCCAACGACAGTATGGCGCTGGGCGCTGTGGCCGCAGTGCGCCAGGCCGGCCGTGCGGATGAGGTACTGGTAGTCGGCTTCGACAACATTTCCGCGGCCAACACCCTGGTGCAATCCGGAGAGATGCTCGCCACCGCCGACCAGTACGGCGACCAGCTGGCGGTATTCGGGATCGAGTACGCACTGGAGATCCTGGCGACAGGCCAGGCTCCGCAGGATCGCAACACGCCGGTGGATGTCGTGGTCAACGGTGCTCGCTAGAGACCGCCCGGTGCCCGCGACACCCACCGCCCTGCTGGCAACAAGGGGCCTGGACAAGCAGTTTGCTGCGCCGGTACTGCGGGGCGTTGACTTCACCCTGAACAGGGGCGAGATCCATGCACTGATGGGCAGCAATGGTGCTGGCAAGAGCACTCTGTGCAATATCATAGCCGGCATTCACCGCCCCTCCGGCGGCAGCCTGCTGCTGGCCGGAGAGCACTACCAGCCCGCCTCGATTCGCGATGCCGAAGCTGCCGGCGTGCGCATGGTGATGCAGGAGCTTAACCTGTTTCCCAACCTGAGCATTGCCGAAAACCTCTGTTTCAGGCAGCTGGGCAACCCAGTGGGCATCATCAACCGGCACACGTTGAGAGCCAGGGCCCGCGAGGCACTGGCGCGGCTGCAGCTGGACGACCTGGATCCCGACCTGCCCGTGGCGATGCTCGGTGTCGGCAAGCAGCAGCTGGTGGAGATCGCCCGGGTACTGGCCCAGCCCATCAAGCTGTTGATCCTGGATGAACCGACCGCCGCCCTCACCGATCCCCAGATCGACCAGCTGTTCCTGCAGCTCGACACCTTGCGTCAATCCGGCGTGGGGATCATCTATATCTCCCACCGCATGAGCGAGATCCAGCGGGTTGCCGACCGTGTTTCGGTTCTGCGTGATGGCGTGCTGGTGGCCACCGAAACCGCCCGCGAGCTGGATATCGATCGGCTTGTCCACCTGATGGCGGGGCCGGCCATGGTCCATGTGCCGGCAGCAGCTGCCGTGTCAGGGCAAGCCGACGCCCCGCCCCGGTCACCTCCGGGCTCAGTAGCCCTGCGG
>NZ_JAVKCQ010000230.1:0-15744 GCF_040222615.1 Haliea sp.
TGGACTGGCTCCAGCTCAAAGAGGTCGTCCAGTTCAGGAACTGGTCGCCGTTCAGATCCAGGAAACCGTCCTCTGCAGGCAGGGTCAGAGCGTCCGTCGGCAGGTCGACCAACGGCTGGAATATTTCCGCCGCGGAGTAGGTACCGTCGTCCTGCCGCGTACTGACAAAGAAGCCGTCGACACCGTCTACCAGGCGCGGGCTGGCCTTGATCTCCTGCACCGCAAACCGGCCGGCGGTAATATCCGTGTTGGCGACTCCGAAACTGAAGCCCAGGCGCTGGGTTTCCTTGATCGGGTAGCCAAAGTTCATTGAGGCGCCGAGGGTGTCCGTGGTGTAGCGGGCCACGTTGATCTCCGAGAGATCGGTGGAGCGGTAGAAAACGCTGAACCCGCGGCTCACCCCATCCTCAGTGAAATAGGGATTGGTGTAGTTGAAGCTGTACAGATCCTGGTAGCGGGAGGAATTCAGGCCGACACCGATGCGGCGGCCGGTGCCAAGGAAATTGTCCTGCTGCAGGTTGAGGCCAAAGATCAGGCCGGCATCCTGCGCGTAGCCGAAACTGGCACCGATGCTGCCCGAGGATTGTTCCTCGACCGTGAAATCCACATCGATGAGGTCGTCATGCCCCGCCACTTCCGGCGTTTCCACCGTGGCTTTGCTGAAATAGCCGAGGCGCTCAAGCCGGATCCGCGACTGCTCGATGGCCGAGGCCGACGCCGGCGCACTTTCCATCTGCCGCATCTCGCGGCGCAGCACATCATCGGCTGTCTTCTGGTTGCCCTTGAAGCTGATGCGGCGGACGTAGGTGCGTTTGCCCGGGTCGACAAAAAACTTCAGGGCGACGGTATTGTCTTCCTCGTTAATCTCGGGAATTCCGGTGACCTTGGCGAAATTGTAGCCCTCGTTACCCAGCCGGCGGGTCATGAACTCCTCGGTGGACGTCACCAGCTGCTGGGAGAAAGTCTCCCCCTCGGTGACCAGGATAAAACGCTGCAGGTCCGATTCAGGCAGTACCAGGTCGCCCGAGAGATCGACGGTAGTGACCGTGAACTTTTCCCCCTCGGTGACATTGGCGGTAATGTAGACCGACTTCTTGTCCGGGGAGACCGACACCTGGGTGGAGTCGATGGAGAACTGCAGGTAGCCGCGGTCCATGTACCAGGAACTCAGGGTTTCCAGGTCGCCAGTCAGTTTCTCCCGCGAGTATTTATCGTCGTTGGTGAAAAATGAAAACCAGCCCGTGGTTTTCAGCGCAAACAGGTCGGTCAGCTCTTCGTCCTCGAACACCTCATTGCCGACAACGTTGATGTGCTTGATCGCGGCGACCGTACCCTCGTCGACATCAATGTTGACCGACACGCGGTTGCGGGGCTCGGGCAGCACTTCAGTTTCAATACTGGCATCGTAGCGGCCCTGTTGCACATACTGGCGCTGCAGTTCCAGCTGCATGCCCTCCAGGGTAGAGCGCTGAAAGACCTGTCCAACGGCCAAGCCGGCGCCCCGCAGGCCGTCCAGCAAGGCCTCGGTTTCGATTGCCTTGTTGCCCTCGATGTTGATTTCACTGATGCTGGGACGCTCGACCACGATCACCACCAGCACATTGCCATCGCGACCGATGCGGATATCGTCGAAGTTGCCGGTGGCGAACAGGCTGCGGGATGCAGCGCGGATGGCTTCCGCGTTGACCAGGTCGCCGACGGCAAGGGGCATGGCGGCGAACACCGAGCCCGCCGAAATCCGCTGCAAGCCCTCGACCCGGATATCGGCAACGATGAAGGAAGCGTCCTGGGACTGGGCCAGAGACGGGAGAGCCAGCAAAAGCATTGCCAGCACCAGTTGCATGCGTCTTTTCAAAATTTTCCCAACCACCGGATAAGGCCCGACCCCAAGGTCATGAATATGTAAGTACCCGCAAGATTCACCGGGCTAGAGGCGCGCAAAATCGTTATAAAGCGCCAAAGCCATGATCCCGAGGATCATGAACAGGCCCAGCTGATACCCCAACGCCTGTATTTTCTCGGGCACTGGCCGCCCCGCCAGCAACTCCACGGTGTAGTACAAGAGATGCCCCCCATCGAGCACGGGGATGGGGAGCAGGTTCAGCACCCCAAGACTGACGCTGAGCAGGGCGAGAAAACCGATCCAGGATTCCAGACCCGACTTGGCCGAGGCGGACGCCACTTTAGCAATGGTAATGGGGCCACTCAAGTTTTTTGGTGAGATCAGGCCCTGCAACATTTTCTTGATGGAACCGAGCGTAAAGCTGACCAGCTCCCCGGTGCGGGTGACCGAGGCCCCAAGCGACTGCAGGGGACCGCGCTGAAACTGCCGAATCATCTCCGGGGGCATCGCCGGCATGACCACGGCGACGCCGACGCGACCGATCACCGTGCCGTCGACGTCTGCCTCGCCGTCGGGAATGATCGCGGTACTCTGCTGCTCGCCATCGCGCTCCAGTTCCAGCGCTATCCTCTGACCGGGGCGCTCGCGGACATAGTCCACCCAGTCCATCCAACGGGGCATGGGAAGCCCGTCGGCGCTCAGGATGCGGTCGCCAGCCTGCAGGCCGGCGCGTGCAGCGGGGCTATCCGCGACCACTTCGTTGACCACCGGCGGCACCTCCGGGGTATACATGGCAACCCCCAAACCGCCAAACAGATCGGGCTCTTCCTGCTCCGACAACCAGCGTTGCAGCGGGGCCTCAGACTGGTAAAGCATGTCCGAGCCGGGTTCTTTAGCGGTAAACCGGATACTGCCGGTGTCACCGATACGGTCCAGCAAACGAAAGCTCAGGGCCTGCCAGGTCGGGGTCTCCTCGCCGTCCACCGCGACGATTTCCTGACCGGCCTTCAGGCCCGCGGCGTCGGCCACCGATCCTGGCTCGACCGACCCGATCACCGGCGCATAGCCGGATTCACCACCCATGAACAACACCCAGTAGGCCAGGATCGCAAGGGCAAAATTGGCCAGCGGACCAGCCGCCACTACGGCAATGCGCTGGAGCACCGGCTTGCGATTGAAAGCCTGGTCCAGCTCCCCGGCGGGGACATCCCCCTCCCGTTCGTCGAGCATCTTGACATAGCCCCCCAGCGGGATCACGGCGATGCAGTATTCAGTGCCGTGGCGGTCATGCCAGGTGTACAGGGACTTGCCGAAGCCGATCGAAAAACGCAGGACCTTGACCCCGCAGCGGCGCGCCACCCAGAAATGGCCGTACTCATGCACCGCCACCAGCACGCCGAGGGTGATGAGAGTAATACCAATGGTATAGGCCAGATCCATTAACGCTCCAGGGTCTCAACACTGCCGGTCCGGATACGGGCCAGCTGGGCGCCCGCCACCGCGCGGGCCTCGCTGTCCGCTGCTTCGACCACGGCAAGGGAGGTCGGTTCAACCGCGCTCACCTGCTCCAGGGTCGCTTCGATGACCCTCGGGATGTCCGCAAAGCCTATGCTGCCGCCGAGGAAGGCCTCCACCGCCACTTCGTTGGCTGCGTTGCAGACCGCCATGGCTGTGCCCCCGGTCGCCACCGCCTCCCGAGCCAGGCGCAGGCAGGGAAACCGGGCCTCGTCGGGCGCCTCAAAGTGCAGTTTCGACAGGGCCACCAGATCCAGGGAAGCAACCCCGGACTCCAGCCGCCGGGGCCAGCCGAGGCCGTAGGCTATCGGCGTGCGCATATCCGGATTGCCCAGCTGGGCGAGAACCGAACCATCCGTGTACTGTACCATGGAGTGCACGATGCTTTCCGGGTGCACCACGATATCCACCTGTTCCGGCGCCAGGTCGAACAGCCAGCAGGCCTCGATCAGTTCCAGGCCCTTGTTCATCAGGGTGGCGGAATCCACGGAAATCTTCCTGCCCATGGACCAGTTGGGATGGGCACAGGCCTGATCGGGAGTGGCAGCGGCAATGGCCGCCGAAGTCCACTGCCGGAAAGGCCCCCCGGAAGCGGTCAGCAGCACCTTGCTGACCCCCGCCAGGCCCGGCCGACCGGATTTGTCCACCGGCAGGCACTGGAAGATGGCGTTGTGCTCACTGTCTATGGGCAGCAGCAGTGCCCCCGCATCGCGCACCGCCGCCATCAACAGGTGGCCCGCCATGACCAGCGACTCCTTGTTGGCCAGCAATACGCGCTTGCCCGCCCGCGCCGCCGCGAGCGTCGAGGGCAGCCCTGCGGACCCGACCACAGCCGCCATCACTGCATCCACGGACGCATGGGTAGCGATGTGCTGCAGACCCTCGGCCCCCGCCAGCACGCGGGTGTCGCACTCGCCGGCCAGCAGGGACTCCAGCTCACCCGCCGCCTCCGGGTCCATCATCACCGCGTACGCGGGCTGGAAGCGCCGGCACTGCTCGACCATGGTCGCCACCGAGCGATTTGCCGCCAGCGCCCAGGCCCGCAGGGTTTGCGGATGCCGCGCTATCACATCGAGGGTACTCAACCCAATGGAACCGGTGCTGCCCAGCACCGCAACGTTTTGCAACGCACTCACCGCTACCAGCCCGCCAGCAACAAACCGAGGGCAAAAACGGGCGCTGCGCTGCAGAGACTGTCCAGGCGATCCAGCAGGCCTCCGTGCCCGGGCAACAGTGAACCGCTGTCCTTCACCCCGCTTTCGCGCTTGACCATGCTCACCGTGAGATCACCGAGCACCGACGCCAGCGCCGTCAACAGGACCACGACGATCACGGCAGCAAGGCTCACATGGGCCATCCGCGCGGGAATAACCCACCACAGCAACAACGCCAGGGCGACGGCAGCGGCCATGCCACCCCAAAAGCCCTCCCAGGTCTTGGCCGGACTGACCCGCTCCGCCAACTTGTGGCGGCCAAAGTGGGTGCCGGCGAAAAAGGCGCCGATATCCGTTGCAGCCACCACCAGGACCAGCGCGACCATCAACAGGCCGCCGCGGGGAAAGCTCAACAAATAGACCGCGGCGAGCCACGCACTGGCCAGAATCATGAGCCCCATCAGACTGCGCATGACCCGGCTGTGCCAAAGCGCCGCACTCGCAGGGTAGCTCTTTACCCAGAGCAGGGAAAAAGACCACCACAGGCAGGCGACGCCCAGCAGGGGCTGTATCTGCTCACGTCGAGGTTCGTCACCGAGTTCGGCATACACATACAGGGCAGCCAACAGACCGGCCAGAATTGCGGTAAACAGGGTCCGCGCCGCGGTGGACTGCCAGCCTGCCAGTCGCGCCCACTCCCACGCCCCGAGAACCACCACCAGCGCAAAAGCCGCGGCCAGTGCGAACAGCGGCAGCATCATTACCGCAACGAGGAACAGGCCCGCCATGGCCACAGCGGTAATGACACGCTGCCTAAGCATCGGTACCCAGACCTGTAACCAGGCCATCGGGATCCCGCAGGCCAAACCGGCGCTCGCGCCGGCCGTAATCCGCGAGAGCCCGGGCAAACTCCAGTTCACCGAAGTCGGGCCACAGGGTGTTGGTGAAATACAGCTCACTGTAGGCACATTGCCAGAGCATGAAGTTGCTGATGCGGGAATCGCCGCCGGTGCGGATACACAGATCCGGAGCCGGCAGATCGCTGATGGAGATTTCCCGGTTGACCGCCTCCTCGGTGACATCCGCGGGACCCAGCGTACCCGCCTGCACCTGCTCAGCCAGTCTGCGCGCGGCCTGGGCAATATCCCAGCGGCCACCGTAGTCAACCGCAATCACCACCGTGGCCGCGCGGTTATCGAGGGTCAGGTACTCGGCGTTGCTCATCAACCGCTGCAGGCGCTCGCTGAACCGACTGCGCTCGCCAATAAAACGCAGGCGGACGCCGTCCTTGTGCAGCTCACGCACCTCATTGCGCAAATAGCGTGACAACAGCGCCATCAACGCCCGGACCTCGGGCTGGGGCCGGCCCCAGTTCTCGCTGCTGAACGCAAACAGCGTCAACACTTCGACCTTGTGCTGGCGACAGGATCGCAGTACGCCGCGCACCGCCTCCACGCCGGCCCGGTGGCCAGCATGCCCGGCCAGGCCCTGCCGCCGCGCCCAGCGATTGTTGCCGTCCATGATAATGGCGACATGGCGCGGCACCGCAGCGGGGATCGTGGAGCTTGGCGTTTCGGTGGTGGACATACCCTGAGGGGGTTAAATTTCCATGAGGTCGGCTTCTTTGTCCGCCAACATCTTTTCAATCCGTTCCACGTAGCCGTCGGTCAGCTTTTGCACGCCATCCTGGCCGCGGCGCTCATCGTCTTCGCTGATATCCTTTTCCTTCACCAGCTCCTTGAGCATGTTCATCGCGTCGCGACGGGCATTGCGCACCGAGACCCGGGCGGCCTCTGCCTCACTGCGCGCCTGGCGGATGAACCCCTTGCGGGTCTCCTCGGTCAGCGCGGGCATGGGAATCCGGATCACCTCACCAGAGGTGGCGGGGTTCAGGCCCAGGTCCGATTTCATGATGGCGCGCTCGATCTGGGGGATCATGGAGCGGTCCCACGGCGTCAGCGCCAGGGTGCGACCGTCCTCCACGTTGATATTTGCCATCTGGTTGAGCGGCGTCTCGGCGCCGTAGTATTCAACTTTCACTGAATCAAGGATGCTGGGGTGAGCGCGACCGGTACGAATCTTGTTGAAATTGTGCACCAGGGCTTCGACGCTCTTCTCCATCCTCTCTTTGGCTTCACTCTTGACGTCTTCAATCACTTTGTCTATCTCCTTGCGGTAGCTACCCGGGCTACTGGATCAGGGTCCCTTCCTGGCCGCCACGTACAATACTCAGCAACGCCCCGCGATCCTCCATCTTGAACACGCGAACCGGCATCTTGTGGTCGCGGCAGAGACAGATGGCCGTGAGATCCATAACTTCCCGCTTCTTGTCCAGACCCTCGTCGTAACTAAGGCGCTGGTTGCGGACAGCGTCGGCAAACTTCATCGGATCGGCCGAATACACGCCATCCACCTTGGTCGCTTTCAGCACCAGCTCAGCGTCCACCTCGATACCGCGCAGGCAGGCGGAGGAGTCGGTAGTGAAGAACGGGTTACCGGTACCGGCACAGAAAATCACCACATCGCCGTTGCTCAGGGCGCGGATGGCCTTGCGCCGGTCGTAATGGTCAACCACTCCGCTCATGGGAATGGAGGACATGACCTGGGTGGCGATATTGGAGCGCTCAAGGGCATCGCGCAGGGCCAGCGCATTCATTACCGTGGCCAGCATACCCATGTGGTCACCGGTGACCCGGTCCAGACCAGCAGATTGCAGCGCCGCACCGCGAAACAGGTTCCCGCCGCCGACAACCAGCCCCACCTGCACCCCTATCCCCACCAGCTGACCGATCTCCAGCGCGAGCTGGTCGAGTATTTTGGGATCAATACCAAAGCTCTCGCTGCCGGTGAGGGCTTCGCCGCTGAGTTTCAGCAGGATTCGTTTATACTTCTTGTCGCCTGAGGCCTGTGGCATACCTGATCTCTCCCGAACTCCGCGCATATTACAGGACAAAGAGCCAGCTCCCTAGTGCCCCGGGGCAGAAACTGCGCCGGCGGATAGCGCTGCCCACTCGCTGCAGCCATAAAAAACGGGGCCTGGGCCCCGTTGCTGCTTGCCTGGCCGCCCCTCAGCCCTTGAGCTGGGCGGCAACCTCGGCGGCGAAGTCGACCTGCTCCCTGGCAATCCCTTCCCCCACCTCAAAGCGGGCAAACGACAGGACCTCGGCGCCCGCCGTGGCCACCAGCTTGCCAACGGTGACGTCGGGATCCTTGACGAAGGCCTGCTCTACCAGGCTGTTCTCGGCAAGGAACTTCTTGATCCTGCCGCCAATCATTTTCTCAATGATTTCCGCCGGCTTGCCGGAGTCCTGGGCCTGCACGGTGTAGATCTCACGCTCTTTCTCGATCACCTCGGCCGGCATGTCGTTCGGAGACACCACCTGCGGGTTCACGGCCGCAATGTGCATCGCCACGTCCTTGGCCAGGTCCTGGTCGCCGCCTTTCAGCTCCACCAGCACCGCAATGCGGTTGTTGCCGTGGACATACGCGCCCACGACTCCGGCATCGGCCGTCACCAGGTTGATCCGGCGCACGCCGATGTTCTCACCGATTTTCTGGACCAGGGCCTCGCGCGCCGACTCCAGGTCGCCCGCCATCAGGGCCGCGACGTCGGTCTGGCGTCCTTCGAAGGCCGCATCGACGACTTTCCTGACGAAAGCGAGGAAGTTCTCGTCACGGGCCACGAAGTCGGTCTCGCTGTTGACTTCGACCAGCACGCCATAACTGCCGTCTTCGGCAATGCGGGTGGCGACAACGCCATCAGCAGCGGTGCGACCGGCTTTCTTGGCCGCCTTCATGCCGCTGGATTTGCGCAGCTCTTCGATGGCTTTTTCGATGTCGCCATCCGCAGATGCAAGCGCCTTCTTGCACTCGAGCAAGCCGAGACCGGTGCGCTCACGTAATTCCTTGACCAATGCTGCAGACATGGTTATTCCTCCTGCTACGGCCCCGCCTGGGGCGCTGAATCTTTGAACCTGTACCCCCGGACGGAGGCAGGGAAGCCCCGGCGCAGGCCAGACGGCCGCACCGGGGATGGGTGCTTACTCGGCAGCCGCCGCGGGAGCCTCAGCGGCATCCACTTCGACGAACTCATTGCGGACCGCGCTCATGTCACCGGCTTCAGCCTTGCCAGCCAGGCAGGCATCGGCCACTGCGCTGACATAGAGCTTGACTGCGCGAATGGCGTCATCGTTGCCGGGAATGACGTAGTCGACCCCGTCAGGGTTGCTGTTGGTGTCGACAATGCCGATCACCGGGATGCCCAGCTTGTTGGCCTCGGTGATGGCAATGCGCTCGTGGTCAACATCGATCACAAACAGGGCGTCGGGCAGACCGCCCATATCCTTGATCCCGCCGATGCTGCGCTCCAGCTTTTCCATGTCGCGGGTACGCATCAGCGCTTCTTTTTTCGTCAGCTTGGCGAACGTACCGTCAGCCTGCTGCGCTTCCAGCTCGCGCAGACGCTTGATCGAGGCGCGGATGGTCTTGTAGTTGGTGAGCATCCCGCCCAGCCAACGGTGGCTGACGTAGGGCATGCCTGCACGATCGGCCTGCTCCTTGATGATCTTGCCAGCGGCGCGCTTGGTGCCAACGAACAGAATCTTGTTCTTGTTGCCGGCCAGGCGCTTGACCAGGGTCAGCGCTTCATTGAAGGCTGGCACCGTGTGCTCGAGGTTGATGATGTGGATCTTGTTGCGGGCACCAAAGATGTAGCGATCCATCTTCGGATTCCAGTAACGGGTCTGGTGACCAAAGTGTGCGCCTGCCTGCAGCAGGTCGCGCATGCTTACTTGCGACATGATATATACCTTTGTATTGGGTTAATCCTCCACATATCCCAAGCGCCAAACCGACCGGAGCCGGCACCCTGGCGCAGGTGTCGATATGTGTGCGACGTTGGGTTTTTCTTCCCGCGGGGAGCCGCCTGATGACGCCGCCCCGAAAAGAAGGCGCGCTTTATACCACAAACCGGGCAGCCTGAGAAGGCCCGGGGCCGCCCGGTCCGGGAATAGCCGGCACGGTTCCGCCGGCGGCGGGATCGACCGCCCCGCAACGAATGCCGTCGGGGCGATTACTCACAACCCCCGCACATGTTGTAGAATGCGTCTTTTTCCCCCACCACGCGGAGCCGGTTGCGCGCCGGGCGCGATGGCGGCACACCCAGACATGAAAAGGTAACAAATGGCAGTATCCATCAAGACCGAGGCCGAGTTCGAAAAAATGCGGGTCGCGGGCCGTCTCGCCGCCGAGGTGCTGGAGATGATTGAGCCCCTGGTCGAGCCGGGGATCACCACCGGTGAACTCGACCGAATCTGCCACGACCACATCACCCGGGTGCAGCGGGCAATCCCCGCGCCACTGGACTATCACGGCTTTCCGCGCTCCATCTGCACCTCGATCAACGAGGTGGTCTGCCACGGTATTCCATCCGACACCAAGAAGCTGAAGTCCGGCGACATCGTCAATATTGACGTCACCGTCATCAAGGACGGCTACCACGGTGACAGCAGCATCATGGTGGAAGTTGGCGAGGTCGCGGCGCATGCCCAACGCCTGATTCAGGTGACCCGGGAGTGCCTGTACCAGGCCATCGAGCTGGTGCGCCCCGGCGCCACCCTCGGGGATATCGGCGCCGTGATCCAGCAGCACGCGGAAAAGAACTACTACTCGGTGGTGCGGGAATACTGCGGCCACGGTATTGGCCAGATATTCCACGAGGATCCGCAGGTTCTGCACTACGGACGCAAGGGCACAGGGCTGGTCCTGGAGCAGGGCATGACCTTCACCATCGAGCCCATGATCAACGCCGGCCGACGCCACACCAAGCTCAACCAAAAGGACGGCTGGACCGTCACCACCCGCGACGGCCGCCTGTCGGCCCAGTGGGAACACACCCTGGGGGTGACCGCCGATGGCTGCGAGGTTTTCACCCGGCGCAGCAATGAATCCTTCTGATACCACCCCCCCCATGACCGACCGGGATGACAGCCTGCCCCCCGAGCTGTTCGACCCCGATGCCTTTGTTGCCGCGATTTCCCGCGGCGATAGCCTGAAGATCGGCAAACAGGCACTGAAGGCCGCCGCCGACTACCTGCACGGTGAATTCCAGGCCGGGACCCGTGTGGCCCGGCTGCTGCATCTGCGGGCGCAGTTCATGGATGCACTGCTCGGCGCACTCTGGGACAGCCGCGACTGGTCCGGCGTAGAACCGGCCCTGGTCGCCGTGGGCGGCTACGGCCGCGGCGAGCTGCACCCGCATTCGGATATCGACATCCTGGTCCTGCTGGGTGAAAACAGCGAGCGCTGTCACGAGCAGCTGGAACAATTCCTGACCCAGCTCTGGGACCTGGGCCTCAGTATCGGTCACAGCGTGCGCACTGTCAGCGAATGCTGCAGCAAGGCGCGCAAGGACATCACGATACTCACCAACCTGATGGAAACCCGGGTCATTCGCGGTCCCGACAAGCTGATGGAGCAGGTCCGGGAGCTGACCGGACCCGCACACATGTGGCCCAGCGCTGATTTTTTCCGCGCCAAACTGCAGGAACAGCGGGAGCGGCACGCCAAATTTGCCGACACCGAATACAACCTTGAGCCGAACGTAAAAAGCTCTCCCGGCGGGTTGCGCGACCTGCAGATCATTGCCTGGATTGCCGAGCGCCACTTTGGCGTCGACTCCCTGGAGTCCATGGACACCGGCGAATTCCTTACGCCTGACGAGCGCAAGATGCTGCTGCGAGGCAGGGACTTCATGTGGCAGGTTCGCTACGCCCTGCACCTGATTGCCGGCCGCGAGGAAGACCGCCTGCTGTTCGACCACCAGCGTGAACTGGCGGACATGTGGGGGTTCGAGGATGGTGAAAAGCTGGCGGTCGAGCAGTTCATGCAAACCTACTACCGCTGGGCTTTGGCCCTCGGCGAGCTGAACGAGCTGCTGATCCAGAATTTTGACCAGGCCATCCTGCGGGCCGATACGGTGGATGAGGTCAGGATCCTCAACGAGCGTTTCCAGGTCCGCAACGGCTATATCGAGGCTCTGCGCGACGACCTGTTCAGCAACGATCCCGGTGCGCTGCTGGAAGTGTTTGTCCTGGCGGGACGTGAGCCCGGCATTATCGGCGTGGGCACCCCCACCATCCGCCTGATCAGGGAACACCGCCATCTGGTCAACAGTACTTTCCGGGCGGATGCGCGCAACCGGGCCAGCTTCCTGGATATCCTGCGTTCGCCCTACAACATGACCCGGCTATTGCGCAGCATGACCCGCTACGGGATTCTGGGTAATTACCTGCCGGAGTTTGGACGCATCGTCGGCCAGATGCAGCACGACCTGTTCCACACCTACACGGTGGATGCCCATACCCTGGAAGTGATCCAGTACATGCGGCGCTTCCAGAAACCCGAGTTCGACGAACGTTTTCCCGTTACCAGCCGGGTCGCCCGCCGACTGCCGAAAATCGAACTGCTGTACGTTGCCGGGCTCTACCATGACATCGGCAAGGGCCGGGGCGGCGACCACTCGGAACTGGGCTCGGTAGACGCCGAGCGTTTCTGCCAGGAGCATGGGCTGAGCGACCGAGATACCGAACTGGTTGTATGGCTGGTGCGCAACCACCTCACCATGTCGGCCGTGTCCCAGCGCAAGGACATCTCCGATCCGGACGTGATCCAGCAGTTTGCCCATCACGTTGGCGACCTGGACCGGCTGGACTATCTGTTCACTCTCACCGTGGCGGATATCAATGGCACCAACCCGACCCTCTGGAATGCCTGGCGCGGCAGCCTGCTGCGCCAGCTCTACACCGGCACTCGCCGGGCCCTGCGCCGGGGCCTGGAGAACCCGGTGGACAAGCAGGTCTGGATCGAGCAGACGCGCAAGACCGCGGCGGACATGCTGGAGTACCGCGGTTTCACCGTAGAGGAACTGCAGGATCTCTGGCGCCAACAGGGCGAGGACTATTTCCTGCGGGAAAAGCCCGAGGATATCGCCTGGCATACGGAAGCCATCGCCGGGCACTACGAACGGGACCAGCCGCTGGTGCTGATTCGCAACAGCTCGGATTCCAGCGTGGCCAACACGACGCAGATCTTTATCCACGCCCGCAGCCACGCCCAGCTGTTCTCGCGGGCCTGCGCCGAGCTGGAGCAGCTGGAACTCAGCGTCCACGATGCACGGATCTACAATGCCCGCGACGGCATGAGCCTGGACACCTTCTACGTGCTGAACTCGGACGGCAGCTCTATCGCCGACGACAGCGCCCGCCTCCGCCATATCAAAGACCATCTGAGCCGCGCCCTGGCTTCCAACCTGGACCGGGCACCCAATGTCATGCGACTCACCCCGCGCCAGATCAAGTCCTTCTCCGTGCCCACTGAAACCAGCATGTCGATCGACGAGATCAAGAACGTCAGCGTGCTCGAGGTCTCCTCCCGTGACCGCCCCGGTCTGCTGGCCCGCATTGGGCGGATCTTTGTCGAGCATGGCGTAGACCTGCAGGCCGCCAAGATCCAGACCCTGGGTGAGCGGGTTGAGGACGTCTTTTTCATTACCGACTCACAGCAGCAGCCGCTGACCGATCCGGCGCTGCGCGAGGCTATCCAGCGCGCCATTCGCGAGCAGCTGGACGACCAGGTAGAGGATGCCTGAACAACCATGAATGCGCTGCTGGACAAGCTTCAACCCTACCCCTTCGAAAAGTTGCGGGCGCTGTTCGCGGACCTGCAACCGCCGGCGGACAAGGCTCATATCCCCCTGTCCATTGGCGAACCGCGACATCCTTCACCGGGGTTTGTACTGGACACCCTGGCTGCCCACCTGCCGCTGCTGGCGAATTACCCGGCCACCCGCGGTGAGGACAGCCTGCGGGAGACCATCGCCGGCTGGCTGCAGCGCCGCTTCAAGCTCGCCGCAGTGGACCCGCATACGCAGGTGTTGCCGGTCAACGGCACCCGCGAGGCGCTGTTCGCCTTTGCCCAGGCAGTGGTGAGCGGCGGCCCCGATGCCATGGTGCTCAGCCCCAACCCCTTCTACCAGATCTACGAGGGGGCCGCCCTGCTGGCGGGCGCCGAGCCCGGCTTCGTTAACGCCACCGCCGCCACCGGCCACCTGCCCGACTTCGCCAGCGTGCCCGAGGCCTGGTGGCGACGCTGCCAGCTGCTGTACATCTGTAGCCCGGGCAATCCCAGCGGTGCGGTAATGCCCCTGACGCAGCTGCAGGCACTGGTGGAACTGGCTGATTAATACGATTTCATCATTGCCTGCGACGAGTGCTACTCGGAAATCTACTGCGACGAAGCCGCGCCGCCACCGGGATTGTTGCAGGCCTGCACCGGCATGGGCAACGACAGCTACCGGCGCTGCGTCGTCTTCCACAGCCTGAGCAAGCGCTCCAACCTGCCCGGGCTGCGCTCGGGCTTTGTCGCCGGGGATGCGAAGGTGCTGGCCGACTTCCTCAAGTACCGCACCTACCACGGCTGCGCCATGCCGCTGCACCACCAGCACGCCAGCAGCGCCGCCTGGAGCGACGAAGCGCATGTCAGGGTCAACCGCCAGCGCTACCGGGAGAAGTTCGACGCAGTGCTCGCCATCCTCGCCGGGCACGTGGAGGTGAAGCGCCCGGATGCCGGCTTCTACCTGTGGCCCGAGACCCCGGGCAGCGACACCGAGTTCGCCCGCCAGCTTTATGCCCGGCAACATGTCACCGTCGTCCCCGGCAGCTACCTGGCCCGGGATACGGACGCAGGCAACCCCGGTGCCAACCGGGTGCGCATGGCCCTGGTGGCATCGCAGGAAGACTGCGTGCAGGCCGCCGAGCGCATTGTACGGCTGCTGGAGACCCTGTAGACGCATGCTGAGCAAGCCGGAGCGCGTGGCGTACATCCTGCAGCGCCTGCAGGCACTGTACCCGGAGACTCCCATTCCCCTGGACCACCGGGATCCGTTCACGCTGCTGATCGCCGTCCTGCTCAGCGCCCAGTGCACCGACGAGCGGGTAAACCAGGTCACACCCGCGCTGTTCGCACTGGCCGACACTCCCGCGGCCATGGCCCAGCTGGAGGTGGAACAGATCCGCGAGATCATCCGCCCCTGTGGCCTGTCACCGCAGAAATCCCGCGCCATCAAGCGCCTCAGCGAAATACTCATGGGGGAACACGGCGGCGAAGTGCCGGCGGACATGGAGGCCCTGGAGCGCCTGCCCGGGGTTGGCCACAAGACGGCTAGCGTGGTCATGTCCCAGGCCTTCGGTGTGCCCGCTTTTCCGGTAGATACCCACATTCACCGCCTGGCCCAGCGCTGGGGGCTCAGCAGCGGCAAGAGCGTGGTCCAGACCGAGCGCGACCTGAAGCGTCTGTTCCCGCGGGAGTACTGGAACCGACTGCACCTGCAGATCATCTACTACGGCCGCGAGTTCTGCAGCGCGCGAGGCTGCGATGGCCGGGTCTGCGAGATCTGTACGACCTGCTACCCGGAGCGCAAGCACCCGAAACGAACGCGCAAGGCCTGAGAACGCCCCTGTCCGCTTGGTGGGTCGCTTCGTTCGCTTGGCGGCCTGGCGTCCGCTGCGTCGCGTCGTGGGTCGCTTCGTTCGTGTGGCTTCGTTCGCTTGGCGGCCTGGCGGCCGCTGCGTCGCTCCGGGAGGCGGGGACTCCGCTACTCCATTGCGGGCGCATGCGGCGCGCGTTCCTGCGGTGATCTTGCGCTGCCGTCTGGCCGCGCACGGGGTGAGCCGGGAAGGCATTGGGCATGGCGCCTGTGGGGTTGGCGCGCGCCTGTTCCCGCTTTAGAGGCTGCAGATTCGCAGCCACTAAGGCGATCAGGTGGGCGCACCGACGCCCTCCAAGTCCGTAGCGAAGCCCCCACCCCCCGCATCAACGCGGAGCACCTTGAATACCCGCTCGGGGCTTCGCCTGAGGGGAAAGCCGGCCAAGTGCCGGGACCCCGGGACGACGGGGATCAGAGCGCCGGAACATTGGCGTATCGGCGTATCGGCGTATCGGGCTTCGGGCTTCGGGCTTCGGGCTTCGGGCTTCGGGCTTCGGGCTTCGGGCTTCGGAGCCAGAATCTCGTACCAGCAGCCGTCCTCACCAGTAACAAAGTCCCTTCGCCAGAACCTCCCACCCGCGTTGATCCCGGGCGGGAATGGCCTTTTTCGGACTCGGAGGGCGTCGGTGCGACCACCTTCCCGGCTTAGTGGCTGCCAGTCCGCAGCCCTGCAAGTGGGAACAGGCCAT
>NZ_JAVKCQ010000231.1:0-5711 GCF_040222615.1 Haliea sp.
ATCAGGGAGTTGGTGCGGGGCTCAACGATCACCGAGCCGCGCGGCGAAATGAGCGTACCGCCGTCCTCGGAGCCGGCCTTGAGCAGGTTTACCACACTGGCAGCACTGGCGTAGCGAATACGGATGAACTCACTCTGCAGCGGCGCCAGTTCGGCAATCTGCTTGTTGGCTTCAATTTGCTGCCGCTCGCGCTCGGCAATCTCCGCCGCCGGCGCCACCATCAGCACGTTGCCAACCTGCCGCTTGTCCAGGCCCTTGGTCCGCAGCACCAGCTCCAGCGCCTGGTCCCAGGGCACATTCTGCAGGCGCAGGGTGATGCGACCGGAGACCGTATCGCTCGCCACCAGGTTGAGCTCGGTGAAGTCGGCGATAAGCTGCAGCACCGCCCGCACCTCAATATCCTGGAAGTTCAGGGAGATACGCTCTCCGACATAGTTGAACTCGTCGCGGCGATCCTCTATTTCCTTTTTCGACAGCGGCTTGACCGCTATCACGTACTGGTTGTCAGTCTGGTATGCCAGGTAATCGAACTCGCCCGTCGTCTTCAGGGTCAGGGTCGCGCCGCGCTCGGCGCTGTTGACGTCAACGCTGGTAACCGGCGTGGCGAAGTCGGTCACATCGTAGCGCCGCATGAGACGGTCCGGGACAGTGGTGTCGAGGAACTGCACGCGAATGTCCCCACGCTCGCTGAAGACGTTGACATCCACCGCGGGGTTGCTCAACTCAAGGGTCAGCCGGCCCTCGCTGGTTCCTGTCCGCTGGAACTGGAGGTCAGTAATACTTGAACGCTCGCGGGCGACCTGCTCAACCCGGGAAATCAGGCGATTGGGATCGCTGGAGGGTTTGACAAAGTCCCCCGTCTCATCCTGACCAACGATGAGGTAGAGATTGTTGCCCTCAACGCGAGTCTCGTAGGGCACAAGCTTGACCAGGTTGACCACCATACGGGTGCGGTCACCGGATTCCAGCACGACGATGCCGGTGGCATTGCCATAGGGCAGGGAATAGCTCTTGCTCGGCAGGGCGCTGCGGGCGCCGGGGAAATCGATTGCGATCCGGGCCGGCTTCTCAATAGTGTAGGCCTGCATCTCCGGCGGCGTCTCGTCAAACTCCAGACGCACCTCGAACTTGCTGCCAGGGCGGGAGGCAAACTCAATATCAGTAACCGTTGGGGCCGCGTAGCCGACCTGCGCCAATAGACTGAAAACCAGCATTGCTGCCAGATGTTGCAGTCCCAACCCGCGTCTGCAAGATCCTTCTCTCACGGCATTTTTCCCCAAGTTCGCTGTTATATTCAACATGGCTGTCACCAATGGCCCCTGCGTCAGATGCCGCTCAATTCGATTGTCCGCGGGCGCTCTACCCACCCGTCCGCGGTACCGTCACTGACGATTTCCACCACGGCAACGTAGGTATCTGTCATCTCGACCACCCTGCCGTGATTGCGTCCCAGGAAATTCCCCAGTCGGACGCGGTGTACTCCACCCTCGGGATCCCTGATCAGAGTCCACTGGGTACCGCCGCGCTCCAGGGAGCCCACCATCGCAAGCGAGTCAAAGGTATATTGCTCCAGAAACTCCTTGGCCCGGTTCTCGTCAGGCTTGATCGCACTGATCGCCTGCATTTGCGTCATATCGCGCACTTCAACCGGACGATCAAACGGGCTGCGCAGCGCCGTAGCGCTATAGGCAAACGCCTCATAGGCCTGGAAAGTCGGGATCGGCGCGATGATACCGCCGGGACGAGCGCGCTTTTCCGCCATAAACACGTCGAGATCATCGAACCCATCTCCACCGCAGCCGCTCAGCAGGAGCGCTGCGGACACCGCCGTCGCGGCCAGACGCCATACCTTGCTCATGCTCTAGCCCTCCCCATCCTTGTAGCGGTAGGTCTTGGCAGTAATGCTCAGGTTGAGAGCATTGCTGTTACCGGTCCGCGCAGTGATAGAGAAGTCGTGCAGTGTCACGATTCGAGGCAGGCCCGCCATCCCGCTGATGAAAGCGCCCAGATCGTGATACGAACCGGTAGCGGTAATGGCGATCGGCAGCTCCACGTAAAACTCGCGCGCCTGTTCTGCCTGCAGGTTGATGCTGTTGATTTCCAGGCCGTTCATCAGGCCCTTGTTGGTGATATCCTCGAGCAGGCCCGGAACTTCGGTATCGCTGGGCAGCTGACTGACCAGGGCGCCAAAGGATTCCTCCATTTCCACCATCTGCTCTTTGTATGCCTCCAGATTGGCCGCCTCGAAGGCTTTCTTTTCATAGTCCTGCTTCAGCCGGCTCTCTTCCGCCTGCACCCGGTCGAACTGTGCCTGCAGGTCCTTGATATGGAGGTAATAGCCGCCCGCAAGCACCGCAAGGAGCAACAGCACGCTCAGCGCGACCTTGGCCCCTGCCGGCCAGGAACCGATATTGTCAAAATCGATGTCGTTGACATCGAATTCCCTGAGTGCGCGGAGAGTATCTTCGAGTGCCACGAGCTATTCTCCCGCGCCGTTGTCGGATGCAGGCAACTGCACCTTGACCTTCAGGTTGAACGTTGCCGCCTGATCCCCGTACTGGGTCGCCGCTCGTACTGAATCCAGGTTCGGCTGCTGAAGCCAGTCGGACCCGTCAAGCCGACGCATCAAACTCGAGACCCGGTTGTTGGATTCCGCAATACCGGTCAGGGTAATCAGGTTGTTATTGCTGGTCAGGCTGGTATAGAAGACCCCGTCGGGAACGGTCCTGACCAGCTGGTCCAGAACCCGCACGATTATCGGGCGATTACCCTGCAATTCCTGAATGACGCGCATGCGCTCGATCAACTGGTTGCGCCGACGCTGCAGGTCCTTGATCTCAGCAACCTGTGCGTCGAGTACGCGAATATTTTCCTTCAGGTGCTGGTTGCGCGCCTGCTGGTAATCAATCTGGCCGTTGACGACACGGTCGCCCAGCAACACCAGGCACACACCGAGCACGGCCACGGCGGCAAGCAGGATCAGGAACTCCTTCTTGCGCTCGGCTCGGCGCTCTTCGCGCCAGGGCAGGAGGTTAATTTGCGCCATTAGTCAAAGCTCCGCAGTGCGAGGCCACAGGCAATCATCATGGCCGGGGCATCGCTGCTCAGCGCCACGGCATTGACCCGGGAGGAGATCGTCATCTCGGCAAAGGGATTGGCAACAGCGGTCGGAGTGCCCAGCTTGTCCTGCACCAGGTCGACCAGGCCATCCATGGAGGACACGCCGCCCGCCAGAATAATGTAATCGACGTCATTGAACTGACTGGAAGAGAAGAAAAATTGCAGGGAACGCGCCACCTGCTGCACCACGGCCTCTTTGAAGGGAATGAGAACTTCCGGCTCGTAGTCATCGGGCAAACCACCCTGCTTCTTGGCCAGCCCGGCCTCCTCCAGAGGCAGGCCGTAGCGACGCATGATCTCGTCGGTCAGCTGTTTGCCACCAAAAAGCTGTTCGCGGGTGTAGATGGTCTGGCCGTTGTTGAGAACGCTGAGAGTGGTCATGGTGGCGCCGATGTCAACGATCGCCACCATGCTCTCGACTTCCAGGTCGAGCTGGCGCCGGATCAGGCCGTAGGCGCGCTCCATGGCGTAGGCTTCGACATCCATGATCCGGGCTGTGAGCTCGGCGCCCTCGATTGCGTCCACCCGGGAGTCGATCGTTTCCCTGCGGCAGGCGGCAATGAGCACCTCCACCTGGCCGGTATTGGAGGGCGAGGCACCCAGGATCTCAAAGTCGATAGCCACTTCGTCCAGCGGATAGGGAATATATTGATCCGCTTCCAGCGTCAGCTGGGTTTCAAGGTCATCGTCACTGAGCCCCACGGGCATGTCGATGACCTTGGTGATGACCGATGAGCCGGCGACAGCAGCGGCAGCCGTTTTCAGCTTGGTCCGCGACTGCGCCACAACGGTACGAACGGCGTTGGTCACGCCCTCGATGTCATTGACGTTCTTCTCAATGACAGCGTCAACCGGCAGTGATGTCACGGCGTAGCTCTCGACCCGGTAGCGACCCCCGGACTGGCTCAGCTCAAGCAACTTCACTGTAGTGGAGCTGATATCCAACCCCAGTACCGGTGCCGACCTTTTCTTCCCTAGAATGCCAAGCAAATCATTTTCCTATGAGTATCACTAACTTAGCTTGTTTTTATACACCATTACATTAATTATAGGTATAGCATAATCATTCATGCAATCAAAAAGCAAAATAAGCTTATAATTACCAAAAGACACAGACCCCCCTTTCAACCTACAGTAATACAAGTCACTGCTTTGTAAAGGAATAAATGAAGTTCCTCGGTTTTTTATTGCGCTGCTCCCTGCTCGGCTTCCTGGCTGCCAGCTGGCTCCTGGCGGGAGTCTACCTCTACCTGAACCCCGGGCTGCCTGATGTTGCGACCCTGCGGGACGTCAAACTGCAAACCCCGATGCAGGTTTTTACCCGCGACGGCGACCTCATCGGCCAGTTCGGGGAGCAGAAGCGCAACCCCATGCACTTCGATGAAATTCCGCCGCAATTCATCCAGGCACTGCTGGCGGCAGAGGATGACCGTTTCTTCAGCCACCGGGGCGTGGACTTTGCCGGCCTCCTGCGGGCGGTGTCGGAGCTGGCCCTGACCGGTGAAAAAGGTTCGGGCGGCAGCACCCTCACCATGCAGGTGGCGCGCAACTACTTCCTCAGCCTGGAGCGCACATTCATGCGCAAGTTCAACGAGATCCTGCTGGCCTTCCAGATCGAGCGCGCGCTGGAAAAGCAGGAGATCTTTGAGCTCTATTTCAACCGGGTCTTCCTCGGCCATCGCTCCTACGGCTTTGAGGCCGCGGCCCAGGTGTACTACGGCAGCACCATCAGCGAACTGAGCCTGGCCCAGCACGCAATGCTTGCCGGCATACCCAAGGCACCGTCGCGCAACAATCCGATCAGCGGCCCGCAGGCAAGCCTGGAACGGCGGAACTGGATTCTGGGGCGCATGCTCAGCCTTGGCTACATCGATCGCGAAGCCTGGACTGCCGCGGTGGCCGAACCCGTCAGCGCACGGCAGCACGGGGCGCAATTAAGTTTTGCCGCCCACTATGCGGCGGAAATGGCCCGCCAGGAAATGCTGGACCGTTTCGGCATGGCTGCCTACACCGACGGCTACAGGGTGTACACCACCATCAGCAGCGAGCTCCAGCAGCTGGCCCAGGAGGCCGTCATTCGCGGTCTCATCACCTACGACAAGCGCCATGGCTATCGCGGCGCGGAGCGCAAGCTGCCGCCGCCCGCCGAAGACTCCGGCGCCACAGCTATATCGCTGTGGCTTGCGGCCCTGGCCGATACGCCGGTAGTGGCGGGGCTCACACCCGCCATTGTCACCGAGCTGGCGGACGCCCAGGTCAATATCCTGTTCCGTGACGGCAGCACCGGCACCTTGCTCTGGGATCACGGCCTGCGCCAGGCCAGCCCCTACCTTTCAGAGAATGCCGTGGGCCGGGCCCCGCAGAGCGTCGAGGACGTGGTCAGTGCAGGTGACCTCATACGGGTCCAGCAGCGCGAAGACGGCAGCTGGGAGCTGGCCCAGGTCCCGGCCGCCCAGGCGGCGCTGGTATCCCTGAATCCGGACAACGGCGCCATCGTCAGCATCGTGGGCGGGATGGGCTTCGAAAACAGTAAATTCAACCGCGCCGCCCAGGCCCGCCGCCAGCCCGGTTCGAGCTTCAAGCCCTTCGTC
>NZ_JAVKCQ010000232.1:0-22499 GCF_040222615.1 Haliea sp.
CGCTTCGCCCACGGAACCATCGGGGCAAGCCTTGATATGGATATTATTCGTCTGTAGCACGCCACCTAGGTCAGACTTATTGGACGAGCCTGATCTCAGTCGTTTTATGGTGGTGGGCTTATTTCCAAAAGCCTCTAGGAAAAGAAACGGGAAGGCCTCGTCATCAAAAGGCTCCATCGCCAGATTCGAAACGGCTTCCTCAATTTCTACTGCATTCATTGATGCTCTCTGATACCCGGTCCAATGAGAGTGAGGTAGTGTACCCCACTAGTCACTTTGTAAGTATGGGTTTAAGTCCGTTCAGCTTCTCTTTACGTGGCTAAGGTGGGGTGTATCAGGTAGGCCAAGGTGCCAGGCAGGGTCTGTTTCGGTCTGGTATTGTATGGTGGGGACGGCTCAGCTTCGAGCCGCCCCCTCCATTCCGCCACCGCTACGAAGCGACAGTGATACGCACGTCCACACCTCCGGGCTTGCGATATGCTTCCACATCAATACCGCTGTCGGCTGCTGCCTTGCGGTAGTCCACCGAACCCTTACGAACGAACCGCGTCACGGTAACACCACCGCCTGTAACGCTTGGGTGGTCAGCCAGCTCAAGGAGCGCCGCCCTCGCTGCGTCTGCTGCCGACTTGGCCGCGTCCAGGGCCGACTTCCGTTGGGCAAAAGCCTCGGCGGCCTCAAGCCAAGCAGGATCGTCCCTCACCAGTCTGTCACGTTCTGTCAGTTCTGGCGGTGTATCGGCTTCGATATGGGGCATGAACCGATCCCAGGCTGCGCGTATAGCCTCGTGTGACTCGGGGTCGGCGTGGATTGGGAGCGCGATGCCTTTACCAAGGTCCTCATCGTAGACAAATAGCTCGGCCTGCTCTGCCCGACTAACCATGAGCTGGTGCTGGACTTGAAGGCGGTAGTGTTCAGGTACCTCGCCCTGACTGGTCTGCTCCCAGAGCGTCGAGCGGCCCCCACGAACAGGACACTTGATCTCGACCAGGAGCGAGCCGTCGAACGTCAGTCCATCAAGACTGGCGGAGTAATCCCCGTCGACCAGGGTAATCGGCTGCACGACATGCCCGGTCATCTCCTCATACGCCGCACGAGCGGCTGGTTCCAGCCGCATCCCGCGTTCCATCGGATAGGTCACCTCCTGCTGTCGCCGTCCGGTGCGCAGCTCCCACAGTTGATACGGTGTCATCCACGGAGATACACCCATCACAGCAGGTGTTTCCGATGCGTTGCGGTACAGCTGCCGGTGGGCCAGCCAGTCGGCTGACCCTTGCTCCAAATAGATACGCGTTGTCATTAGGCTGCCCTCTTCTTAGTTTCCAGTGCCGAAATCACGCGACTGGCATGGTTTCGGGGTATTGACTCCAGCGATTCGAACCCGAAGTACGCCAACAGCGACTCTGCGTCAGAGCCGGTCACGCGTAGCAGGTGCTGGATATAGTTCAGCTGCTTCTCCGTTATCTGGCCTACGATCGCCGTGACGGGTGAAGAGTCATGAGCTGCGGGTTTTGTCGGTACCTCACCCCCCTCTTCAATGTGCGTGGGTAAATCCTCGCCAGCGTAAACGTTCAAACCCAAACCATGCAGTGCAATGGCTTTCACCAGCGCGCGTTGGATCGAGGTATTGATATCAAACACCGTAGGCTGTGTGATCGGTTTATTCCGACCGTCCAGGACAGGGTGAATCTGGGACAGCGTCAGGCCTTGCACGGTCACTGCAACTTCTACGAAGTAGCCGATCTCCGTGACCAGGTATGGCAATCCATCGAAGCGCCACACCTCCCAGCGCGCCTCGGGATCAGCGAGGCGTAGCTGCGCGACGGCATAGGGCCATGACAAGTAGGTGAATGGGCCTTTCTTCTCCACGTAGGGCGATACATCAATGGCCGCGAGTTGCTTGAACGGGTGACGTGAATCACTCATGGGTATTCTCCTTTTAGACAGGGGATAGCCCGCAGGCACGACGGCCTGCGAGAGTTAGTGGTTGGTTTAGGTGGGTTTGGTTTGGTGCAGGCTAGGCAGCCTGCTGTGAGACCTCGGGCTGCTGACCCATCGGCTTGAGCAAGTAATCTGCCGCCTTCTGGGCCTGCGCCGCCGCCGTGAAGATCGCACGCTTGTCGCTCTTCAACACCTTCAGCCAGCTGGCGATGTAACTGCTGTGCTGGAGCTGGCCCGGTATACGGCAGTGAGCGCTGAGAAACGCGGCACTGAGCTCTGCGATGAGTTCCTCGACAGCGTAGGCCTCAGAGCCGAAGCGTCCCGAGAAATCACGGTCCAGGCGCGACTTGTGCCCGGTCCAATGTGACAGCTCGTGGAGGGCAGTCGCGTAGTAGCCATCAGCAGATGGAAACAACGCTCGCTCCGGCAGATAGACACAGTCCCGGCTGGGTGCGTAGAACGCCTGAAAGCCCTGGTGGCGTATATCCGCACCCGACTGATCGATCACACGCTCCGCTGATTCGTGGGGGTCCCAAGGAATGGACGTATCTGCCGTCGGCTCAAGATCGTCCAGTCCTTCGGTTTGATCAATGTTGAACACCGTGAAGGCACGGATAATGGCCCGGCGCTTAAGGACAGAACTAACAGGAGCCTCGTCTTTGTCGAGCGGTTTGAACAACACCACGGTAGCGCCCTTTTCTCCACGCCGCACTGTGCCGCCCCGCTCCTGGGCTTGGCGGAACGTCAGCCAGCCATTGGTGCGATACCCATCGGCATAGCAGCGCATACCTAGCAGCAAATGGTTGATGCCACGGTATGCACGCTGAGTGGCGGCGTTGTGGGGCACGGGATCGGCGGAGCCGGTCCAGGGCTTGACCCAGGGTGCCACGCCCTGCTCAAAGTCAGCGACAATGGCATCGGTGATACGTTCATAGATTGATTGCTTCATTACACACCTCCTTACACACGTGGATCGACGAAGAACACACCGGGGTAGTACGTGTCACCGTCGATGTAGCCGATGAGCCGCTTGGCAGAGCCAGTGGCGAGGCTGTTGAGTAGACCCGCTACCGTGGCCGCCATGAGCCCTGAGAAAGTCCCCCAGTGGAGTGCGTAGGTGAGACCTGACACCGCCAGATCGAGTGCCAGATCGTGATTGAGCGCCCGCAGGAGCCAGCGCCGTTCGAGTTTCGCCAGTATCAGTGCACCGGCAGCGAAGACCATAAAGCCTGTGAATAGCATGCGATTTACCTCCTATGTGTTGAAACCGCGCATGGAAAAAGCCCACTGCCGGCAAGCGACAGTGGGCTGAGGGGGTTAGCGTTTGCCTGATTCTTCCCAGGCCTCACCCATATCTGTGGCCAGTTCGTTCAGGTACTTGGGTACATGTTCGATGGCACGTGGGACGCTTCGAGCAGCAATGAAGCAGGCGAAACAAGCTTGTTTGAAGTACTTGGTTTCTTTGGCTTCGTTGAGGGTGATGGGTTGCTTACGTTGGTTGGATTTGGACATTTCGATCTCCTGTTGTGGATGCAATCCACAAACAACAACCTAACGGGGTTTCCAATGGGACCCCTATGGCCAGGAGGAAAGACGAATCCGAAGTGGGGTACCCTTTCTGAGGAAGGGGGGAGGGGGTGGTATGCGAGGACGGTCTCAAGATTTGCCGCAGATCATGTACTGGCGTGCCATCCGTGTGTATTCTTACAAGAGAAAACAGACCGAGCAGCGTTGCAAACAGATGAGAACTCATTACGACAACTTGCAAGTCGCTCGCAACGCGAGTCCAGAAGTGATCAAAGGTGCCTACAAGTACCTCTCTCAGAAGTGGCATCCGGACAAAAATCCGGAAAATCGGGAGGAGGCCGAGCGTAATCTCCGGATCATCAATAAAGCCTATGAGGTGCTATCGGACCCAGAACTTCGAATTCAGCATGATCGATGGATCAGAGTGGCTGAATCGAAGTCAGAACAGAAAGAAGAGCGCTATTCGAGAACGAATGAGCAACCGGGATCAGCTACTGAAAACGATAACGAACGGCGCACACGTGAAAAACGACAAGCCGGGACGCAGTCAAAAGAGCAAGGCAGTAAAAATCCGGCTTCGGAAGTCTATGAATTCGCAGGCTTCTGGGAAAGAGGCGGTGCGATCTTGATCGATAGCATCGTAGTAACTCTAATTTGGCTCGCCTTGAGCTTTTTGTATGGGGTATTGGCATCAAGAAGCGAAGCTACGCCCACTGACACGCAATTTAGCCTTGCTTTGTTTTTCATAAGTGCTTTCTACTATGTGCAAGGCTGGAGCAGCGTAAACTCTGCAACATTTGGAAAGCGCTCTCTGGGCCTGGAGGTAAGAAGCACAAATCTAGAAAGAATATCAATCTGGATCGCTCTACTGCGGTATGTCGTATGGTCGTTAGGGGCACTACTATTCCTCGTCACATATTTGACGCAGCCTTTCTCTAAAAAGCGGCAATGCATACATGACATGATCGCTAACACGGTGGTAGTGAAGAAAGTGGGGGCCCTTCGTGTTAACAACGTGGCTGTTCCTGCCATTGTAATTTTGACTTTCTTAGCAATCGGTGGGGTAATCGCGGCAATTGCACTGCCTGCATATCAAGACTACACAACGAGGGCTTCAATAACTCCGGCCTTGGCACATCTGGCTGCAGCCAAGACTGAGGTAGCGGAGTACTATGCTGCAAATGGATACCTACCAACAGATAGCGAGCTGGCGGGGCGGCGGTACAACGAACCGGGAATGTACTCACGGGTGCGCATTGATGAAAATGGTAACGTCTATATTATTTTCGATTTAAAGGGTGAAGGACCGCTGGCAGGAAGAATGTTAGCACTGTATCCCAGTTTGAATGAAAACGGTTCACTGCACTGGGAGTGTTATTCACCTGACATACGGTTACCGCTGCTACCGACAAACTGCAGAGAGCTGTCGAACCAGATTCAATCCGAGCAGTAGCAGATACGGGGGCTTTCATGGTCGATGTTCTTATTGCCTTCGGAATCATCTGGTTTCTTTACTGGGGCCACACAAAACCGATTAAGAACAGACTCGCTCAGATACGCGGACATGGCCCCGCCAACGACGAAATACGGTACCTGAATTCTCGAATCGCCCGTTTGTTTGCAACGGCAGTCGCCGCTTCCGTGGGCGCATTTTTTGGGTCCTTTATCGGAATAGCGGGGCTTGGTTCGGCTATCGCGGGCACAATACCCTGCGCATTAGTCGGCGCTCTCATCGGCTGGCTCGCTGGAGCAAAGTCCAATTAGTTTCATTGTTCTAAAATGAGGTAGCACAACGTGCCGCATCCTTCAGCGCTAATGATCGAAGTGATTTGGTTGCGAAATGTGACAGCGTGCATGCACACTACACACGGACGTAATCTTCGAGGGGATGTTACATGGTCCAGACCAGTACGCGCGATCTAGCCATAATTTTCGAGCGTGCGGAAAATGCCAGTAGTGCAATACGTTCGATTGTGCAGCACTACCGGGTCAGCGAGGGTGAATCTGAAAGCAATACCTACATAGTTGATAAAACCGTTCTGCACTTCAGAAGCCACAACAAACCAGATGGCGTATACAGGCTCGGCCACGGGTTGGAGCTAGTACTCGGAAATAAAAGTGGCATCCGCGAGGAGATACCGTTCTAACACCTAGCGGGATGCGAGGCGCTCCCGGCCGAGGGCAGCTGTTTAAGGTCTGGCGCTAAACTTCGTCTGCGCAAGGGCGCGAGCTGACTTCCTCGACACCGTTGGTCTCACCAGAATTTGACATTATTTGCCCTATTCGCGGGATTGTTTAATGCCCAGCCAAATCACACTTAGGCAAATACAAGCAAAGTTCGTCCGCCAGTGCGTGGCGCATGGGGTAGGTGCAACGACGTGCAAGCACGTCGGAGCAGCCATCTGTATAACCTGAGCAAATATCTTTAGCCTAAATAATGGCGAACAAGTTATATCTGGTGGATGATTTCAGTAGCTGCTGGATGGGAGAGTTGCCATGAACGGACTGACAATACGACAAGAAGCATTTGCGCAGCACTTCGTGATTACCGGTAACGGGGCCGAAGCCGCGAGGAGGGCGGGGTATGCACCTGTCGGTGCGCGAGTCACCGCCAGCCGCCTATTAACAAAAGCTAACGTTCTGGCCGAAATCGCTGCCGAAAGACGCGCGCACGAACAAACCATGGGAACCAGCCGCGAGCAGGTTGCGGCGGAACTGATGAGCGTGGTTGACCTAGCACGAGAATGCGGCGATGTCCGTGGGATGATCGCTGCACTCCGGGAGATCGGGCTCGTGTGCGGGTACTACGAGCACGAGGAGGGTTCTCGTCCAACCTGGCCAAGGTGATTCACAGAGGGTGGACGGGCGCAGCCAACGTCATTGCAGGCTTCGTCCACCCTGTCCACCCTGTCCAACTTACTTATAGAGTGAAAAGTGTATAGCGGTCCTCACCTGTAATTAGGGGGAGTGCTTCTCGCGGGGGGGAAGGCACCCTCGTGTATAGACTTACGCGGTTACCTGGACAGGGTGGACGCGTACACCAAAAGTACCTATCCAACACCGGTGTCGATGGCGTTAACCGCGCTCTCGACAGGCAGATCATGCCCGAGTTGCAACAGCTCCACAGAGGCACCGACCAGCGGGGTTGTTGTTCGAACCAGGTCGTGGCTGGACTCTAGTTATCGTCGCCCTCCACCTCGGACCAGTCGATCAAGCCCTCGCAGTTAATTGCCTTCTCGAATGAGCGCCTACACTCATCGAGGGTAGGGAATACACAACAGCGCTCTCTACGCCCAACCCTCTCCCTGCGGGTCTCGGTTACACCGTCACAGAGTTTGTATACGCGTTTAAACAGCGCCCCCCGGTCAGGCACCGATTCTCGCCTAAGCTGCTTCCGGGCAAAGGCTTCCACGGACGCAACGATCGTATCCCTCGGCACTTTTGGTTCTGTGCCCCATGGATACCGTGGAGTGGCAATATAGTCATCGCCACTCGAAATTACCCCACTCTCGAGAGTTTCGTACAACCACCGCCCGACGAGGTCGAGGCTGCGGATTTTCACATCCGCCCCGAACCGCGGTTTGGGCCGCTGCCTGGGGTGCCAGCCATCGATATCCACTTTCAGCAAATGGTCGTGCAGAGCTTCTACCCCGCCACTTTTGAGTTCTTCGTAGACCGCTTTGAAGTAAGCGTGGTCCTGCTTGTGGACCTCGGATACATCTAAGAAAACAAACCGCCGGTCATCCGGCCCGCACGCGACAGGCCACTCCTCGTTCGACGATATGATCAACCGGGAGCAGTTGCGGACAGTAATAATGTCTTTGCCTTTGGGCTCTACAGCCCGAAACGAATCAGTGATCATCGCCTTCAACGTACCCTCCGCGGATTTGTTGCCGCCCCAGGTCGCCTCGTTGGCATGCACCAGCAGTTTGTCTTTCAGATGGTTGTTGAACTTGCCGGTAAGCCGTTCCATGTTGGTGCATTCGTAGAACATCTGGCCTAGTATCCTCGCCAGCGGTTTCACGAGCGTATTCTTCCCCGTGCCTTGACCACTACGCAGCACCAGCGCCACTTCCGGCAATTCTTGGGGCCGCTGTATCAGGTGCGCCATCCAGTTGATGACATAGGAGTCAAGCTCAGCGTCACCAGCGCAGATCACGTCACGCACAAACCGTAGGTATAAATGGCATGCTCCAGACTTGGGAGTCGTCGAGAAGCCGCGAAAAAGGTTGTAGAAATTCTCCGGCGATTTTCCTGACGGATCAAACACCAGTCCGTCGTATTCGCGACGACTCGGACTCTGCAACCAGTGGTTGGAAAATGCCTCGCCCATTAACCGCGGCCAATTTTTAGTTAGCAGTCGGAACCCGCTCTCGGTCAATAACTGCCCGTCTGGCAGCCCATCCGCGCATTTCATCTCTCTCAAAATTACGACTGAGCTTCCCACAGTGACAACCGCGAACTCTCTGTTAGCGTCAGCAATCAGTTTCAATGCACCAGCCCTCGTTTCTTCGCAGACATCTTCTATCTTTGCGCCGGTCAAGTGTGCAGGCTCATATCTGGCGACACTTGTTGCAATGCTTCTCACCTCAACTTCTGAAAGCGGTGGGGTCACATCTGTAGCGTTCTTTTCGAGTAGCTGGCGCGTAATTTCGGATTCCGTTGCTCCGAAATGGCGCAACCGACCCGCGATGCTAGCCAGCTCAACATTCCGTGATCCCTCTATGATCGAGGCCTCATCGTATTTTATAGACCCCGGTACGCTCTTCTTATCCTTGCCGTTTCCCGTACTTTTCCGATCCACAATCGGCACGTTCATCTCGCGAAACAGGTGCCGCCAATCACGTGAAGTCGTCGCACTTTTCAACATTGTCATCGGTGTATCCTCGTCATGAACGGCTCGCCCTTCTGGTGCCAGAACCCAGGCAATCGCATGACTCTTGGCAGGTCATGTACGGTCGAATCGCCATCGAACCTCGCTGCAAGACTTTTCTGCGCCGTGGAAAAGTCGGATAGCGGGCATTTAACGTTTAGCCAATATGCGTGGTACCGACTCGGGCTCGATACAACGACTAGATCGGGGAGTACATGACAGTCTGTCACCGGCCCAAGCGGTGAACCATCGAGGTCCACGAACAACGCCCGTACGCGAGACACGTTCTTCGCCGTCCGGCAGGACTTATTGCCGTCGTAGACTTTACCATCGCCCTCGTTGACCATGACAAAAACGCCCGCGCCCTCTTGCTGCAGCGCGATCAAGTGTTCCGCATACTCGTCCAGCGTCCCGTGATGCACTCGCGCTAGTTCCGCACGTTTCCGGTCTTTGCGGTCGTAAAATGTCTGGAATGTCATCGGGGCATCCACCGAACCAGCGAGACGTTCAATAAAGGCGGAGGCCTCCGCAATATCCGGACTCATCGTTGCCGCCTCGGCAGCTCACCACCGATTTGCATCGGAATCTCCTCTCCACTGGTGATACGCTCGTGGATAAACTCAAAGAGATCCAATCTTCTGCGCTTCAACTCTTCTGGGTCAGACTGGAAACGTTCGTGACATACGGTGCAGAGTTCGACCCGGAAACCCCGGAGCAGCGGCCCGGGAAACGACTTTGTAAATACGACTGGCACATAGTGCTGCATTGATTTCACGGCCGCCCTACAGATTCCGCAGGTCGTAGGGGCGACGATGTATAGCGCTGGTATTACGCTGTAGGGTGACGGTGCCTCTGTGTTAAGCCGCGACATCATGACGTCCCTCCGCCTCCAGACACTCCCGCGTCAGGATATTCACGACCAACTGCTCAAAGCCTGGCCCGATGAGCGAACCTGCCGATCCACGACGTGGCAGATACTGGCGCGAACCAACCAACTCCTGACGATGTTTGCGGATAAACCATTGAAAAGAGGCAAACGTGGGAAAAACATCACCTCCCGACTCTGCGACCCAGTCGCTGGCTTTTCGAAAACTCTCCAACATTGCTTTGCTCCTGCTGTAGACCTAGGTAAGCGCACCGCCGCGGTGCCACGACGAGCAACTCGCCGATCCGCGCCACGATTACGTAATAGCGCAGAGATATCACGCAAAACCCCTGGCGAAAAAAATCGCCAGCGCAACCGGATGTAATTAGGAGAGTTTTTGAGAAGGAGTCAGAACGACAAAAGCGCGCTATTTGTCGATAGTCGGATCGCTGGCATCGCCGTAGTTCCAGGGGTCGACAAAATCGCCCAAGGTCATGTAGCCGCCATCGAGTAATTTTTTACGTTGTTTAATGTGTTTTTTTGCGCGGTGGCTGGTCAGGACCTCCCCCGTTTCGCGCGGCAACGCCAATTTCGCCGCCTGCCCTTTCGCAAATAGAATGAGGTAGTCTTCGCCGGGCAGATCGCCGCGGGTCGTCGCATACTCGGAATCAGCTCGATCAAACAGCCTTTCAGCGAGCCTGTCTTTCGCTTTGGTGGGGAAGAACTTGCGGGCTTCCCAGGATAGCTGCATCTGTTTCTTTTCCAGATCAAGCAGCAGTTCAAACGTACTTTTCGTCGTCGAGTAGTCCCGACACGAGGGCTCCACACTGTCGTCACCAAGAAGCGCTCCGAGCGCGTGATTCATATCCACAAGTCGTCGCCGCATCGTTTTGTCTTCCCGTTGACGGCGACGAAGCTCCCGCTTCGCCGCTGCCAACCCCCTGCGCAGTTGCTGCTCGCTGGATTTCATCCGAAAACCGACTCCACCACTGCTCGGCGGTCGTTCACATTCGCGTGTATGTACCGGGCACTCGACGCAAATGACTTATGACCCATGACAGCCATGATCTGCGCCTGCGAGACGCCCTGCCGGGCCAGTTCGGAGCCGCAGGAGTGCCGCAACCAATGAAACGTCCGGCCGGGGAGGCCTGCCTTATTCACAGTCTTGCTCAGTATGTTTCGATGCTCGTAGGGCTTGCCGGTGCGCCCGCTAAAAATCAGCTCATCGGGCTGACCTTTTGGCAGCCGACTCAGTTCCGACATGCACGCGCTTGATAAGGGGGCCACATGGGGCTCGCCATTCTTCGTTCTCTGAACGTAGGCAGTGCGCTGAGCCCAGTCGATGTCACGCCAGCGAAGGGTCTTCAGACTCCCCGCTCGCAGTCCCGTATGGAAACCCAAGGTTATGAAGCACGGCAACTTCTTCCAGCATCGATCGATCACGCGCGCGACCTTGATGACGCGGTTAACCTCATCTGCAGTCATAAACTTGTTTTTGTCCACCGGAGAGGTGGAGGTCTGAACACCACGAGTCGGTGCGATGTGGCTCTTGCGGAGTAAACGCTGGGCTTTTGCCCATCGATACACGCCACCCAGCGTAGAGACGTATCGGGTAACGGTGGCGGGCGAGAGCGGTTTGCCTGAACGTTGGGTGCGCAACCCGCGCCCTGCGCGTAACTTACCGCGTGTGACGAGTGAGTCCAGCGCATCGTCCACATCGTCGGCAGTGACGTCACTCAGCAATAGGTGCCCGAGCCGGCCCTGCCAGAACTGTAGGCGATGGATCGAGCCCGAATCGAGCTCGCGGGAAGACGCCACCATAGCGTCTATGGTTTCATAAAGTGTTGTCATAACAACCTCCGAAAAAGGCTCAGTAAAAAGACCGCTACTTTTTTGTAGCGAACAATTCACCGCGGCGGTGCACTTTTCGTAGACGTAACAACAACTTACAGTCGATTGGTAGGACCAGACGGATTTGAACCGTCGACCTCTACCATGTCAAGGTAGCGCTCTAACCAACTGAGCTATGGTCCTGTTGTCTGAGGGGCGGGATTATAAGGGCGCCGCCGGGTTTCCTCAACTGTTTCCTCACCGCGCCACGAAGTAGAACTCACCCACTTCATCGCCGGCGCGCTTGATGGCCTTGAACTCGGGGTCCAGCCCCGGAAGGCTCTCGTCCAGCAGGTCCAGCATGCTGAGGAACAGGGCGGGGCCGGTGATTACGGCCTCGTTGTCCTGCAGGGCGCGGATAAAGGCCTCGGCGAACACCGAGATGCCCGGGTCGCGCTCGCTGGCGAGGGGGAAGTCCTGGCCGGAGGTCAGCAGCAGGCGCGACTTGTTGGGGAAGCGCAGGCCGATGTAGGCATCGCTGAGCAGGGCGTCGCGGCCGCTGGCCAGCAGGAAGGCGGGATTGTCCGCCAGCAGGCCGGCGAAGGCGGAGTCGGTCACCACCATGATGCGCCGGGCGGGCAGACGGGCGAGGTGACTGCTGACCTGCTCGGTAGGTACCCAGAAGGTGTCGTTGGGTGGCGGTTCGGCGTTGACCGGCAGCCAGTAGCCCGCCTCGTAGGCTCCCACCGGCCTGCGATTGCCATAGCCTGCGTAGTAAATGAGAAGGTTGTCGTTTTCCTGCAGCACCTCATTGAGCTGGTTCAGCGCGCGCAGCACGCCAACGTCGCTGGTGTTCTTCAGCACCTGTACGGCGAAACCGTACTTGTCGCTGAGTACCCGTGCGATCTTGTCGACGTCGGAGGCCGGCGTCTGCAGGTCATCCAGGAACTGGTAGCTGCCGTTGCCGATGACCAGGGCATAGTAGCGGCCGTAATTGCGGCCGTCCTTGGAGACGTCTGCGCCCGGCTGGGCAGTACTGCCGCCGATGCTGACCAGGCCGCCGCTCACGAGGGGTTCTGCCGGGGCCACCGGAGCGGGAGCGGGCGCGGGTGCCGGTGCGGGTGCGGGCGAGGAGGCGGCAGCCCTGGCCGCGCCTGCCTCGGCCTTCGCGGCGGCGGCTTCGGCCCGGGCTTTTTCCCGTTCGCTGCGCGCCTGTGCCATTTGTTCAGCGAGCGTGACATTCTCCGCCTGCAGGGCCACGTTTTCTTCGGCCTTGGCCAGCAGGGCCTGCTCGGCATCGGACTTGTAGACCAGCTGATCGTCGGCCAGGCCCCAGGCCTGCCGGTACCAGTTCAGCGCCACAGCCTTGTCCTGCGGCACGCCCTTGCCGGCTTCATAGAGGGTGCCGAGATTGAACTGGGCGCCCTTGTGGCCCTGCTCCGCCGCGCGCTTGAACCAGAGGACCGCGACCTCATAGTTGGGTTCGGTGCCGAGGCCACGTTCGAAGATTTCGCCAACCGAGTTCTGCGCGTCCGCATCCCCGGCCTCGGCCGCCGGCAGCCAGACCCGCAGCGCGGTCTTGTAGTCCGCCCGGTCGAAGGCCACATACTCACCGCCGCGCAGGCGGCAGTCCTGGGCCGTGGTGCGGGTGGGTCGCCGCGGCGTGAGGTAGGTGGAGTTGCCCAGCTGGCGTACCTGCCCAGGCAGCAGGCAGTCTACAATATACAGGTCCGCCACCGCGGCGCCCTCGGGAATCTCGACCGGGCCGCCGGGCCCTGCGGCACAGGCGGCAAGCAGGGCGGAGGCCGCAGCGGCCAGGAAAGCGTTACGCGCCCCGCGGCCGGTGGCCCGCAGGGAAGGCAAATCTATTCTGGTCATGGTGAAGGAACCCGCTGTTAATTTCATGGGAGCGTTGAACATAGTTCATTCGTGGAGACGCCACAACCGGCAGTGGCTGGTTTTGTTAACTGCGTCGCTCCTGGTCGCCTGTGGCGGTATCCCGGATGCGCGACAGCTTGCCGACCGCCACGGGCTCCTCCTGGAACAGGTGACGGGCGGCCCGTTCGTGCTCCCGATCCTGGTGCAGCCCGGCCTGACGCCGGGACGACCGCTACATATATACCTGGAGGGCGATGGCCGGCCCTGGCTGCAGCGGGAGCGCGCGCCCAACCCCACTGGCCGCGGCACGATAGCGCTGGAGTTGATGCTGGCGGACCCGCAGCCAGCGCTGCTGCTGGGCCGGCCCTGCTATCACCAGCAGGGGATACCTGTTCCGCCCTGCGAACCGGGTTTGTGGACCGAGGGGCGCTACTCGGAGCCAGTGCTGGACGCTCTCGCGGTCGCCCTGCAACAGTTGCTTGCGGCGTATCAACCAACGTCCCTGGTGCTGGTGGGTTACAGCGGTGGTGGCGTGCTGGCCCTGCTGCTGGCACAGCAGCAGACGTTGCCGACCACGGTTGTGACCGTGGTCAGCAATCTGGATACGGCCGCCTGGACCGAGTACCACCGGCACCTGCCACTGCGCGACTCCCTGAACCCGACACTGGATATTGCCCCCGGCACTGCTTTTCGCCAGGTTCATTTCGCGGGTGGCCTGGACCCCGTGGTTCCCCCCGCTACCACTGCGCGTTACCGCGAGCGCCACCCCGACGCCGAATACCATCTGTTGCCAGGGTTTGATCACAGCTGCTGCTGGGTCAGTGAATGGCCAGAGCTGCTGGCCAGCGTGCTGGGGGCGGACCACTAACACCGGTATACCGGACGGCAGGATGCCCGGCGCCAACTGCAGAAGCCTATTCCGGATTGAGCTGCGCGCGCAGGCTGTCCCGCAACTTTAGCAGTTGGGAGTCATTGGCCAGGTACTCGTTTTCCTCCGCATAGGCATCCATCAGTTTCAGCAGATAGCCCTGCTGTCGCGGTGTGACCATGGTCGGCGCAACGTCGACCAGGTGCTGCACCAGCATTTGCAGTCCCTGTTCCGCTTCCGGGTTGCGAGGATGCAGCGCATAGGCGGCTGTAAAATAGCGCGAGGCGCCGTCCCAGTCGCCGATTCCCGCCGATTGCTGGCCGCGGTCGATATGCCCGCGGAACTCATTCTGGACCTGCAGCGGCAGCTCCGCGAAGGGTACGGCCGGGCCCTCCGGCTTGCTCGCCTCCCAGGCAAAATAGCCCGAGGCCAGCGCCAGCACCAGCACCATGGCCATCAGGATCCGGTTGCGCCGGCTGGTACCGGAAAATTCCTTGAGGAATTGCTCCGCGGTCGGCGTCCGGTCCGCGCGCTCCAGCGCGATCGCGGCGGCAATGGCTCGCCACTGATGGCGTTTGAGTCCCTTGATGGGCTGCGGTTTCAGACCCTGCTCCAGGGCATCCAGGGCGGTCCTGCCACCGTAGGGATGCACACCGGCGTACAACTGATAAGCGATCAGCCCGAGGGCGTAGACATCGTCCGCGGGGTGGGGATCACTCTCCCTGCGGAGCATCTCCAGAGAAGCGTAACGCAGGGTCATGGCACCCAGCTCACCGGCATCGAAACTGTCCTTCTGCACCGCGGAGTCCATGATGCGGGCAATGCCAAAGTCGAGGATCTTGACCCTGCCGTCGGTGGTGACGAACACGTTGTCCGGTTTGAAGTCGGAGTGCACCAGGCCGTTTTCATGGGCGTAGGCGAGCCCGCTGGCCATCTGCTCGATCAGGGTCTCGTTGCTCGGCTCCTTGCCCTCGGCGAACTTGATCTTTTTGAGACCGGACAGGGCGTCACCCGACAGCATTTCCATGGTCATGTAGACCCGGTCGCCGTCGCGGTCGAAGTCGTACACCGTCAGGACGTTGGGGTGGGCCAGCTGCTGCGATTTCTTCGCTTCCCGCTGCAGGCTGATCAGCGCCTTGGGGTGGCGGCTGAATTCCTCGCCGAGGAACTTGATGGCAACCCAGGGGTTGTCATCGTTGGCCTCTTCCTTGCGCAGGTCCCGCGCCTTGTAGACCTGGCCCATGCCGCCCTTGCCGAGGCGTGACTCCAGCACGAAGCGGTCCTTGATGACGTTGCTGGCATGGGGCACGTAGCTGCGCCCGGTCAGCGGTGAGGCACCGGGGTTGGTATTGAGGCGCGTGGAGTCGTCCTCTACCGCCCGGGTGGGAAGTTCGGCAGCGGTATTCAGGCCGGGGCCCGGTTCGCTCGCGGGGGTCGCGAGTACGGTCTCGTCCTCGTTGCCCTCGGGCAGCGGCGGCAGGGCATCGGGCTCGGATTCCGGGGCCACGACGGTCTGGTCGGCGGTGCCGACCACCACGGTCCTGTCGCCGTCCTCCCCCTGCTGCTCCTGCTTGTCCCCTGCCTTTGCCATGCCTGAAACTCCCGTCCCTGCGCTGCGCGGCTTCCATCCTAACCGCTGGCGGGTGCATACCAAAAACAAAAATCCACAAGTCCAGCACTTCGTCGCGGCTAGAGCTCCGAGCCGGGGAGTCGTGACGGCACTTAGGCCATCTGGAACTAACAAAATTTCTGTTTATGAAAAAACAGTCTCAGAACACCAGGAATGCGAACAGATACGGCCCTGAACAGTCTTGTTTGGGCGGAAAAATACTATTTTTAAGCACGTTTCTTTCTATAACGACACCATTTTAAGCTCATAAAGCACTTAAAAAATCAGCTGAGCCGGACCCCGCTCGTGCGCCGGAATCGCGGTGCTATACTCGATTGCGAGAGGTGCAAATCCTTCGATCCGTTGAGGAGTATTCCAATAATGAAACGGCACTTTTTTCTCAGTGAAGACCTTGATGACCTCGGGCAGGTAGAGAGAGATTTGGAGGCGGCGGGCGTTTCCACCCCGCAAATTCACGTCCTCAGCGAAGACGATGCGGGGGTCCAGGCCCACAAGCTCAATGACGTGGAGGCCGTGCTGCGCAAGGACGTTGTCCACGGGACCGAGCGGGGAGCCGTGATCGGCGTGATCGGCGCGGCCATCGTTCTGGGGGCGGGGTGGGCAACGGGTATTACCGACACCATTACCTGGGTTCCCGTCATTTTTCTCGCCGTCATCGTGCTGGGGTTTTGCACCTGGGAGGGGGGCCTGATCGGTATTCAGGAGCCACACTCAGACTTCAAGCGCTTTACCGATGACCTGCGCAACGGCAAGCACGTCATGTTTGTCGATGTCAGCATCGCCCAGGAAGACATCTTGCGGCGCATCGTCAGTGCCCATCCCAAATTGACAACGGCCGGCGAAGGCCCCGCGGCGCCGGGCTGGTTCGTCAGTACCAGGGCGCGCATAGAAACCATGATGAAGGGCACCGCCTGGCGACACCAGTGAACCATACATAAGAATAATTGCTCCGCTACGGTCGGGAGATTCCGTTCGCCCGCTGCAAGCGTACATGGAGGTGGCATGAAAATCGTGATTGCCCTTGTCCTGCTGGTTCTTGGCTCACTCGCCTTCCACTGGTGGAGCCCATGGTGGTTTACGCCACTGGCTTCCAACTGGGACACCATAGACACCACCATTACCATTACCCTGTACATCACCGGTTTTGTCTTCGTCGCAGTCAATCTGTTCCTCGCCCTGGCGGTATTCCGCTATCGCCACTCCGCCAACCGGCGGGCTGACTACGAACCTGAGAACGCCTCGCTGGAAAAGTGGCTGACCGGCATCACCACCGTCGGCATTGTGGCCATGCTGGCGCCCGGGCTGGTGGTGTGGGCGGACTTCGTCAAGGTGCCGGAGGACGCCGATGTCATCGAGGTGTTCGGCGAACAGTGGCAATGGAGCTATCGCTTTCCCGGCGCCGATGGCCAACTGGGCGAAGTCGATGCCCGCTTCATGTCCGCGGCAAACCCGTTCGGCATGAGCCCCAACGATCCGGCGGGCGCCGACGACATCCTGATCCGGGGCGACGACCTGCGCCTGCCGCTGGACCGCTCGGTCAAGGTGCTGCTGCGGTCCCGCGACGTATTGCACAATTTCGCGGTCCCCCAGTTCCGGGTGAAGATGGACATGGTGCCGGGCACCGTCAGCTACGTCTGGTTCACCCCCACCCGCACCGGCCGCTTCGATGTCATGTGCATGGAGCTGTGCGGTATCGCCCACTACGCCATGCGCGGCAATGTCATCGTCGAGGAACAACAGGATTTCGAGCGCTGGCTCGCGGGACAGCGCACCTGGGCTGAGATCCAGGGGGACGCCAGCGGCGATCCCGTTGCCGGAAGGGCGCAGTACACGGTCTGCGCCGCCTGTCACGGCGGCAGCGGCCAGGGCAGCCAGGACATGCACGCGCCGCAACTGGCGGGCATGCCGGCCTGGTATCTGCAGCGCCAGCTGGAGCACTATCAGCAGGGTATTCGCGGTGCGCATGAGGCGGACACCTTCGGCCAGCAAATGGCCCCCATGGCCGCCATCCTGGGCAGCCGGGAAGCCGTGCGGGATGTCGCCGCCTGGCTGTCCTCCCTGCCACCGACGCAGCCTGCCGGCACGGTCAGCGGCGATCCGGGCCGGGGGCAGTCCCACTACAACAGCTGTGGTGCCTGCCACGGCAACCGGGCCCAGGGCAACGAGGCCCTGCAGGCACCCAGCCTGGCCGGATTGCAGGACTGGTACATCCGCCAGCAGCTGGAGAACTTCCGCAAGGGTATACGCGGCGGACACAGCGACGACCGCTATGGCCAGCAAATGGTGTTGATGGCCCGCTCGCTGCAGAACGAGCAGTCCATCAACGACCTGCTCTCCTATCTGAATACGCTTTGAGGGGAAAGGCATGCAACACACTGCAATCGCCGACCAGATCGAGGAAGACCTGCACGATCCACACAGCTTCGTAACCCGCTATATCTGGAGCCAGGACCACAAGGTCATCGCCATCCAGTATTCCATCACCGCGGTTTTCGTGGGCCTGGTGGCGCTGTTCCTGTCGGGCCTGATGCGCCTGCAGTTGGGCTTCCCCGATACCTTTGACTTCATCGACCCCAGCGCCTACCTGCAGTTCGTCACCATGCACGGCATGATCATGGTGATCTACCTGCTTACCGCACTGCTGCTGGGAGGCTTCGGCAATTACCTGATCCCGCTGATGGTGGGTGCCCGGGACATGGTGTTCCCCTATCTCAACATGCTCAGCTTCTGGACCTACCTGCTGTCGGTGATTGTCCTGCTGGCCAGCTTCTTCGTCCCCGGCGGACCGACCGGCGCGGGCTGGACCCTGTACCCGCCCCAGGCCATCCTGCAGGGTACGCCCGGCTATGACTGGGGCATCATCCTGATGCTGGCGTCCCTGGCCATATTCATCGTCGCCTTCACCATGGGTGGCCTGAACTACGTAACCACCGTACTCCAGGCGCGCACCCACGGCATGACCCTGATGCGCATGCCGCTCACCATCTGGGGTATCTTCACCGCCACCGTACTGGGTCTGCTCGCTTTCCCCGCCCTGCTGGTGAGCGCGATCATGATGATGCTGGACAAGGTCATCGGCACCAGCTTCTTCATGCCCGCGCTGGTATCCCTGGGGGAGTCACTGGACTACACCGGCGGCAGCCCCATCCTGTTCCAGCACCTGTTCTGGTTCTTCGGCCACCCGGAAGTATATATCGTCGCCCTGCCCGCCTTCGGCATGGTGTCCGATGTCATCGCCACCCATGCCCGCAAGAACATATTTGGCTACCGGATGATGGTGTGGGCCATCGTCGCCATCGGCGGCCTCAGCTTCGTGGTCTGGGCCCACCACATGTATGTCAGCGGCATGCACCCGGCGTTCGGCTTCTTCTTCGCCACCACCACCCTGATCATCGCGGTGCCCACCGCGCTCAAGGTCTACAACTGGGTGCTGACGCTGTGGCGCGGCAATATACACCTGACTGTACCGATGCTGTTTGCGATCGGTTTCATCTTCACCTTTACCCACGGCGGTCTGACCGGCCTGTTTCTCGGCAATGTCACCATCGATCTGCCGCTTTCAGACACCTACTTCGTGGTCGCCCACTTCCACATGGTGATGGGTGTCTCGCCGATCATGGTACTGTTCGCCGCGATCTATCACTGGTTCCCTCTGGTATCCGGGAAACAGCTGGACGCGGGGCTGGGCAAGGCCCACTTCTGGTTCACCTTCCTCGGCACCTATGCCATCTACCTGCCCATGCACTATCTCGGCTTTCTCGGCGTCCCGCGGCGCTACTTCGCCATGGGCGGCACTGATTTCATCCCCGAATCCGCCCAGGCGCTGAACGCCAGTATCACCCTGGCGGCGCTCATCGTGGGGCTGAGCCAACTGATCTTCATCTACAACGTGATCCGCACCCTGCGCAAGGGTGAGCCCGCCGGGCACAACCCCTGGGGCGCTACCAGCCTGGAGTGGCAGACCCCCGACGTGCCACCCCGCCACGGCAACTGGGGCCCGGAGCTGCCGGTTGTGCATCGCTGGGCCTACGATTTCAGCGTGCCGGGCGCGGAGCGGGATTTCATTCCCCAGAACGAGCCCGAAGGCAAAGGAGCTGAAGGATGAGATTCTTCAAGACACTGGGCACCAAGCCCTGGCTGGATCCGACCATGGTCAGCACCGCGGGTATCGCGCTGGCCGCCGACCCGCTGGCGGCACCGCGCACCGCGCTGCGCTTCATCATGGGGATCGTCAGCGTCCTGTTTTTCCTCTTTATCATTACCTTCCTGTCCCGCTCCCAGTACCCGGACTTCCAGGCCCTGGCGGGACAACCCTGGCAACCCTTCACCGATCCGACCCGGCTCTGGCTCAACACCGCTCTTCTCGGTCTCAGCAGCGTGGCCATGCAGTGGGGGCTGGTCGCGGCCCGGCGCGAACAGGTCAACCGGGCGGTGGCCGGCATCAGCGCGGCGGTATTCTTCGCAGTGGCCTTCCTGGTGGCGCAGCTGGAACTGTGGCGGCACCTGCAGGGCATGGGCTATTACGTCAACACCAACCCCGCCAACAGCTATTTCTACCTGCTGACCGCGGTCCACGGCCTGCACATCCTCGGCGGCCTGATCGTGCTGGCCAATGTGGTATTCAGGGTCTGGTACGACGGCGCCATGGCGAGGCTCAGCGGTCCGCTGACGCTCTGCGCCCACTACTGGCACTTCCTGCTCGCGGTCTGGCTGCTGCTGTTTGCCCTGCTCACCAGCCGCGTCGAAACCATCAACCTGTTGGCAGCCCTCTGCGGCTTCTGAGGCAGCGCTCATGAAACCAGCCGAACCCCTCGTCACCAGCGACTACACCCAACCCGGTGTCTCCGGCATGGTCCGGGACTGGGGCGCCGACAAGCAGGCATTCGACATGCCCTGGGGCAAGTTGATGATGTGGATCTTCCTGCTCAGCGACACCTTTATTTTCAGCATCTTCCTCACCGGCTACATGAATGTGCGGCTGTCGGCCACCGACACCTGGCCCCCCGCCAGCGAAATTTTTGCCCTCACCGTTGGCGGCGTCTACCTGCCTCTGGTGTTGATCGCCATCATGACCTTCATCCTGATCACCAGCAGCGGCACCATGGCCATGGCGGTGAACTACGCCTACCGGGGAGACCGCCGCCGCACCGTGATCCTGATGATCGCGACCGCCGTGCTCGGCGCCAGCTTTGTCGGCCTGCAGGCCTTCGAGTGGAGCAAGCTGATCCACGACGGGGTGAGGCCCTGGGGCAACCCCTGGGGCGCGGCCCAGTTCGGTTCCACTTTCTTCATGATCACGGGCTTCCACGGCCTGCACGTGAGCGCCGGGGTCATCTACCTGGCCATCATTGCCCGCAAGGTCGCGCGGGGCGACTACGAGAAAAAGGGCTATGCGATCGTCGAGATCACCGGCCTGTACTGGCACTTCGTGGACCTGGTATGGGTCTTCATTTTCGCCTTCTTCTACCTGTGGTAAGGAGGATTGCATGAGCGATACCGCGGGCGAACAGCACCCCATCGGCATCTACCTGAAAATCTGGCTGCTGCTGTTCGTGCTCAGCGCCTTTTCCTATATGGTTGATTATTTCCACGTCCAGGGTTACCTGCGCTGGACACTGATCATTACCTTCATGTTGCTCAAGGCCGGCCTGATCGTCTCGATCTTCATGCACTTCCAGTGGGAACGGCTGGCCCTGAAATACACCCTGCTGCTACCGACACTCGCCATCATGGTGTTGATTGGCCTGATGCTGATCGAGGGCGATCATACCTTCGCAACCCGGCACGCCTTCTTTGACCGCGGATGAGCATGCGGCCCCGCCAGCGCATGCTGCTGGGCTTTGTCCTGGCGAACAGCGCCATCGCGGCGGTCGCGGCCGCCATGCTGCTGGGGCGACCCGAGCCGCCGCCCCAGATCCAGGGCGTGCTGCTGCCCCAGGCGAGGGCGCTGGCGCCGTTTGAGCTGACCGATCACCGTGGCGACGGGTTCAGCAACGGCGACCTGGAAGGTCACTGGCACCTGGTCAGCTACGGCTTCACCACCTGCCCCGATGTCTGTCCCGCGACCCTCTCCGAGCTGGCAAGTTTCCGCGAGCAGCTGCCACCCGAGTACCGGCGGGACCTGCAGGTACTGTTCTACAGCGTGGATCACCGCCGGGACACCCCGCAGCAGCTCGCCAGCTACGTGTCTTTTTTCGACCCCAGCTTCACCGGCCTGACCGCCACCGAGGGCGGCGAGTCCGGCGCTACCGCCTTTGCCAGCAGCCTGGGCATTCTGTCGGTACTGGAACCCGCGGAGGGCGGCACCCTGGAGGACGGCGACTACCGGGTCAGCCATGGCGTGACCCTGCTGCTGCTGAACCCCGAGGGCAAGCTCCAGGCCGTATTCGAGCCGGGTCGGGTCGATGCCATGGGCTTTCCCGGCTTTGACGTCACCACCCTGGTGCGCGACTACACGACTATCCGCAGCCACCTCGACACCGACGGTGAGGCGATTCCCGCCCGCGGTCAGGATGTCTGAACCGCCGCCGCGGGCAAGCCGCCGCCACGGGTATACACTCAGCGAGTCACCCCAATAAGAAAGGATCCACCATGTTTGAGAACGAACATCCGGCGCGCCGCGCCGCGCTGCTGTCCAGGGAATATGTCCACAGCAAAAACAAGGCCGGCTGGCTGGGCCTGTACGCAGAGAACGCGATCATCGAGGATCCCATCGGGGTGTCCCATATCGATCCGGAGGGCCACGGCCACCGGGGGGCGGCGGCCCGTGAGGCTTTCTGGGACAATTTCATCGCCCCGGTGGACATACGCATCGAGATCCTGGAATCCTTTGCCGCCGGCGATGAGGTAGCCAACCACGTCAACCTGACCATCACCATTGATGGCGGCGAGGGCAAAACCCTGCAGCAGAAGGTTCACGGTATCTTCACCTACCACGTCGACGCCGGCGGCAAGCTGCTCTCACTGCGCGGTTATTGGGAAACCGATGATCCGCGCAACGCGCTGATGGAGATGGACTCGGAGGGCAAGCTGAAAGCGCTGGCCTGAGCGCTTCCCTATCCCCGATGGGATCAGTATGCTGACCGGG
>NZ_JAVKCQ010000233.1:0-43938 GCF_040222615.1 Haliea sp.
TGACCTTCGGCGGGCTGACTTCCGAGGACTACTACTACCAGGACACCGAAGTCTGGAAGCACCGGCTGCTGGCCAACTTCGTCCCGCCCACGGTGCTGCAGCCGAGATCGGTGCGCCGCCCCATGGCCCCCGACGCGGACTACCGCGACGACGATGCCGCGGCAGCCGCGAAAACCCTGTTGGACGAGGGCGTCCTGGTCAACACCGGCGGCCACGGTCAGCGCGAGGGCCTGGCGACACACTGGGAGATGTGGAGTTTCGTCCGCGGTGGCTTCAGCCCCATGCAGGCCCTCGCGGCGGCGACCATCAATCCGGCCACCTATCTCGGCATGGAAGGGGACATCGGCTCCCTGGAACCGGGCAAACTGGCGGACCTGGTGGTCCTGGAGGCCAACCCGCTGGAGGATATCCGACACTCTGACCATATCAGCCACATCGTGCTGAATGGGCGGGTCTATGAGGCGGAATCACTCAGCGAGGTGTTCACCGGTGAACGGGTCCTGCAACCCTTCTGGTGGCAGGGTCGGCCGGAGGCTGAGATTCGCTAGGGCCCGCGATGTGGCCCAGCCGTCGCCACCACTGCCCCGGAACGCTGCGGCAGGCGGCGCCGACTACAGGGTGGAGCGTCCCAGCAGCCCGGTGAGGCGGCGCACCAGCCATTTCGGCGTCGCCCGGGCCGCCAGCGTGGTCGCCAGATTGAGCGTGCCCGGCACGACGATGGCCTGCCCTTTCAGGCAGGCCCGCCAGGCTTCCCCGGCGACCTCCTGGACATCGGAAACCAGCATCGCCGGCAGATTCTGCAGGGTACTGGAGCCCGCCTGGGCCCGGGCCATCATGTCGGTGGCGGTGATGCCCGGGCAGAGGGTGGTCAGGGTCACGCCGGTGCCACGCAGCTCCTCCCCCAGCGCTTCGGACAGGGACAGCACGTAGGCCTTGGTGGCGGCGTAGGTCGCCAGGCTGGGAATCGGCTGGAACGCCGCAATCGATGCCACGTTGAGCACCCGGCCGCTGCCGCGCGCTGCCATTGGCGGCACGAAATGGGCCAGCAGATCGGTGAATCCCCCCACATTCAGTTGCACCATGGCCTGATGATCTGCCGGCGTCATGGCCGTGAATGCCCCGTGCTGCAGCACGCCCGCGTTGTTAACCAGTACGTCCACCGCCACGCCCTGCCGCTGCAATGCCAACCACAACTTGCGGGCGCTGCCGCTGGCCGCCATATCCAGGGACAATACGGTGACGCCGATGGCGTGGCTCTCGCGCAGGGCCTGGGCCAGCGCTTCGAGCTTGTCCCGGCTGCGGGCAACCAGGACCAGGTCGTAATCCTCTGCCGCAATCAGCCAGGCCAGGGTCTCACCTATGCCTGAGGAAGCGCCGGTAATCAGGGCCGTCCTGCGCACGGGGTCGCTGGCGGAGGAGCTGGCAGAGGACCGGGGATTGCGCGGCTTGCTGCCGGCGCCCTTCGGGTTGTTGGACTTCGTGGGGCTCATGTCGCTCTCCTCCAGGGGTGGTTTCAGATGTCCCGTTGCAGGCATTGCGCTTCGATCAACGCCGCCAGCTGTTGCCGCCGCTCGGTAAGCTTCCTGCCCTTGCGCAGGTCGGCAAACACGCGCCCGAACTGCCGCCGCTGACTTTCGTCCAGATCCGCGAGCAATTGACCGCCCAGGTTCAGGGCACTGCGATCCGCGTGAGTGCGGCTGCACAGCAAATGGTGATGCAGCAGCGCCCGCCCCAGCACCACGAAGGGAAAATTGAGATTGCGGGCGGGACCGTAGTGCAATTCCTTGCCTCCCGTCGGGATGCCCCGGACCCGGATCTCGCCAATATCGTTGGCGTAGCGCAGTGCCGCAAGGCCGCTACCGGCGGCGCCGAGTGCCCCGGAAACCAGGGTCCCCAGACCACCCAGGAGGCCCCCGGTTGCACCGTCGATAACCAGGCCTGTGCCGCCTCCCACCACGGCACCCACCGAACCCGCAACGGTCACCAGGGAGCGGCGATCCAGCCCCCAAAGATACCAGTCATCGACATTGAACAGCTCCGACTCTTCCAGCGCCAGCCCCTCCTCCGTGCGGGTCAGGCTGGTCCAGGAGAACAGCTCCTCCACCTGGCGCCGGCACTGCCGCTCCCGCTCCGCGAGGTGGTGCTGGTAACGCTTGAACAGCAGCGCCTGCACCGGCTCCACTGGCAGCCCGCGCGGCACTTTCTGCGAGGTCTCCCAGGTGATCGCCTCGACCAGCAGGTCGGCAATCAGCAGGCTGGCGGCCCGGTGTTGTGCCGCGCGCTCGTCGCGCAGCACTGTCACCGCCCGGGACAGCGCATCGCGCCAGCCCGGGTCCAGGTGCCCGAACAGTTCCAGCAGCTCCAGCTGCTTGGTCAACTCCGCGCGCTGGGCGTCGAACTGGCGCACGGTGCGAAAATACTGGCCCAGTCCCGCGTTCCATTCAGCGGCGAAGTCATCGCTGTCGATGGGATTGATCAGCGCCAGGCTGGGCCGACCGGTCCAGCGCAGGATCTCCATCTCCGCTTCATAGTCCGCGCTGAAAGGCACCGAACCATCGACCACATAGATGATACCGGCGCCGTTGACGATGGGCTGTAGCAGTTCACATTCATCGTGGAAGCGCGGGTCCGCGCGGTGAACCTGCACGAACTGGCGCACGGCGGCGGGTCGGGACGCCGCATCGGCACTGTGCGCCTGCAGCCAGTCCAGTACCGCGCGAGCGCGCTGGATACCGGGCGTATCCACCAGCACATAGAGCGTCTCCTGGTCCACCCGCATGGGAAACTCCCGGGCGTTGCGGGTGGAGCCGGCGCGGGCGTCAATAAACACCGAATCGTCCCGGGCCAGGGTCGCGACGATGCTGGACTTGCCCTTGTTGGGACGCCCGACCACGGCGAACGCCGGCGCTGTTTTCGGCGATGCTGCCATCAGCGCTGCACCCGGTTCAGCAGTTGCACATCGACACTGGCAAATGGCAGTGAGCGCACGAAGCTGCGCCAGTCCTCGACCTTGCGGTGGGGAATCGCCTTGCCGGGCAGCGGCGCCAGCAGGACGGTACAGCGCGGCACACCGGCCAGGGGCTCGAGCAGGTCCCGCAGTTCCGCCAGCGGCGGCTCCCAGGCCTTCACCACCAGCAACAGCCGCTCGCTGGAGGCCACCGGCAGCGCCTGCAGTCGGGCCAGATCAGCTGGCAACCCCGCGGTCCCGACGACCAGCACCTGCGCCGGCACCAGCGCTTGCAACTCCTCGAAGTCCGCGGGGCCACCCGGTCCCAGTGCCCCGCCATAGTCCACCACCAGCAACCGGGTATCCGTCACCGCGAATCCCAGCGGCGCGGGGTCCACCTGCGCCACCGGTGCCGCGCCGGCCTCCGCCCTGGCGCGCGTGCTTACCAGCGGCGCCTGCATTCTCGCCAGCACCTGCTCTGCCCCGGGATAATGGAGAAAACTGCGCACCAGCAGGCGACGGCAAAACAGGCGCGACAGGACCCACAGCAGCAACCGGGGCAGCAACGCGTAGACCAGCAGGCACCCCCACAGGAAAGACCACCAGCCACGCATGCTTTCAATGGCGCTGCGATCAAGGGCTGCGGTTGCCGGGTGGAACCGGCTGCTCGCCACCACCTCGGGCGGGACGGTGGCCAGCGGCAACCAGGCAGACCACGGCAGCGCCAGAATTTCGGTCAGGCGCTGTACCAGCCCGGTGCCCGGATTGAAGGTGGAGCCCCAGACAAAACTGAACTCGCCCAGAGCAGGCACCAGCAGGAAGGCCAGCGCCGCGCCCACGCTGAACAGGGCGCCCAGTTCCTGCCCGTAGCGCAGGAACAGCATGCGCAGGACCGGCTGCGCCTCCCGCAGGGTGCGCCGGTCCGGCAGGCTGCGCTGCACGATCCAGCGCGCCGGGTGCAGCGGCAGCGCCATCGGCACGTGGCCCCTGACCGTACGCCACATCATCGCACCCGCCAGCAGGCTGAGTGCGAACTGCAGCAGCACAAATAGCGCCAGGAACAGGAACACGTTTACCAGCGCCCGTTCACTGCCAAAGAGGAAGCCCGCCATGGTGACAAAGCCGGCCAGCAGTGCCAGCAAGCGCACCAGCAGTGCCAGCGATGCAGCGGAAAGAGGGTGCTCGACTGCATCCGCGGCAGCGTCACCCGCCGACGCTGAAACCTTGTCCAGCCAGTACAGGAGGCGCGGCAGGGGCGCGGTTGCGGCCAGCCCGGACGCCACCGCCCGATCCCGCTCCCGCAATACGGACACAGGCTGTTCCCGGTCCTGTTGCAACCGTGTGGCCAGCCGGTAAAGATCCGCCAGATCGGGCCTGCTGTCGGTCATTGCGTTCTGCTCTATGTTCGCGGGCGACATGTCGGTGTACGATACAGGCATTCTGCCAGCATGGGGAGCTACCGCAGCGTGATCACCGCCAGCCACGGCAAGTGGCCCATTCGCTGGGACCTGCTGGTCCGCTATCGCTTTATCGAAACCATCGTGCTCTGGGAGGGACGCCTCACCACCCGCCACCTCTGCGAGACCTTTGGTATCGGCCGGCAACAGGCCAGCAAGGATATCAACAGCTATATCCGCCAGATCGGCCCCGGCAACCTGGTCTACGACAAATCCCTGAAGGGCTATACCCCGGCAGCCGGTTTTACGCCCCGTGTCACCCAGGGTGTGGCGGACGAGTACCTGCACCTGATGGCGCGCAACAACGAGCTGTCCAACGTCTTCGAATCCCTGGCCCTGAACGTAGCCAATGTGGAAGTGCTGTCGGTTCCCGTACGCGATGTCAGACCGGAAGTCCTGCGCCCCATCATGCAGGCTGCGCGGCAACAGAAACGGCTGGAGGTGGACTATGTCTCCATCCAGCACCCGGACCGCGAGGGCCGCATCATAGTCCCGCATACCCTGGTCTATACCGGCCTGCGCTGGCATGTGCGGGCCTGGTGCGAAAAGAATCAGGAGTACCGGGATTTCGTGCTGAGCCGTTTCCGGGATATCCCGGAAATCCTCGATGACTCGGATCGGGGCATCGCCGGGGACAGCGAATGGAATACGCAAGTGACCCTCCGCATTATCCCCGACCCGCGCCTGCGCGAAGACCAGCGCCAGGTGGTGGAAACCGATTACGGCATGCACCAGGGCGCGCTCACCATCACCGTGCGCGGCAAGCTGGTTCCCTACGCGCTCAAACTGTTGCACATTGACCCTGACACGGCGCAGGATGACCCCATGGCGCAGCAGATCGTGGTGGCAAACCGCGCGGAACTGGCGCCCTGGCTGTTTAACTGAACGATAACAACTCCACGGGAGCACGCACCATGGGCCATTTCTTCACCCGCATTGCCTGGACCATCATCATTCCATTGCTGCTGGCCAGCAACATCCTGATCCTGACCTGGCGGCCCGCCACCGCCGCTGTCTCCGAGTGGCTGGACGAAGCCGGCGTCGGTACCGTCTACGTGCAAATGCAGCAGAGGCAGACGGAACAGGGCCTGGAACTGGCAGCCGCAGAAGCCCGCAACAATGAAGTCAGCGCGCGGATACAGGCCACCGGTAGTGCTATCCGCCAGCGCACGGTGCAGAGCGCCAGCGCCACCGTCGGCTCCCTGCCTGCCGGTGCCGTGCCCTACCTCGGCTGGGCCGTCGTGGTCGGGGTTACCGGTTACGAGCTGATGCTGGCCTGTGAGAACCTGCGTGATCTCAACGCACTGTACTCAGACTTCGGCATCGAGGCCGACACCAGCGACGAGTCCATGGCGTTTATCTGCGACCCCGATCTGCGCAGCTTTGCCGAAGCCTATGAGCGCATTCCCGATGCCCTGGCAGAGGAGTACGCCGAATTCCAGGCCTGGGCCAAGGCCACCGAGAGGGCCCTGCCCGCGGCTACCGTACCTGCAGAATGATCTTGCCGATGTGGCGGCTGCTCTCCATGAGCTCATGGGCGGCGCTGGCTTCCGCCAGGGGGAAGGTTGCGGCGATAACGGGCTTGAACCTGCCCTGCACCAATAACGGCCAGACATGCTCCCGCAAGCCCGCCGCAATCGCCGCCTTCGCGGCGGTGGATTGTGGCCGCAGGGTCGAGGCCGTCATGGTCAGGCGCTTGAGCAACACGGGCACAAAGTTGACCGTGGTCTCGAAGCCCGTCTGGTAGGCAATATTGACAATGCGACCATCCAGCGCCGCCAGCTGGATATTGCGATTGATATAGTCGCCGCCGACCATGTCGAGGATGACGTCCACCCCGGCGTCCCCGGTCACCCCGGCGAGCACCTCCCGGAAATCCTCCTGCCGATAGTTGACTGCCCTGGAGGCCCCGAGCTCGACGCAGGCCTGACACTTCTCCTCGCTGCCGGCGGTGGCGTAGACCGTGGACCCCAGTGCGCAGGCCAGCTGGATCGCGGTGGTGCCAATACCTGAACTGCCCCCGTGCACCAGCAGACTCTCCCCGGGCTGTAACCGACCGCGATCAAACACGTTGGTCCAGACGGTGAAGCAGGTTTCCGGCAGCCCCGCGGCGGCCAGCAGGTCCAGTTCCTTCGGCACCGGCAGGCATTGCCCCGCGGGTGCGGTCACATATTCCGCGTAGCCACCGCCATTGGTCAGCGCGCAAACCCGGTCACCCGTGCTCCAGCCAGAGACCCCGGCGCCTACCGCCGCCACGGTTCCCGCCACCTCCAGCCCCGGCAGGTCCGAGGCGCCGGGAGGCGGCGGGTAAAAGCCCAGCCGCTGCATCACATCGGGCCGGTTGACGCCGGCAGCCACCACCTCGATCAGGAGTTCTCCGGCCCCGGCCCGGGGTGCCTCACGCTCGGCCACAACCAGCACCTCCGGACCTCCAGGCTGGCTTATTTCAATACACTGCATACAGTCTCTCGTTAGGAAAGTGGAAGATATACTCAGGTGAACTTCTTCATGATATCCACTGGCAGGGGGAACACAATGGTGGAGCTCTTGTCACCGGCAATTTCCACCAGGGTCTGCAGATAGCGCAGCTGGATGGCCGACTCCTCAGTGGCGAGTATCTTCGCGGCCTCGGCCAGTTTCTCCGCTGCCTCCGCTTCACCGTTCGCATGAATGACCTTGGCGCGCCGTTCCCGCTCGGCCTCGGCCTGCTTGGCGATCGCGCGCACCATGGACTCGTTCAGGTCTACGTGTTTGATCTCCACGTTGGCGACCTTTACTCCCCAGGCCTCGGTCTGCTTGTCGAGAATCGACTGGATGTCGTCGTTGAGACGATCGCGCTCCGCCAGCATGTCGTCGAGATCATGCTGACCCAGCACTGACCGCAAAGTGGTCTGGGACAGCTGGCTGGTGGCCTCGAGGTAATTCTCCACCTGAATGATGGCCCGCTCGGGATCGACCACGCGGAAATAGATCACAGCATTGACCTGTACCGAGACGTTGTCCCGGGAAATCACATCCTGGGTCGGCACATCCATTACCAGGGTGCGCAGGTCCACCCGCACCATCTGTTGCAGGATGGGGATGATCACGATCAGACCGGGGCCCTTGACGCGGTAGAAGCGGCCGAGCATGAAAATGACACCGCGCTCGTACTCGCGCAGCACCCGGAACATGGACAGCAGCAAGGCGATGACCAGCACCAGGATGACACCACCGAACGTTTGCATCTCGAACATTGTCGCTTACTCCTTTGCGGTTGCTACCGCTTGCTTGTGTACCACGACGGTAAGGCCGTCGATCGCCGCCACCGTGACCTTGTCGTTGACCGCCAGCGGAGCGTCGCTGCGGGCGTGCCAGATCTCGCCGTCCAGCCAGATCCAGGCCTCCTCGCCTTTCACCCGGCTGACTGTCGCTGTAGTGCCGAGCAGGTGCTCGACGCCGGAAACCACGGCCTGCCTGCGCCCCCGCAGGATCATGCCCAGGGCAAATACCAGCAGCCCGGCGCTGAACACAGTCACCGCAACAATCATCGGCAGGGCCAGCTGGAATGCCGGCAGGGTGGTATCCATGAGCATCACCGAGCCGGTGACAAAGGCCGCCACGCCGCCCAGGCCAAGCACTCCAAAACTGGGGGCGAAGGCCTCCGCCACCATCAGGCCAATGCCGAGCAGGATAAGGCCCATCCCGGCGTAGCTGATCGGCAGCATCTGCAATGCGTACAGCGCAATCAGCAGACTCATGGCACCGACGATCCCTGGCAGGCCGATCCCGGGGTTGTAGAATTCGATCACCAGCCCGTAAATTCCTACCAGCAGCAGCACATAGGCGATATTGGGGTTGGTGATCACCGAGAGAAACTCGCTGCGCCAGTCCCGTGGCTGCTGGATCACGGGCACACCCGCTGTGCGCAGTGCAACCGTCGCCTCGCCCACGCTCACCTCACGCCCGTCCAGCTGCGCGAGCAATGCCTCGGTGCTGTCCGCCACAAGGTCAACCACACCCGCCTCCAGGGCGTCCTGCGCTGACAGACTCACTCCCTCGCGCACCGCAAGTTCCGCCCAGTCACCGTTGCGGCCGCGAAGCTGCGCGAGGCTGCGTATGTACGCCACCGCGTCATTGACGATCTTGCGCTCCATGGCACTGCCCTTGGCAGGCTCCGGCGGAGCGGCGCCATCCTGCGGTTCGTCCGCACCGGGTAACTGCGGCAGGCCGGGGCTCCCACCCATCTGCACCGGAGTGGCGGCACCGAGGTTGGTACCTGGCGCCATGGCGGCTATGTGGCTGGCGTACAGGATATAGGTACCAGCGCTGGCCGCGCGGGCGCCGCTGGGAGCGACGTGGGCAATCACCGGGACAGGGGAGGCGAGAATCGCCTTGATCATGTCGCGCATGGCGGTATCCAGGCCGCCCGGGGTGTCGATACGCAGCACCAGGGCACTGGCGCCGGCGTCCACGGCCTTGTCCAGCGAGCGCAGCAGGTGATCGGCGCTGGCGGGACCTATCGCGCCCTCGATATCGACCACCCAGACCGCCGCCCGCGCCGGCCAGGCCAACACCAGCAGCATGAGCAACAAGCTGTACCCGAATCTTGTCATCGTACTGTGGCTCCTGCGATCCATGCCGGAAGTATAGTGCACTTGTCGCCCGCTTGCGGCGCGAAAGCATGCGCCAGATCATGGGCGCGGGGAAACAGGGCGCTATACTGTCAGGATACGGAGAACGGGAGACTTTCATGCAAATGAGATTGGTTTTAGTGTTGGCAATGACAGCATCTGTGGCCTGTGCCGAGTCACGGCATGCGGGCGATCCTGCCACTGCCGTCGAGGCAGAGGCACAAGCCCTGGTGCAACAGTTCGTGGGGCAACTCAAGCCCCAGCTGCAGCAGGCCATCGCCGAAGGCGGTCCGGCTCAGGCCACGGCTGTATGCGCCAACATTGCCCCGGCGCTGATGGATGAATTGAGCGCCAGTTCCGGCTGGGAGGTGCGCAGGGTAAGCCTGCAGCCTCGCAACACAGAGCGCGCCGTGGCAGATTCCTGGGAGCGGGAGGTGCTGGAGCGTTTCAGCGCTGAACAGACCGCGGGCACTCAGGCCCAGGCCCTGAATTACGGGGACACGGTGGATGGGCAGTATCGCTACATGCAGGCCCAGGGCGTGGAACCGCTCTGCCTGTTGTGCCACGGCAAGGAGCTGGCGGAACCGGTGAAGAAAGCCCTCGCGGAGTACTATCCGGAAGATAGCGCCACCGGCTACAGTCCGGGCCAGGTGCGCGGGGCGATCAGTCTGATTGACCGCCGCTAGTCCGCGCTTCCCGCACAAGGCGCAGCTGCCCATCGAGGTGCACATCCCGCTGCGGGAACGAGATCACGATCCCCTGCTCCCGGAACAGTTCGTCAATGCGAAAGCGCAGGTCGCTGCGAATCATCCTGAGACCGCGCTCCGCTGTCGAATGAATCCAGAGATTGAGTTCGAACTCCAGCGAGCTGTCGCCGAAATTGTCGAACAGCACCAGCTTGGCAGGGGTCTCCAACACATCCGGGTGTTCGTTGGCGGCCTGGTACAACAGTTTCTCGACCTGGCGAACGTCAGAGCCGTAAGCGACCCCGACGCGGATGGATGTGCGGACCAGATCGTCCTCCAGGGTCCAGTTGGTGACCGTTGTCTCCAGCAGCTGGCTGTTGGGAATCAGCAGGTGTACGCCGTCCACCCGGCGGATGCGGGTGGAGCGGGTGTTGATTGACTCGACGGTACCTCGCACCTCCCCCAGCTCCAGGAAATCACCGATCTTGATCGGCCGCTCCCACATCAGGATCCAGCCGCTGATAAAGTTGTTGATGATATTCTGGGCCCCGAAGCCGAAGCCGATCGCCACCGCCCCGGAGACGAAGGCGAACGCGGCCAGGGGCACGCTCAACAGGTCCAGGGTGGAGATGGCGACAATCACCATGCCCAGGATCAGCCAGGCCCGCGACACCAGCTGAATCACATTGACATCGACGCCGCGCTTGCTCAGCCGGCGCCGCAAAAAACTGCCCGACCACATGACCAGCATCACCCCGAACACGACGAAGGCCAGCACCGTGAGAATCTGCGCCAGACTGATGCTGACCTCCCCGAAAACGATTAGAGGCACTTGCAGGATTCGGTTAAGCTGTTCCATTGACACGTTCCCCGGGGGAGATAGCAGCGGATGATGAAGACCAGATTACTCTCGGCGCAGGGCCAGTACCAGTACGGCGATCAAGGCCTGATAGAGCAGTGGCGTGAACAGGGCGATAGCATACTATGGCTGGATATTGAGGGGGAACTGACGGCAGATATTCAGGCCCTGCTACTGTCGCTGAAATGTGACCCGCTGGCCATCAGCGACTGTTCAAGGGTGCGCCATCCCCCCAAGGTCGAGGAGTTTGATCACGATACTTTTATCCTGTTTCGCGGCATGAGCAGGATGGATGAGGACCTGAACCTGCATCCCATGCCGGTGGGAATGTGGGTGAGCGAACGGCTGCTGATCACCGCGCATCCCGGGCACGCAGTCAGCGTGCAGCATTTCTGGGACCAGGAGGAGCAGCAGCTGCTGCTGAAGACGCCGAATATCCTGGCCATGCGCATCCTGCACTATGTCGGCGGCCGCTATCTCGACAAGCTCATGGAGTTCGAAGATACCCTGGCGGGGCTGGAGGACGCGCTGCTCGCCGATGAGACCGATACCGTGATGAGGGAACTGGTGGTCTACCGCTCGAGACTGCGCAAGCTGCACCGCATATTCAGCTATCACCGGGCGCTGGCGGAGCAGATCCTGCACGGGGGCACTGTTCACCTGGGCTCCGGCAAGGACAAGACACACCACGTCCGCAGGGACCTTTTCGACCGCTGCGAACGGCTGCACAGCCTGTGTCACATGTACTACGAGATCTGCGGCGATCTGGTGGAGAGCCACATTTCCATCACCTCTCACCACCTGAACAACACCATCAAGATCCTGACCATCATTACTGCAGTGTTCATCCCGCTCAGCTTCATCGCCGGCCTCTACGGCATGAATTTCCAGCACATGCCGGAGCTGGGCTGGCATTACGGCTACTTTGCCGTGCTGGGCGTCATGCTCACCCTGGCCGTTGGCATGCTGGCCCTGTTCCGGAAAATCCGCTGGCTGTAGCGGAGACGTACCGGGGCTTCCCCCGCGCGTCCAGAGAGTCTATTGTTGCACTGAGCACACGATAACAGGGCCAGAAGATAATGCGTGCAATCAGCCTTGCCGATGCCGGCTTCCTGATGATGGAGAAGCGCGAGACCCCCATGCATGTCGGGGGATTGCATCTGTTCAACTTCCCCGAAGGCGTTAACCAGCGCCAGTTTTTGCAGGAGGCACTGGAAGTACTGCGGATCCAGGAAGACTACCGGCGGCCCTTTGGCGAATACGTAACCACGGGGCGAGCCGGACCGCTGCGACTGTATTGGGAAGAAGACGCGGATCTCGACATCGACTACCACGTCCGCCACTCTGCCCTGCCGCAGCCCGGCCGCTACCGCGAGCTGTTCATGCTGGTATCGCGCCTGCACAGCACACTGCTCGATCGCAGTCGCCCGCTGTGGGAAATCCACCTGATCGAGGGCCTGCAAAACAACCAGTTTGCACTGTACAGCAAGATGCACCACGCAGCAGTTGACGGTGCCTCGGCAATGCATATGGTCAACGCCATGTACTCCCGGGGTCCGCAGGACAGGACCCGGCATTCGCCCCTTTCCTTCGTCGCCTACGAGACCTACAAGAAAAAACTGCTGGGCGACCAGCACCCGCGGGTGCAGCCCCGGGGCAGGGAACTCAAGAATGTGATGGAAGCCTTGCGCCAGCAATACGACACGACTGCCAACCTGGTCAGCGCCTTCCGTCAGTTCGGCGGGGCTTTTTTTGGTCGCAGCGGCAGCCTGTCGGTCCCCTGGCACCAGGTACCGCGCACATCCATCAACACCAGCGTCACCGGTTCCCGCCGTTTTGTCGCCCAGTCCTTCGAGTTCGAGCGCGTGCGAGGAGTATGCAAGGCCACCGGGGCCACGGTAAATGACATTGTACTGGCGATGTGCTCAGGGGCACTGCGCCGCTATCTGGCAAGCCAGAATGAGCGCCCCGCCCACTCCCTCAAGGCCATGGCGCCGGTGTCCCTGCGCGAAGCGTCCGACCTGGATTCGTCCAACGCCGTGGGCTTCATTACCGCCGACCTGGCAACCGATGTCGCAGACCCTGAACAGCGCCTGCGCAAGATCCGGGCCTCCATGGCTGCGGGCAAGGACCTGCTCAGGGGCATGACCGGCCGCGAGGCCAGCCTGTTCATGCAGGTGACCCAGGTTCCCGCCCTGCTCAGCTCGATCCTGGGGCTGGCGGGCCAGTTCCCTGCTTTCAGCACGGTGATCTCCAATGTCCCCGGGCCCCGGGAGCAACTGTACTGGAACGGGGCAAGTCTGGAGGGCATGTATCCGGCGTCGATCGTTTTCGATGGCTTCGCCATGAACATCACCCTGGTCAGCTACCGCAAGCAGCTGGATTTTGGCATCGTTGCCTGCCGCCGCTCGGTACCCCAGGTACAGCGTATCATCGACTACCTGGAGGAGGCCCTGCGGGAGCTTGAGGAGCTGGCGGGGCTGCCCAGCGTGGCAGCGACCGCGACTGGCAGCCATCGCCGGGCCGCGGCTCCCGCAAAAGCGGGCCGCGCCAGCACTGCAAAGCGGACAGGCAAGAAAAAAACCGCAGCGCAGGCCAGGACCGGGGCGAAAACCGCAAGGAAAGCCACCACGAAAGTCCGCAGCACACGGAAAAAAACCACCCCCGCCGTCAAACCGAAGCTGGCGACCAGGAAACCCAAACAGGGATAGCAAATACGCAATGACAGATAGCATTCTCATCGGCGGCAACGCCGCCGGCCAGGTCGGCCTCATTCCTCGCTACGCCAACCGCCACGGCCTGATCGCCGGGGCGACGGGCACTGGCAAGACGGTCACCCTGCAATGCCTGGCGGAAGGCTTCTCCGACCTCGGCGTGCCGGTCTTCATGGCCGACGTAAAAGGCGACATTTCCGGGATAAGCCAGGCTGGCAAACCACATCCCAAGATCGACGAACGGGTGCAGTTTATCGGGATGGAGAACTACCAGCAGCGCGGCTATCCAGTCGCCTTCTGGGACCTGTTTGGCAAGCTCGGCACGCCAGTGCGCACCACTGTCACCGAAATGGGGCCGCAGCTCCTGTCGCGCCTGCTGGACCTGAACGACACCCAGGAAGGCGTCATGACCGTGGTGTTTGAATTTGCCGACAACGAGGGCCTGCTGCTGGTGGACCTCGCGGACCTGCGCAGCACGCTCGAATACCTCGGAGAACACAGTGCCGAGCTGGGCCCGGGGTTTGGCGTCGCCAAGGCGTCGGTAAACGCCATCCTCAGGCGCCTGCTGATGCTGGAGCGCGAGGGAGGCCGGGTGTTTTTCGGCGAACCCTCGCTGGAATTGAAAGACTTCATGCAGACTACCCGCGACGGCCGCGGCGTGATCAATCTGCTGGCAGCGGACACCCTGATACAAAATCCGCGGGTTTATTCCACGTTCCTGCTGTGGCTGTTGTCGGAGCTGTTCGAGGAACTGCCGGAGCTGGGTGACCCCGAGCAGCCGGTACTGGTGTTCTTCTTTGACGAGGCTCACCTGCTGTTCCGCGACGTGCCCAAGGCGCTGCTGGAGAAAATCGAGCAGGTGGTGCGCCTGATTCGTTCCAAAGGCGTCGGCGTCTATTTCATCAGCCAGAGCCCGAGTGACATACCCGACGCAGTTCTGGCCCAGCTCGGCAACCGGATCCAGCATGCCCTCCGCGCTTACACACCAAAGGAACAGAAGGCGGTGCGCGTCGCGGCGCAGTCCTTCCGCGAGAACCCCGAACTGGATACCGAAACCGCGATTACCGAACTCGGCGTGGGCGAGGCGCTGGTTTCCACCCTGCAGGCCAAGGGCATTCCCTCCCCGGTGCAACGGGTGCTGGTGCGACCGCCCGGTTCCCGGATGGGACCGGCAACTGCGGCAGAGCGCACAGCGATTCTCGCCCACGACCCCAACCAGCGCCTGTACAAGGACCCAGTGGACCCCAGGTCAGCACACGAAATCCTGCTCGAGCGCACGGCTGCGCGCCAGGCCGCGGAAGAGAAGGAAGCACTGGCGACCCGGGCCGGCACCGGGAAAAAGCGCAGCAGCAGCCGCCAGAGTACCAGCGAAGCTCTCGTCAAGAGCATGGTGCGCAGCCTGGGCTCCGCAGCCGGCAGCAGCCTGGGCCGGAAACTGTTTCGCGGCCTGCTGGGATCCCTGCTGAAATAGCCCCTAGACCAGCAGTACCGCGGCGCCGGTGAACGCGCCGTGGCGCAGGTCCGCCAGCGCCTGGTTCGCGTCCTCAAGTGCGTAGGTCGTCACTTCCGTGCGCACCGGAATGGCGGCCGCCAGCGCCAGGAATTCCTCTCCATCCGCCCGGGTCAGGTTGGCGACGGAGGTCAGGCTGCGCTCCTGCCAGAGCAGGCTGTAGGGGAAGGACGGGATATCACTCATGTGGATCCCGCCACTCACTACGGTGCCTCCGCGATCGACATGCTCCAGGGCGGTAACCATCAGTTCGCCCGTGGGCGCAAACACCAGTGCGACGTCCAGTACTTCGGGCGGCGGAGAGCTGCTGGCACCGGCCCACACCGCGCCGAGCCGCAGCGCGAGCGCCTGTGCCTCGCCGTCACCCTCCCGGGTGAAAGCGTAAACCTCCTGGCCGTGATGCACGGCGACCTGGGTGATGATATGGGCGGCGGCGCCAAAGCCGTAAATACCGATACGTTGCGGACGACTGCCACCTGCCAGGCGCCAGGTGCGGTAACCGATAAGCCCGGCACAGAGCAGGGGCGCCAGGGACAGATCCGACGCCGCCTGCGGCAGAGGAAAGCAGTAGCGGGCGTCCGCGCGCACGTACTCAGCATAGCCTCCATCCAGGGTGTAGCCAGTGAAACGCGCCTCGGGACACAGGTTTTCCTGGCCGCGCTGGCAGTAGCGACAGCTGCCGTCGGTAAAACCCAGCCACGGCACGCCCACCCGGTCGCCCCGCCGGAAACTGCTCACACCGGGTGCCGCCACCACCTCGCCCACGATCTGGTGGCCGGGAATCACCGGCAGCAGCGGGTCGGGCAGCTCGCCATCGACCAGGTGCAGGTCAGTGCGGCAGACGCCGCAGGCCCGCACCCGCAGCAGGACCTGCCCCTCATCCTCCAGTACCGGTAATGGCAGATCGCGCAGGACCAGCGCCGAGCCGGGTTGTTCCAGCACCATGGCGCGCATGCTGGCGGGCAGGTTGTGCGCGGCTATCGTCACGCTGAACTCCTCTTGTTTCGCGAGCCGGTGGTTGGCACCAGCCCGAGCCAGGTGTTGTCATGGTACGACCGAACTCCGGGCTTCCGCCACTGTCAAAAAATCCACTGAGCCCGCATTCACGTAGAAGAACCGTATTCCAAGGAGACAACTTTGATGACCGGACGCACGCTGACATCAGTGCTTTCCACCCTGGCACTCACACTCTGGCTCGCGGCAGAGATCGGCCCGGCGCAGGCCAACTCACGCTACGCACCATCCACGCCCGGGCTGGCCGTGGCGACTTTTGCCGGCGGCTGTTTCTGGTGTGTGGAGCAGGGTTTCGAGAAAATACCCGGTGTGGTGGAAGCGGTATCCGGCTATAGCGGTGGCAGCGAAAGCAGCCCGAGCTACAAGCAGGTGGCCTCAGGCCAGACAGGGCACACCGAAGCCGTGCAGGTGTACTACGACCCGCAGCAGATCAGCTATGAGGGCCTGCTGGAGGGCTTCTGGCGCTTCATGGACCCAACCGATGCGGGGGGCCAGTTTGTCGATCGCGGCCGCCAGTACCGGCCGGCGATTTTCTACCACAATGAGCAGCAGAGGCAGGTCGCCGAAGCCTCCAAGGCGGCCCTCGCTGCCACTGGTCGCTACGAAAAGCCAGTGGTTATTGAAATTACCGCCCTGGCCTCTTTCCATGACGCGGAGGAATACCATCAGGACTACTACAAGAAAAACCCGCTGCGCTACAAGGTCTACACCTTCAATTCAGGCCGCTACCAGTTTATCGACAGTGTCTGGGGCGACGACCGCAACATTGATTTCACCCGCTTTACTCCGGAGCACAACGCCATGATCACGCCAGGTTCTACCCCGGATGCGGCCGGCAAGGGCTTTGATCCCGCCACCTTCCAGCGCCCGGACGACGCCACGCTGAAAAACCAGTTGAGCGACGAACAGTTCAAGGTCGCCCGCCGGGACGGCACCGAGCGACCGTTCAACAACCCCTACTGGGACGAAAAACGCGATGGCATCTACGTTGACATCGTTTCCGGAGAGCCGCTGTTTTCCTCCCGGGACAAATTTGATTCCGGCACCGGCTGGCCCAGCTTCACCCGTCCGATCGACAAGAGCATGGTGGTGGAGAAAACCGACCGCAAGTTCTTCATGACCCGCACAGAGATACGCAGCCGCCACGCAGATTCACATCTTGGACATGTATTCAATGACGGCCCGGCACCCACCGGCCTGCGCTATTGCATGAACTCGGCGGCCATGCGGTTTATCCCGCTGGAGGATATGGAAGCCGCCGGCTACGGTGACTACCTCGACGCGGTGGCCGCCCCGCTGTACGGGGGCAGCTGATGCGCTTGACCCGACCATTGCCGCAGCAGCCGAGAAACAGCGCGTAAACAAAAGGCTGATTTGGTACAGTGCCGCTTTGGCTCCTGACGCGGCGGACTCCCGGAATGTGGTTCCACACCAGCTGTGATCTCTCCTTCGAGATCCTCGAACCCACCCCTTTCATGCTGATGCTGAGGCCCCGTCGCGGCCCCCAGCAATGGGTCGCCCGGGAGGAGTACCATATCAGCCCCAGCGTGCCGGTCTCGGAATTCACCGATGGCTACGGCAACTACTGCCAGCGCCTGATCGCCCCACCGGGAGAATTCAGTATCCACACCGCGGCGGATGTCCTGACCCAGGACAAAATCGATGTCGCTCCCGGCGCTCCCTGCGTGCTGGTGCAGGACCTGCCGGACTCCGTGCTCAGCTTTATCCTGCCCAGCCGCTACTGTGAATCAGATCGCTTCTACAACATGGCCAGCGAAATCACGGCGGGACAGCTGCTGGGCTACGACCAGGTCGCCGCAATCGAGGACTGGCTGCGGCGAACGATTCGCTATCTGCCGGGCAGCAGCGAGTACCCGGAATCCGCGGTCGAAGTCAACCTGCGCCAGTCCGGGGTCTGCCGCGACCTTTCTCATCTTGGTATTGCCCTGTGCCGCAGCCTCAGCATTCCCGCCCGCATGGTGGTAGGTTATCTGTACAACCTGGAGCCCATGGATATGCACGCCTGGTTTGAGGCCTATATCGATGGCCGCTGGTACACCTTTGATGCCACCCAGGCCAAGCGCGAGCAGGGTTATATAGTCGTGGGCTATGGACGCGACGCCACCGATGTCGCCATCTTCAACCAGTTCGGCGCCCCGGTGACCCAGACTGTGCACGACATTCGTATCGAGCGCACCCAAGGACTGCGGCGATGAACCGCATCGATACCATTCTCGAGTACTGGTTTGGCGACGAAGGCGACGATGCTGTCGTCGCGCAGCGTCAGGGCAAGCTGTGGTGGAGTAAAAGTGAGGCAGCCGATTCGGACATTCGCGCCCGGTTCGAGCCTGAAGTCATCGCGGCCGGGGCCGGCAAACTGGACCACTGGCGCAGCTCCGCCCGCGGCTGGCTGGCGCTGATCATCCTCTGCGACCAGTTCCCGCGCAATATCTACCGCGGCACTCCCCGTGCCTTTGCTTTTGACCCCGCTGCCCGCACCCTGTGCCTGGACGGTATCGAGCGCGGCCTGGACCTGCAGCTGCGACCCATCCAGCGCGTGTTCTGCTACCTGCCACTGGAGCACTCCGAGAATCTGGAACACCAGGATCGCGCTGTCGACCTGTTGCAACAGCTGGCGGCCGGAGTACCGGAACAGCAGCGGGACACTTTCGGTAACTTTGCCGACTTTGCCCTGCGCCACCGGGTCGTCATTGCCCGCTTTGGCCGCTTCCCGCACCGCAATGGCGTTCTCGGGCGCGCGTCCAGTGCCGAGGAAACCGAATTCCTGCAGCAGCCCGGCTCCTCTTTCTGAGCGCTGGACCCGGCGTCAGAACTCGTACTCCAGTACCGCGCGAAAGCTGTAATCCGAGGTGGCCTGATCCAGGCCCCAGACGACGCCGGCTTCCCAGCGCAAGGCCTGCCGCGGCCCGATGCGGGCCATCCCCAGCAGAACCGGGCCCAGTGCCCGGGTGTCCTCGCCGAGGTACAGCTCCACAGCGGGCTCCAGTCCCGGTGAGTGCCGGTAGCGCGCCTGCAGCGCCACCGTGGTCTCCAGCTCATCGGCGATATCGTCGCCCCACTCGTAGCCGAGGCCGAGGTTGGCGGTAGCGCTGAATCGCCCCAGCTCCCGCTCCAGCAGCAGTGTGGTCGAGTACTCCCAGATGTCGTAGTCACGTGACCGCTCCAGTTCAAACAGCAGGGCGTAATCCAGCAGGTACTCCCCCTGCTCCGACATCTGCCACAAAACTTCCGCTTCCCAGGCCTGCACCTGCAGGCTGCGCTCCGCGCTGGCCTCGCCAATCACGTAGAGCTCCGCAAAAACATACTCCGCCACGGCCCTGCCAAGGCCCAGCTTGTGGGTCTCATACCGCGCCTCACCGGTAACCGGATCATCGCGCTGCTGTACCGCGCGCCACTCCAGCTCCCACTCAAGCTGCTCGACGTAGGGATGATAAATCTTGTCGATAACGCTGCCATCGGCATACCCTGGCAACGGCAAGGACCACAGCAGGCCCAGCCATGCGACAGCCGGTGTCGCTCTAGACAGTTGTTTCACGGGATATTCTCCATTTACGGCCGGCCGCTGCGGCGGCAACGGCCAGCACCAGGCTGGCGCCGTACAGGGTGACCTGCAACACACCCGGGGTCGCCTCGTAGCCCAGCACTGCGTACAACAATTCGCCGATGAAGGACTGCTCACTGACGAGTCCCGAGCTGTCCCACAGCGGTGCTTCCTGGGGCAGCCAGTCGACCTGCTCCAACAGCATCGTGCCCTGCATGACCATGCCTGCGCCTATCAGACCCAGCGCCACCAGACACACACGGCGCGATGCGACCGGGGCCAGCGCCAGCAGCCCGGCGTAGACCAGAACCCCGGCGCTCAGCCCTATACCAGCGCCGAGTGCGCTACCGGCCCACACCGCCCTGGCCTGGTCGCTCGCAGCGCTAAAGGCCTGCACATAGATCTGGATCTCGGCACATTCGCGAACAATGGCAAAAGTCACCGCGAGACCCATCAACGCCCCCAGCAGCCGCCGGTGGCCGGACTGCGGAAACGCCACGCACAGGCACAGAATGGGCAGCACCAGCAGAAACACAGCACCCTGCAGGCTGGCGTTGGTCACTTCCTGACCGGCTCCATCCAGCGCCTCGGTCAGGGTCCCGAGTGACCTGGAATAGACCATCACGCAGACCACCGACAACAACAGTGCCCACCAGAGCCAGTGCCTGCGCAGGCGTACATTGTGTGCGAGCGCGAGCAGAACGCTGACCAGCACTGCGGCCTCGAGCACCTCCCGCAGCACGAGAACGACAGAGTTAAGCAACATGTCGCCTCCTCACTCGACCACCACCCGCCCCTGGGCAGTGCGCGGGTTGAATTCGCCGAAAAACGGATACACCCCCGGCGCCAGCGGGCCGATAAAAATGTTGGCCTTGCGGCCGCCCATGATCACCTTCTCCCGGTTCAGCTCGTAGCTCTCGAACTCCTCCGGCGTCGGGTCGCGGTTGTAGACCACCAGTTTTATCTTGGTGTTGGCGGGAATGCGGATTTCCTCGGGCTGGAACAGGTGATCGCGGATCTCCAGTTCGAACACCGGCGTCTTTGCCAGCGCGGGCAGGCAGGCCATGGCAAGGGCCAGCAGCAGCGCCAGACGCCCGGGGCTACGCATTTGCCCGGGACCCGCCGGCAAACGTCACAGTGACTGCCAGCCCGCTACCCAGAGGGCTGGCACCCAGGCTGATGTGTGCGCCGTGCAGCTGCATGATGTGCTGCACAATCGCCAGGCCCAGACCGGCCCCCGCGACACCGTCCTGCAACCGTTCCCCCACCCGGTAGAACCGCTCGAACACGCGCTCGCGCTCGGCTTCCGGTATTCCCGGCCCGCTGTCAGCGACCTCAAGCACCACCCTGCCCTCGCGCTGGCCGGCAAAGACCGCGATTTCGCCGCCGGCAGGGGTGTACTTGCGGGCATTGTCCAGCAGGTTGCGCAGCAGAATCTCCAGCATCGCCTCGTCACCCTGCATGAGCACCCCTTCACCCGTCAGCGACAGTGACTGCCCGCGAGCCTCGAATTCAGGCCAGCAGTTCGCCGTCACCCGCTGTGCCAGTGCGTGCAGGTCCATAGTGTGGAAGTTGGCCTTGATCAGCTCGGGCTGGGTACGGGCCAGATCCAGCAATTGTTCCACCAGGTGCTGCATGCGCTCCACCCCGGCGTTGGCGTGGGCCAGGGCGCTGCTGCCCGGCCCGATTTCCCCCTCCAGATTGTGGAGGTGGATCTTCAGCGCGCTGATGGGTGTGCGCAGTTCGTGGGCGGCGTGGGAAGCGAAATGTTTCTCCCGCTGCAGGGCGGCTGCCAGGCGCAGCAGCAGGCCGTTGGTGGATTCGATAACCTGGCGCAGCTCTGCCGGAGGTTGTGCATACTGCAGCGGCGCGAGATCGTCACTGGCCTTGCGGTTGATCTGCCGGCTCAAATCCCGCAGCGGCGCCAGGCCCCAGCCCACGACCACCCAGATCAGCAGCGCAGCCACTGGCAGCCACAACAGCAGTGGCGTAACCGACTCCAGGACCACGCTTTCCGCCAGCAGATGGCGCACATCGGCGCGCTCGGCAACCATGCTCCAGCGCTGCTCGCCGCTGGCTACGGTGAGAGTTCGCCAGCGGTAGCCGGCAAAATTGACATAACGGTAGCCGGCAGTGAACGGGGTCAGGGGGCGGGACGGGGCGCTGGCGGAACGCAGCAGCAGATCTGTCCCATCCCAGATCTGGAACACAAAACCTTCGGCGCCGTTGACGCTGCCGGGCCCGGCGCTGGAGCCGGGATCAACGCTGGTGAGGATATCGCTGGCATAGCGCAGCTGGGCATCGAGCAACTCCTCGGCCTTCTCCATGCTGGCGCGATAGCCATTGAGAGCCGCCAGAAACGATACCAGGGTGAACGCGGCCACCAGCATGATGACCAGCGAGGTACGTATGGACTTCATCGTCGAGGCACAGTGTAGCCTATTCCCCGCACGGTCTTGATGAACTCCTCAGGCAGTTTTTTCCGCAGGTGGTGAATATGCACTTCCAAGGCGTTGCTGCTCACCTCCTCACCCCAGCTGTAAAGCCTGCTCTCCAGCGCCTCCCGGGTAAGTACCTTGCCGGTACTCTCCATCAGCGCCTTCAGCAGCATGTACTCCCGCCGCGGCAGCTCCAGCGGCGTCTCGGCCACGGAAACCGAGTGGGCCGCGGTATCCAGTTCGACGCTGCCGACATGGAGTCGACTGGTGGATGCGGTGGCCGACAGACGCCGCTCAATCACCCGCAGGCGGGCGGCCAGTTCCTTCATATCAAAGGGTTTGGCCAGGTAGTCGTCGGCGCCACGGTCCAGGCCTTTTACCTTGTCCTCGGCGCCGTCGCGGGCCGTCAGCAGCAGCACCGGCAGGCCGCGGTTGCTTTCGCGCAGCTGCGACAATACCTGCAATCCGTCCATATCCGGCAGGCCCAGATCCAGCACCACCATGTCCGGCTGCTCCGCGCGCACTGCGGCCAGTGCCTGCCTGCCAGAGCCCACATGATTGACGGCAAACCCCTCCCGGCTCAGGGCCGCCTGCAGGCCCGCCGCGAGAGAGCTGTCATCTTCAACCAGCAGAATACGCATGCCCAGAGTTTACTCGTGCCTGCTGGCGGCCGCCAGCGCGTAGCGCCGAACCACCGGCAGCTGACGCAGCAGCGCACGATCGACCAGGCCCGGAAAGATGCTGTTGAGCTTGATGAAGAAACGCTCGGGCCAGCCGACAGCGCGCACCCCGCGGTTCGTTGCCAGCAGGGACATAAGCTCCCTGGCGACGCGCTCCGGGGGATCCATGGCGTTCCCCAGCTCACGGTTCATCGCCTGCACCTCCGCGCTGTTCATTGCGGTGTCCGTAGCCCGCGGGGCCAGATACTGGACCCTGACGCCGCTGTCCGCCAGCTCGCGTCGCAGGGCCTCGGTGAATCCACGGAGGCCGAACTTGCTGGCACCGTAGCTGGTGTACCCCGGAAAACCGATACTGCCAAATGCGGAACCCACATTCACGATCGTGCCGCCGCGGGTCTTGAGAACCGGGAGCAGGTCGCGCACCAGCAGCATAGGCAGCAGCAGGTTCAGCTCCAGCGTCTGTCGCAGCTCGGCTTCGCTGTGGCTGGCCAGCAACCCGAAGTGACTGACGCCGGCATTGTTGATCAGGCCGTCGATTGCCGCTCCGGCCGCGGTGACCAGGGCAGCGCGGCCCTCGGCGGTGGCGAGGTCCGCTGCCAGCACCTCGTGCCCGGTTCCGGGCAGGCGGCCGCGCAGGGCCTGCAGGGCGCCTTCACTGCGTGACACCAGTAACAGCTGGGCGCCGGCACCCGCCAGCGCACTTGCGAAGGCCTGGCCAATGCCTCCCGCAGCCCCGGTGAGAACAATCCGCTTGCCCGCAAGGTCCACAGGCAAGTCCTAGGCCGCCAGCTGCAGTGCCTGCTCGGCACTGACACTGCGATAGACATCGGCGTACAGGTGATAGAACTGGCGCGCGCAGTGCAGTATCTGGCGCTGGTCCTCCGGGCATTCGATACGGTTCATCAGGTTCTCGAAAAACTGCACATGCTCGATATCCAGTGCCCCGTGCGAACGCAGGTAGCCAAACGCCTGCCGCGGCAGGCCGGTAGCAGAGGCGATGGCCTCGGCTGCGCTGTCTGCCACCGTGATCGAGGTGCCTTCCAGCACATGCACCATGCCAAAAAATCCCACCGGATTGACCCGATCAATAATGTGGTAGGCATAGGCCACCATCAGCTCGGTTTCCCGGTTGGGGGTACTGTTGCGCGCCCTGTCCGCATCATAGCCACAGGCGGCGATGTCGCTGAGAATCCACTCCTGGTGCCCGAGCTCCTCCTCGATATACTCGGCCAGCGCGGTGCGCAGCCATTCCTTGTCTCCGGGCATGCGGGCACCGGCTGCCATCAGCAGGGGCACCGTGTGCCTGACATGGTGATAGGCCTGCACCAGAAACGCCACATAGCGCTCGCGATCGACCCGCCCGGCGAGCGCGTCCTGTACCAGACTGGTGCTGAGCAGGGCCTCGCGTTCGGTCCGGGTACTGTCTTGCAGTTGCCGGAAAAAACCGGTGGCTGGGGTAGTCATATGGCTTGAGACTCCTTCAGTGGGGAATAACACAGTTCCACGGCGGCAGCAAAATGCGCCGCTATCTGCGCGCGACGGGGACGCCCGTTCGCGGTCAGTAAATCATTGCTCGCCAGCGGGTGCGCAAGCCGGATCCAGTCGCCCACCCGGGCGTAGTCGGGCAGGTGTTCGTTGGCTGCGGCAATGGTCGCTGCGATCGCCGCGTCGCTGCAGCCGGCATCCGCCGGGTACACCAGGGCGACGCACCAGGGGCGATCGTCTCCCAGCACCACCGCCTGCCGCAGTATTCCGTCAGCCAGCAACTCGCTTTCCACCCACTCCGGGGAAATATTGCGGCCGAAACTACTGATCAACAGGTGCTTGCGCCGACCGGAGACAGTGAGAAAACCATCGGCGTCGACGCTGCCCAGGTCACCGGTGGCGACGGGCCCGGACTGCCAGCTCACCGGGTCATCCAGATACCCCAGGAAACGATTACCTTCGACCCACAGCTCGCCCTCGCGTTCCGTTACCCGCACGTGAGGCAGCACCTGGCCGCTGGTGCCGGGACGATCCATCCCGGGGGTGTTGAGGCTTACTACCGAGGCGCTCTCGGACAGACCGTAACCCTCGAACACCGGCAGCCCACCCTCGCGTACTCGCTGCAACAGCGCCGGTGCCACCCGGGCACCGCCCACTGCGCAGAATCGCAGGCTGGCGGGCGCGCGCCATCCTGCCTGCAGTGCCTGGTCGAAAAGCGCAAGGAACTGCGGTATCAGGATCAGCGTCTGCGGCTGCCAATGTGCGAGGGCATGCAGCAAGCGCTGCGGATCAATACCGGAGCTGCCGGCAAGCCCGGTTTCCGCCGGTGGCGGCAGTACAACCTGCCCGCCAGCGAGCAGGGGCATATAGACACCGGCAATATTCTCCAGCAGCGTGCTCAAGGGCAGTAGCGACAGGTGTCGCGGCGCCCGCAGACCGACGGCACCGACCAGGGCGGTAGCAACACTCAGACACTGCGCAGTGGACAGGCAGACGCCCTTGGGAGTGCCGGTGGAGCCGGAGGTGAACGTGATCTTGGCGGTGCCCGCCGGGATCAGCCCGCCCGCGCCGGCAGGCAGCCGGTCCAACAGCAGCCCCGGGCACCGGGGCAGCGCATCACCGGGGCCGGCCGGCAAGCCCAGCAGGTCGCGCAGGCGAACATCGCTGGCGACCGCTTCTACTCCCGCCGCCCGCAAAATATGCTCGCGCTGGGCGGAACTGAAGAACGTGGGCACCGGCACCAGGCAGATGCCGCGGCTCTGGGCGGCAAGATCCAGGCGCACCCAGTCAGGGGAATTGTCGGCGAAGAGGGCCAGGCGCTGGATACCCAGTGCAGCCAGATGGGCGCCGAGCATCGCGATGTCATCCACCAGCTGCGCAGCCGTTGTGCAGCTGGTGCCATCGGTGAGCACGGTGTCCCCGGGGCTTTGCCGAGCGCGCTCTGCCAGCGCCAGCAGCAGGGAGTTCATGCGCAGTGCTCGCGGATTGCACTGGCCAGCACGGCGACGGAGGAGTGGTATTGGTGCAGGGTCGCCGCCAGGGCCGGTTTCGCCAGCACCTGCTGCCTGGTCAGCGCCATATCCCCCACCATGACCCTGGGGTCACCCTCGTAATAGCGGCCCCAGGAGGCCGCCGCCGGGCCCAGGCGCTCCGGCCTGGCGGGGCCGACGGTGAGCGGGGTAAAACCAGTGCGACGAATGGAGAGCCGCACGGCGCGGTTGGCGGCGAAAATCAGGTAGCGAATGCCCGCGTCGTGGATCGCGGCGGTAACCAGCAGGTACAGCAGGGCTCCCTGGCCAGGATGCGAGGCAGCGAGGTTGCCCAGCTCCATCAGATTACCGGGCGAGCAGTGGACTCCGTGCAGGGCAGCGACCTCCTCCAGTGCCGGGCGGTCCAGGTATTGTTCGCAAAACAGGGGACCGTGATTGGCGCTGCGCAGGCCGAGAGCGGCCGAGAAATGCTCGCCTTGCTGCAGACTGCAGAGCAGGGGCAGGAAACCCAGCACGCGCGCATCCCAGGCCGCCTGGAACACCGATGCGATGTACTGCTCCAGCCGTTCGCGCCGCGGATGGAATTCGGGGCAGGCATCGACCAGTGGCAGCCCGGCACCGGCCATGGCCTGGGGAAGCGGACCGGGGGCCTCGCTGCAGCTCTGGATCTCGATCGTCGCGGGTTTCACCATCGTGCCTCGGGTGGCGGTTGATGGTAACGACTCTAACGCCCCATTCTTAGAGAAACCTTAAGCCGCCCGCCGGAGATCAGCCCCCGGTACCGCGGACCCTGCGCAGGCGACTGACGCCGGCGATCAGGCCCATAACCACAGCCCCGGCTACAACCCCGAACGCCGCCGCCAGGAAGGTCGGGGCCAGCAGCTCAAGCACCGGCCCCAGCACCGGCAGGCCTGCTCCGCCCGCGGTCAGGGCCTTGATCGCGCCATCGACCGGCGCCAGGCCGTGAACGAGGATGCCTCCACCTACCATGAACATCGCCAGGGTACCGACGACCGCCAGCGTTTTCATCAGCCGCGGCGCAAACAGCAACAGGCCGCGACCCAGGGCCCGCCGCCCACCCGCAGCAGGACCATCGCCCTCGTATTCCGCCAGGTGCAGACCCATATCATCCAGCTTCACGATCACCGCAACCAGGCCGTAGACACCCACGGTGATCAGCAGGGCGATGCCGGCAACGACCGCAATCTTGGTGCCCAGGGCGGCATCGACCACGGTGCCCAGGGTAATGACGATGATTTCCGCAGACAGGATGAAGTCTGTGCGCACCGCGCCCCGTATCTTGCGCTGCTCCACCTTTACCAGGTCCACGGCCGGGTCGGCCAGTTGCGCCCGCAGCTTGACCCGGTGTGCGGCCTTGTCCTCGCCCGAGTCCAGCAGGCTGTGGGCTACCTTTTCAAAACCCTCGTAGCACAGGAACAGCCCGCCGAGCATCAGGACCGGAGGAATGAGCACGGGAGCAAACACCGACACCAACAGCGCCGTCGGCACCAGGATCAGCTTGTTCCTGAAGGACCCCTTGGCCACCGCCCAGACCACCGCCAGCTCACGGTCGGCGCGGACCCCGGTCACCTGCTCCGCATTGACCGCCAGATCGTCGCCGAGCACCCCGGCAGTCTTGCGCAATGCCACTTTGCTCATTGCGGCTACATCATCGAGGATGGTGGCGATATCGTCGAGCAGGACTAACAGGCTGGTACCGGCCATGGTGGTGAGACTCGTGTGGTGGCGTTGAGGCAGTGTAGAGCAGCGGGCGCTGCAGTTACAGCGCCGCCGGTCAGTGGCGCTTGCGCCGCCGCTGGGGCTTCTTGCCGGTGACCGGGGTCTTGGGATAGCGCGGCAGCTTGCCGGTAGCCAGGTAGCGGTGGATCGATTCCTGCGAACGGATCATGGGCGCTTTCCGCGGCCGCGGGACGAACTCGTTCACCTGGTGCTGGTCGATGATCCGCGCCTTGACGTTGTCATACCACTGCTGGTCGAGAATATCCTGCAGGGTTTTCTGCGCCGCCGGGTCCCGCACCGGGCACAGCACCTCCACCCGGTAATCCAGGTTGCGCGTCATCAGATCGGCGGAACCGATCAGGTAGCGCGGGTTGCCGCGATTATAGAAAACATAGGCGCGCGGGTGTTCGAGATAGCGATCGACAATACTGATGGCCTCGATATTCTCGGAGATACCCTTCACCCCGGGCAGCAGCGAGCACATGCCGCGGATAATGAGCTTGATCTGCACTCCGGAATCCGATGCCTCGTACAGCTTCATCACCAGCTGGTTGTCGACCAGGTTGTTGCATTTGAGCGTGATCTCGGCGCGATAGCCTGCCCGGGCATTGGCAATCTCCTGCTCAATCAGGTGCATGAGGCCCGGACGGGTGCTGTGGGGAGACACCAGCAGGGTGCGGTAGCGCGGGCGCTTGTAGGTGTACTGCAGGAAATCGAACACATCGTAGATATCGCGGCCGATGTTCTGGTCGTAGGTCAACAGGGTAAAGTCGGTGTAGACCCGCGCCGTTTTCTCGTTGAAATTGCCGGTCCCGATATGGCTGTAGAAGCGTATCTGCCCTTCTTCCCGGCGCTCGATCAGCAGCAGCTTGCTGTGTACCTTGAGTCCGGGGATTCCGAAGATGACCTGGATACCGCTCTCGGTCAGGCGCTGCGCCCAGCTGATGTTCGCGGCCTCGTCGAAGCGGGCCGCCAGCTCCACCACCGCCAGCACCCGCTTGCCGTTCTGCACCGCGTTGACCAGGGCATCGATGACCCGGGACTGCTTCGCCACCCGGTACAGGCAGATCTTGATCGCGGTGACACTGGGGTCCAGCGCCGCGGTCTTCAGCAGATCGACAATGTAGTCGAAGGGATGGTACGGATAGTAGAGGAACACATCCTGTTCGCGGATGTTGTCCGCCAGGCTGCCCGGATCGTCCAGGCGCGACAGGCGAATCGGCGGCAGAGGCTGGAACTCCAGATATTTGGGCCCGACGTTGGGAAAGGACATGAAGTCCTTTGAATTGTGATAGCGGCCACCCGGAATCAGGCTGTCATATTTGCCGAAGCCAAAGCGGGAACACAGGTGATCCAGCAGGCGTTGCGGCATGGCGGCGTCATACACGAAACGTACCGCCTCCGCCCGCCGCCGCTGCTTGAGGCTGGTCTCCATCTTGTCGATCAGGCTTTCGCTGATGCCGGGGTCGATTTCCAGCTCGGCATCGCGGGAAAACTTGAAGCAATAGGCCGCCACTTCGTCGATCTGGAAGACGCCGCGAAACATCTGCGGCAGGCAGGCCCGGATGACGTTATCCAGGGCGATGAAGACCTTGCCCGCCTTGCCCTTGCGCCGGGGAATCTGCACAAAGCGGTCCAGCCGGTCCGTGGGCACCTCGACCACTGCGTAGTTGTAGTCCTCGGCGGTGCGGATATCCAGCGCCAGGTAGATGGACTCGTCGTTGAGCGGCGGAATGGAGTGCCCCTCCCGCAACAGGATGGGTTCCAGCTCCGGCAGTACGGTACGGGTAAAGAACGCCTGCACGAAGCTTGCCTGGCCGGGATCCAGCTGGCGCTCGTTGATCATGTAGATCTGCCGCGCCTGCAGGTCGCGAAGGACACTGTTGTAGGTTTTCTCGAACTGCTTCTGCAGTTCCACCACCCGCTTCTGGATTGCCGCCAGCAGGTCCTTGGCCTGGGGTCGCAGACTGGCATCGGACACGGTGATGAGGCGCCGCACTTCCGCCACCCGGACGCGGAAAAACTCGTCCATGTTATTGGAGAAAATCCCCAGGTACCGCAGGCGCTCGATCACCGGCACCGTGTCGTCGGCGGCTTCCTGCAGCACGCGCGCATTGAATGACAGCCAGCTGATCTCCCTGGGGATAAACAGGCTTTCATCCAGGTCGGCCAGGCGCCGCTGCAGGGAGCTGTGCATCTCATTCACTGCTGATTATCTGCCCACGGCAGCCTCAAATACAGGTAGCGACCAGTCTAACGCGCCCGTCCACGGCGTTCATCCGGTTTCGGGCAGCTGCCGCATGAAAGTTTTGTGACAGCGCTCAGGTGTAAAACCAGTAGGCCACGACGATCGCCGCAGTGATGCCGGCGGCATCGGCGATCAGCCCGCAACCCAGGGCGTGCCGGGCATGGCGAATGCCCACCGCGCCGAAATAGACTGCCAGCGTGTAGAAGGTGGTCTCGGTGGAGCCCGGCATGGTCGCCGCCAGCCGCCCCTGAAATGAGTCCACCCCGTAGGTATTCATGGTGTCGATCATCATCGCCCGTGCGCCTGACCCCGACAGGGGCTTCATCAGCGCCGTGGGCATCGCCTCGACCCAGCGGGCGTCGAAGCCCAGGGCCCCGACCCCGGCCCGCAGCAACTCCAGCACCAGCTCCAGCGCACCACTGGCGCGAAACACGCCGATCGCCACCAGCATCGCCAGCAGGTAGGGAATGATACCGATGGCCGTTTCGAAGCCCTGCTTCGCGCCCTCGATGAAAGTTTCATAGACATTCACCGCGCGCCGGTGCGCCACCACCAGGAACAGGATGATCAGGCTGATAATCAACAGGTTGCTGAGCAGGCTGGACTGGCGTTGCAGCTCGCTGGCACTCAGGGTGGAAAACCAGCCCACCAGCGCCAGCAGCAGGGCAAACACACCTCCCAGGCAACCCAGTACCACCGTATCCCGAAGATTGATGCGCTGTACCCAGGCGGTCACCAGCAAACCCGCGAGGGTGGAGCAACTGGTGGCGATCAGGATGGGAATGAACACCGACGCCGGGTCCGGAGCCCCGAGCTGCGCCCGGTACAGCAGCACCGTCACCGGAAACAGGGTCACCGAGGAAGTATTCAGCACCAGGAACAGGATCTGGGCGTTGCTGGCCACCGTCGGGCTGGGATTCAGGCTCTGCAGGTCTTTCATCGCCTTGATGCCCAGCGGCGTGGCGGCGTTGTCCAGACCGAGTATGTTCGCGGACAGGTTCAGGGTCATGGAGGAAATCGCCGGATGCCCCCGGGGCACCTCCGGCATCAGGCGCACAAACAGTGGCGACAGCAGGCGCGCCAGACGGTCCACCAGACCGGACGCCTCGCCGATAGCCACCACCCCCAGCCACAGGGCCATGAGGCCGATCAGGCCGATCGCCAGCTGCACTGCCAGAGCCGCCATCTCGAACAGGCCGGCCACCATGCGCTGGAAAACCTCGGCGTCGCCGGCCACCAGCCACTGGAACAGCGCGCTGGCGAAAGCGAGGAGAAAGAAACCGAGCCAGATCCGGTGCAGCATCAGCGCGCTTGACGGGAGAGAAAATCCAGCACCAGTGCCGCGGTCTGGTGCGGATGTTCCAGTGGAAACAGGTGCCCCCCCGGAACGCTGTGCAGCTCGGCAGTCGGTTGCAAGCGGGCCCAGCGCCGCATGGCGGCGGCCGACAGGATATCGGAGCTGTCGCCACCAATACCGAGCGTCGGCACCCTGAGCCGCAGCAGCCGCGGCCACACCAGGGGCAGGGACGAGTACACGGCTGCCTCCCAGCGACCGGCGTAGGCCAGCTCCCAGTCGCCCTCCGCCCGCTGCCTGAAACCGGCGCGCACATAGTCCCACAGCACCTCGTCCGGAAAGGCGCTGAAGGCGCGTTTGCCGCGGTGGAATTCGAACGCGGCCTGGGGATCCGGAAACCGGTCCGGTCGGTTCAAGGCGCGGCGGATCATGGGCAGCTTCGCGAGCTGTGAGCGCGGCGTGAAGTTCAGCCCCAGGGCCAGGCGGCTTTTGACGAACACCGGATCCAGCAGGATCAGTCCGCGGAACAGCTGCGGTCGGCGCAGTGCGGCCAGCAAGGAAACGACGCCCCCCAGAGAATGTCCCATCATCCACACGGGCCCCACGACGCCGTGCTCCAGGGTCTGGATCAGATCGTTGGCGAACTGGTGCCAGTCGGCGCGCGCCGGTATCGGCTCGGGCGACCACAGTGGGCGATGTCGGTAGCCGGTGACGGCGTAGTGCTCCCCGAGCGGCGCCAGCAGCCGCCGGTAGCTGCCGGGGGGATAGCCGTTGGCATGGGCAAACACCAGCGGTTCACCGCTGCCACCGAATGATTCCAGTCGTTCCTGCATCCGCTGCGTCTGCTCCCTCTCCCACCGTGTTCTGTGCTGGCGCCAGCCTAATGCAAATCCCGGCGCTTGTCCCGCACGGAGCGGGGCCTTACCATGCCCGACACTACCTACTTCACCACATCGCAAGGAGCCGTCCCATGAAAACCCGTGCCGCTGTTGCCTTCGGGGCTGGACAACCGCTGGAAGTGGTCGACGTTGATCTCGAGGGGCCGCGGGATGGCGAGGTCCTGGTGGAGATCATGGCCACCGGCATCTGCCATACCGATGCCTTCACTCTCTCGGGGGATGACCCGGAGGGCGCTTTCCCCGCCATCCTCGGCCACGAGGGCGCCGGTATTGTGCGCGAGGTCGGGGCCGGCGTGAAATCGCTGCGACCCGGCGACCACGTCATCCCGCTCTACACTCCCGAGTGCCGGGAGTGCAATTTCTGCCTGCACCCGAGGACCAACCTGTGCCAGGCCATTCGCGAAACCCAGGGCCGCGGGGTAATGCCCGACGGCAGCAGCCGCTTTTCCCTCGACGGCAAGCAATTGCTGCACTACATGGGCTGCTCCACCTTTTCCAATTTCACCGTGCTGCCGGAAATCGCGCTGGCGAAAGTCCGTGAGGATGCGCCCTTCGACAAGATCTGCTATATCGGCTGCGGCGTCACCACCGGAGTCGGCGCCGTGGTCTATCGGGCCAAAGTCGAACCCGGCAGTAACGTCGTGGTGTTCGGCCTCGGCGGGATCGGCCTCAACGTCATCCAGGGCGCGCGCCTGGTCGGCGCCGGCAAGATTATCGGCATCGACCTGAATCCGGAGCGGGAGGCGCTGGGGCGCAAATTCGGCATGACCGATTTCATCAATCCGAACAACGTGACCAATGTCGTCGAGGCCATTGTCGAACTGACAAAGGGCGGCGCCGACTACAGTTTCGAATGCATCGGCAACGTGGAGGTGATGCGTCAGGCCCTGGAATGCTGTCACAAGGGCTGGGGCGAGTCCTACATTATCGGGGTGGCGGGAGCCGGCAAGGAGATCGCCACCCGACCCTTCCAGCTGGTCACCGGCCGCTCCTGGCACGGGGTCGCCTTTGGCGGCGCCCGTGGTCGCACCGATGTGCCGACAATTGTCGACTGGTACATGGACGGGAAGATCAATATCGACGACCTGATTACCCACACCATGCCACTGGAGGACATCAACAGGGGCTTCGATCTGATGCACGGCGGCGAGAGCATCCGTTCGGTTGTGGTGTACTGACGATGGGCATGGAAATCCTCGGGGAGAACCGCTGTTTCGGCGGGCGCCAGCTGCGCTTCAGCCACCGTTCCGACGTCCTGGACTGCACCATGCAGGCCGCCATCTACCTGCCGCCCCAGGCCGAGCAGGGGCCGGTACCGGTGCTGTACTGGCTGTCGGGGCTCACCTGCACCGACGAGAACTTTGTGCAAAAAGCCGGCGCCCAGCGCTACGCGGCGGCCCAAGGGGTCGCCATCGTCTGCCCCGATACCAGCCCCCGCGGCGAGGGAGTACCGGACGATCCGGAGGGCGCCTGGGACTTCGGCCTCGGGGCAGGCTTCTATGTCAATGCGACCGCAGCGCCCTGGCGCGGCCACTACCGCATGGATGACTACGTCAGCCTGGAACTGCCCGCGCTGGTGGCCACCGCGTTCCCGCTGGAGGCGGAGCGCTGCGCCATTTTCGGCCACTCCATGGGTGGCCACGGCGCGCTGGCGCTGGCCCTGCGCAATCCCGGCCGCTATGCCTCGGTATCGGCCTTCGCCCCTATCGTGGCACCCAGCCAGTGCCCCTGGGGGGAAAAAGCCCTGGGCAACTACCTGGGGCCGGACCGGACAAGCTGGCTGGCTTACGACAGCTGCGCCCTGATTCGCGCAGGTGCGCCGCAGTTGCCGGTGCTGATCGATCAGGGCGAGGCCGACAACTTCCTGGAATCACAATTGCAGACCGGACTGCTGGAACAGGCCTGCGCCGAGAGCGGTTTCCAGGCGCGCATCCGCCGCCAGCCGGGCTACGATCACAGTTATTTCTTTATCAGCACGTTCGTGGGCGAGCACATCGCGTTTCACGCCAACGTGCTCGCTGACCGCTAGCTCAGCTCGATGTTGACGGGTACAGAAGGCCGGTCCAGCTGTGCCGCTCAAAGGGCCGCCAGTCGCCGTGGGGCAGTGCGAGGCGGTCGGCGACGAGATACCAGATCGCCGGGTTGAAAGTCATGCCGCAGTGGCTGCCGCGCACTTCAATGCTCTGGGTCAGTGCGTGGCCGCCGCGCTGCAGGGTGGTCTGCCAGTTCACCACGCCATCGCCACGGGAGTAGATCGCGGTGGTGGGCACCGGCGGGGCCACATGCAGGCGCTCCTGCTCAATCGGCAGCTCATCCATGGGGTTCAGCGCCATAAACAGGCGCGAGGGATAGGACGCTGTCAGGCGGCCCTCACCGAAGGGACTGCCAAGGGAGATGACCTGCCGCACGCGGTCGGGAAATTCCCGTGCCAGTTCGCGGGCGAAGATACCGCCGAGACTGTGGCCGACCAGGGAGACTGGCCCGCCGTAGCGATCCGAGAGGAATGTAATGCGCTCCTGAAGCGCCTCCAGCACTCCCTCACGAGGCCCCAGGTTGCGGCCCAGGCCCCAACCGTGAACGGCGTAGCCCAGCTTGGTCAGGTAACGGCGAAAGGATGCGTTGTAACCATCGGCGCCCAGAAAGCCCGGCAGGACCATGACCGGGTGGCCGTCCCCTCGCGGCGCCTTGTCCAGCAGTTTGCGGCTCAACCGCAGGGACAGCATCTCCACCACCACCCGATGCGCTTCGGTCAGGGCCAGCAGCGCGTGAGGCGGCGGCACAAACGGATCCAGCTGGACGCCGGTATTGAGATCGATGGCTTCAATGGCCGTCACGGGCTGTTCCCTTTTTCGCACCACCGGGCACCCCCAGCGTCTTGCATAACAAGATTCATGCACTCGAGCATAGCCCATAGGGTGGGCCGGGGGAAGCCCCGGCCGCGGGCCTCCTACAGGCGGGAAATCTCGCGATCCAGCTCGTACTGCCGTGAAGTGACGTAGGATTCCATGGCTTCCACCCGGCGCAGAGCGGCGTCCAGCCGCTCCCGGGCCCGGCGCAGGCGCACGGTACCCGGCTCGCTGTAGCGGAAGACCTTGCGCGGGCGGTAGTCGTGGTGACGCTCATCGTACTCCATCTCCACCTCGACCTCGGGACCGGGGTCCAGGTCATCCGGCGGCAGGTCGGAGCAATCGCCGCGCCGCGATGAGGGCCGCGGCGCCAGCAGCAGCCAGGCCCCCAGGTAGGCCCACAGGGCCAGGCTGCCGGTAAACAGGATGGCAGCAACCCACAGCAGGCGCGCTACCCAGTGCGCTATATCGAAGTGATCTGCCAGGCCGGCGCAGACCCCGGCAATTTTGCCGGCGCCGGTGTTGCGGTAGAGATTCATGCCCCAGCCGGACGCCCGCTGGCGGCGGAAGCGACGCTCCCCGCCGCGCCAGTCCGGGCCCTGGTGGCGACCATGGTCGCGGTAATGACGTTCACTCATGATCTTGCTCCTTGCTCCGCCGCTGGCGGTCAGTCTGGTCGCGCCAGTTGGCGTGATCCGAATCCAGGATTGTTTCCAGAACGCCGATACGCTCGGTCAGCCGGTCCACCGTTGCCAGCAGCTCCTCCAGGGACTGCCGGTCCTCCTCGTTGAGACTGCGGGAGGAGCGGTTGACGCTGCGGTAGTGCATCGTGATCCAGATCGGTGCCACGACCACCAGAAACAGGATCGTGGGCACAAACATGAATTGCCAGAATTGCATGGTTTCCATCCTCGGGCAGGTCTGCGGTCAGACAGTATCCTGCCAGTTCGTTGTGGCCGGCACTAGCCGTTGGCATCCCGGCCGGCCTGGCGGGCGTCAAGCTCGGCCTTCAGCCGCTGCAATTCATCGCTGATACGCTCGTCCTGCTGCAGGGCCTCGATTTCCGCGGCCAGATCAGGCGGCACTTCCCGGCCGACATCCAGCAGTTCCAGCTGGCTTTCCAGGTTGTCCATCCGCCGTTCAAAGTGCTCAAAGCGCTGAAACGCCGTGTCCAGGGCCTCCCGGTGCATCTGCCGCTTGACCTTGATCCGCGACTCGACAGTCTGGCTGCGCATCAGCAGGGCCTGCTGGCGCGACTTGGCGTCGGACAGTTTCTGCTGCAACTGGCCGATCTCCGTGCTCAGCTGGGCGATATGTTCGTCGGCCGCGGTGAGTTCAGCTGCGACCACGGCCAGCTCGTCCTCAATCGCATGTTTCTCCTGCAGGGCCGCCCGGGCCAGGTCCTCGCGGCCCTTGCCAATGGCGAGTTTCGCCTTTTGCTCCCAGCTGTCCGCTTCGGCCTGCACCTGCTGCAGGCGGCGGGCGGCAGCCTTGCGGTCAGCCAGCACCCGGGCAGACGAACTGCGTACTTCCACCAGCGTGTCCTCCATCTCCTGGATGATCAGGCGGATCATCTTCTCGGGGTCCTCCGCCTGGTCCAGCAGCGCGTTGAGGTTGGAGTTGATGATGTCCGTCATCCGCGAAAAAATTCCCATGGTTCCTCTCCACTGGGGCCTTGCCCCGATTGACAGCGGCGGTATGCCGTTCCTCCCCAAAGCTTTATCAGAAACCGTGCCAGAAACCTCAAGGCTCTGTTTTTATTGGAGTTTTTAAAACTATCGATACATCCGGCAGAGAAATACCAATTATTAAAGGTTTTTTTTACCTTTTTATGGGTTTATTAACCTTTTTAAATGGCTATATTTACCTTATGAAGTCAAAAGACAGCATAATCGGCAGCTCGGCCGCCCTCGCCCGCGCCCTGGACCAGGTATCCCGGCTGGCCGCCATTAACCGGCCGGTACTGGTCCTGGGGGCCCGGGGTACGGGCAAGGAACTGGCCGCTGAGCGACTGCACTTTCTCTCCCCGCGCTGGGATGCCCCCTTCATCAAGGTCAACTGCGCAGCGCTGGCGGACTCCCTGCTGGAATCCGAACTGTTCGGCCACGAACCGGGCGCCTTCACTGGCGCGACCCGGGTCCGCCAGGGCCGCTTCGAGCGCGCCGATGGCGGCACCCTGCTGCTGGACGAACTGGGGGCCATGTCCCTGCGCTTGCAGGAAAAGCTGCTGCGCCTGATCGAATACGGGGAGTTTGAAAGACTCGGGGGCCAGCAGACCCTGCAGGTCGATGTGCGGGTCGTCGGCGCCACCAATGCCGACTTGCGCGCGCTGGCCGCCGCTGGCGATTTTCGCGCCGACCTGCTGGACCGCCTCAGTTTCGATGTCGTGCATCTGCCGGCACTGCAGCAGCGCGCGGAGGACATCCCCGAGCTGGCGCGCCACTTCGCCATTCAGATGAGTGCCGAGCTGGGCTGGGAGCTGTTCCCCGGATTCAGCGAAGACGCCATGGCGACGCTGCAGGCTCACCCCTGGCCCGGCAACATCAGGGAACTGAAGAACGCGGTGGAGCGCTCCCTGCACCGCTGGGGCAATGCCCGCCAGCCGGTGGCGGAGGTCATCCTGGATCCCTTTGCCTCGCCCTACAGCGAGACTCTGCCCAGCCCGGCGGAAGCGCCCGGGCCGCAGGGTGAAGCGGCGATCCTGGCCACCCCCGGCGTTAGCGATTTTGCCGCCCGCATGCAAGCGATTGAGCGCCGCCTGGTGCACCAGGCGCTGGCGGACAATGGCCACCACCAGCGCCGCACCGCCGACGCACTGGGGCTCAGCTACGACCAGCTGCGCGGACTGGTACGCAAGCACCGGCTCGGTCGCCGGCGCCGCCAGCGCTCATCCTGAGCCGGGCCCTGCCCACCCTTTTCGGGGAGCGCACATACCGGGTAAAGCAGCTATAGTGATAAGCCGTGGTGGTCGCCAGTGCCGCAGGCATGGTACGGTCCCACGGTAACCGCCGGGCACCGGTTTGCCCGCCACTACAAGCACGCACAGCAACAAGGATTACCGCTATGAGCCTGTCACTCTCCGACCCCACGCTGCTCCAGACCCAGGCCTACATCAACGGCCAATGGGTCGATGCCGACGACGGCGCCACCTTCCCGGTCAGCAATCCCGCCAACGGTGAGGTCATTGCCAAGGTGGCAAAGACAGGCGCCGCCGAGACCCGGCGCGCCATCGAGGCGGCGGAGAAGGCCATGGCACAGTGGAAGGTCGTCCCGGCAAAGCAGCGCGCGCAGATCCTGCGCAAGTGGTTTGACCTGATGATGGCCAACCAGGAAGACCTGGCACGCATCATGACCGCCGAGCAGGGCAAGGTACTGGCCGAGTCGCGTACCGAAGTCGCCTATGGCGCGTCGTTTGTTGAGTGGTTCGGCGAGGAAGCCAAGCGTATTGATGGCGACGTGATTCCCGGCCCGACCCCCGATCGGCGCATTGTCTGTATCAAGCAGCCGGTGGGTGTGGTCGCGGCCATCACCCCCTGGAACTTCCCCAACGCCATGATCGCGCGCAAGGCCGCACCGGCCCTGGCGGCCGGCTGCAGTATCGTGATCAAGCCCGCCACCGAGACCCCCCTGTCGGCCTTTGCCATGGCGGTGCTGGCGGAGCGCGCGGGCGTGCCCGCCGGAGTCCTCAACATCGTCGCCGGCAGCTCATCGGCGATCGGCGGCGAGCTCACCGGCAACCCTATCGTGCGCAAGCTTACCTTTACCGGCTCCACCCCGGTAGGCAAGATGCTGGAGGCCCAGTGCGCCGAGACCATGAAGAAAACCTCCATGGAGCTGGGCGGCAATGCTCCCTTTATCGTCTTCGACGACGCCGACCTCGATGAGGCGGTGAAAGGTGCAGTGATCTCGAAGTACCGCAATTCCGGCCAGACCTGCGTCTGTTCCAACCGCATGCTGGTTCAGGACGGAGTCTATGATGAATTCGTCGCGAAACTGGTCAAGGCCACCGCTGAGCTTGCAGTGGGCGATGGCTTTGGCGACGGCATCAGCATCGGTCCGCTGGTCAACGCCGGTGCCGTGAACGATGTCGACGGCCTGGTGCAGGCGTCGATTGGCGCCGGCGCCAAGGTCGCCCTGGGCGGCGCCCCGCATGACCTGGGGGGCTGCTTCTACCAGCCCACCATTCTCACCGAGGTGACCTCGGACATGGCGGTGTTCCGCAACGAGATTTTCGGCCCGGTAGCCCCGGTGGTGCGGTTCAAGGATGAGGCCGAGGCCATTGCCATGGCCAACGACACCGAGTTTGGTCTCGCCTCCTACTTCTACACCCGCGACATCGGCCGGGTCTGGCGCGTGGCCGAGGCGCTGGAATACGGGATTGTCGGCATCAACGAGGGCATCATCTCCAATGAGATGGCGCCCTTCGGTGGAGTCAAGGAGTCGGGCTCCGGCCGGGAAGGCTCCAAGTACGGGATCGACGACTACGTCGAGATCAAGTACATGCTGATGGGCGGGCTGGACCGCTAGACGGCTCCGGCTGCGGGGTGCACTGCTGGTGGCTCAGGCCACCAGCAGCTGCTCCCGGGTCACATGGGCCAGGGTCTCGTCCAGCGCCCGGCCCAGTTTATCGGTCATTTCATCGATCTGCGCTTCCGAGATGATCAGCGGCGGGCACAGGGCGATGCTGTTGCCGCCCATGGCGCGCACGATGAGGCCGTGTTCCTGGGCCCGCAGGGCACAGGAAGCGCCCACGGTGTTGCCGTCGAAGGGCTGCCGGCTGTGCTTGTTCGCCACCAGCTCCAGCGCCGCAATCATGCCCATGCCCCGCACCTCGCCCACCAGTGGATGGCTGGCGAAACCCTGCAGTTTCCGCTGCATGTACTCGCCCATCACCCGGGCGCGCTCGAAGAGATTGTCGCGCTCGTAGATTTCCAGCACTTTCGACGCCACCGCGCAGGCTACCGGATGGCCGCCGTAGGTATAGCCGTGACCGAAAATCCCCACCTTGGCGCTGGGTTCCACCATCGCTTCATAGATGTCACCGGTGACAATGGCGGCACTGACCGGCAGGTAGGCTGAGGACAGGGCCTTGGCCAGCGACATCATCTGCGGCTGGATACCGAGGCTGGTGGCGCCGAAGTCGGCGCCGGTGCGGCCAAAGCCACAGATCACCTCATCGTCCCACATGAAGATGTCGTACTTGCGCAACACCGCCTGGACTTTCTCGAAGTATCCTTCCGGGGGCACCACTACCCCGCCCGCACCGCTGATCGGCTCGGCTATGAACGCGGCGATGGTCTCCGGCCCCTCCGCCAGAATCAATTCCTCCAGTTCCCGCGCCCGGCGGCTGGCAAACTCCTCCTCCGTCTCGCCTGGCAGACCGTCGCGATAAAAGTGCGGGGCGCCCGTTCGCAGCACACCCAGCGCCTCGAAGGGCAGGCTGAAGTGGGTGTGATTGGGCACCAGGCCGGTCAGGGACGCGGCGGCGACGGTCACCCCGTGGTAGGCGCGTTGGCGGGAGATGATCTTGTATTTTTCCGGCTTGCCGATGGCATTGAAATAGTAGCGCAGGAGTTTGACCTGGGTGTCGTTGGCATCGGAGCCCGAGTTGCCGAGAAAAACCTGGGCGTTGTCCACCGGCACCATCTCCGCCAGCTTGTCCGCCAGGGCCATGGCCGCGGGATGGGTTTTGCCGCCAAACAGGTGCGAATACGCCAGAGTGCGCATCTGCTCCGCCGCGGTGGCCACGATTTCCTCATTGCCATAGCCCAGGGCGGTACACCAGAGACCGCTCATACCCTCCAGGTACTGCCGCCCCTGGTTGTCGTAGACATACACGCCCTCGCCGCGCTCGATGACCAGCTGCTCGGTGGCCTTCAGGTTGGTAGTCGGGTAGATCATGTGGGTCATGGCGCGTTCCTCTCGCTGCAGGTTGCTGTAGGCATGTTCAGGGTAGCGCAGACACTCATGGCCTGCAGGCACACCTCGACAGATAATTCTCCACGGCTTGCCTGTATAACCACAAGCGATTAAATTTACCCATCCTGGTTAAGTAAAGTTACCAAAATGCCCCTCGACCGACGCTTCCCCCTCAACAGTCTGCGCGCCTTCGAAGCGGTAGGGCGCCACGGCCACCTGCGTCGGGCCGCGGAAGAACTGAACCTGACCCACGCCGCTCTCAGTCACCAGGTGCGACTGCTGGAGAGCGAGCTGGGCTGCGCCCTGTTCAGCCGTGCCCACAACGGCATGCAGCTGACCACCGCCGGACGCCGCTTTCACGACGTGGTGCAAACTGCGCTCGACGCGCTGGCCGAGGGCGTGGTGCACCTGGACCCGGCGGCGCTGGCGGGGGAGCTGGTGATCGCCACTACGCCGACCATCTCGATCAACTGGTTGCCCGGCGTCATCCACGCCTACAGCCGACGCTACCCCGAGGTGGAACTGCATTGCGCGACCATAGAACCTCACCAGCGCAACCTCCCCGCCCGCTTCGACCTGGCCCTGTGCCTGGGGGCACCGGAGCCGCGCGGCAAGGTGATCGGCAAGCTCTACCAGGAGTATTATTTCCCGGTCTGCGCACCGGAGCTGGTCAGCGCGGAGAAGCCCGTACAACAGCCCCGGGACCTGCTTGCGCACACTCTGCTGCACGAACGTTTCCAGCACTGGGAAGAATGGTTCGCGACCCACGGCATCGACCGGGCCCGGGGCCAGGGCAATATCCACTTCGATTACGGCTTCCAGTCCATTGAGGCAGCGCGCCAGGGTCTGGGCATCGTGCTGGCTGACCGGCTGGAAGTGGCCGCGGACCTGCGCCGCGGCACCCTGGTGCGACTGCTGGAGCAGGAGATGGCAGTGGACGAGGGTATCTACCTGGTGGCCGAGCCGGAAGCGTCGCGCACCGTGCGGGCGCAGCTGTTTATCGATGAATTGCAGCGCTATCTGCGGGAACTGGGGGTCGCACCGGCGTGACCGCCGCTCAGCCCGGCTCCATTACCTGCTGGCCGCTCTGCAGGCGGTCGGCGCCGCGCACCACGATGCGCTCACCCTCCTCAAGTTCGCCACTCACCGCCACCAGGCTGGCTTCACCCGCACCGAGTACAACACTGACCCGCTCGGCGACCCCCTGCTCGTTAACGCGATAGATGTAGCTCCCTTCGCGACGGATGACAACGGCGTCACGCGGCACCGCCAGGGTCAAATTGCTGTCCTCCAGCGGAATCTCCACCTTGACCAACTGCCCGGGCATTATGCTCTCGCTGGCGCCACCCGCAAGATCAATGCGCAGTTCAAAGGTCTGTGACACCGGGTCACCGGCAGCGATCCGGGTGCGCACCACACCCGTGTCCACAAGCTCGCCCGCGATGATATCGAGGCGGTCACCAACAGCCACGCGCTGCTGGTAGCTGATCGGTACATCCACCCGCACCTCGAGTCGCTCCAGATCAACAACACGACCGATAATCTCTCCGGGAACGACATACTCTCCACCCAGCTTGCGGCGTTCCACCAGCACGCAATTGAAGCGGGCGCGGAGCTGGGAGCGCGCGATTTCATCGTCCACCTGACGAATACGGGCTTCCAGGATCGCCATGTCCTTGCGCGCAATATCCCGCCGCGACAGGGCCTCGTCGAGCAGAAATACCGACAGGTTCTGGGTCTCGCTGAGCGCGACGTAGCGCTCCACCACCTTACTCTGGTAGGCCTCGTTGACAGCCTCCCGTTCCAGCAGGCCCTGCAATTCCTCGCGGCGCAGCCGCAGCGGAGTCTGATCGAGCCGCGCAATGGGCTCTCCCGCAGCAAACCTGGTGCCGGGTTCCGCCACCCAGTCCAGCTCACCCGCCACCGCGGCGGTCACCGCAACGTCATTGCGGCTGAACACGCTGCCATTCAGCGGCAGGCGCGCACCCATGGCAACGCGCTCAACCGTGCCGGTCTCCACCACCGCGGTCGTTTCAGCAAAGGTTGCAGGGGTCGCAAGCGACAGCGCCAGGGCCAGCGTGTGCAGGCCGTAACCCAGTACTCGTTTCATCGCGCCTCCCCGGGGGCCGTAGCCGCCAATCCGTCGACTGTCGGCAGGGGCTGCGGCGTCGCCCTGCCCATTCCCAGCAGGCTTGGCATCAACAGCAGGGACAGCGCCCCGCTGGCAATCATCCCGCCGACGATCACCGCGGCCAGGCCGCGATAGATCTCTGAACCCACGCCCGGCATCAGCATAAGAGGCAGCATGCCGAAAATGCTGGTGAGGGTGCTCATGAACACCGGCCGCGCCCGCGTCAGCACGGCGTCCCGGATCGCCTGGCGGCGCTCTATGCCCTCGCGTTCCCTGATCCGTGTCTGGTCGACGAGCAGGATTGCGTTGTTGACCACAAGCCCCAGCAGAATGATGAATCCCACCATGGTCAGCATATCGAGCGACTGGTAAGTGAACAGGTTGAATGCCTTCAGGGCCAGCACCCCGCCTGCAATTGCCGGCGGCATGACCAGCAGCACCAGCAGACTGTCCCAGGCGGAGCGAAAAACCGCCGCCATGATGGCAAACAGGATCAATACCGCGATACCGAAGTTCAACAGCATTTTGCTGACCGCCTCCTGCAAGCGGTCGGCGCTGCCGCGATAGGCAATTGACGCACCGGGCGGCAGCATGCCCCGCAACTCGGGGTCCAGCTCCGCCCGCAAACGCTCGATCGCCTCCTCCAGCGTCACCTGCTCCGGTGGCAGCACGTTGATGGTGACCGTGCGCAGGCCATCGACGCGCTGCAACTGCACTGGCCCCACCGTGTACTCGATAGTGGCGAGCTCGCCAATCGCCTGTACCCCGGCCAGCGGTGTGGCGATCGGCGTACTCGCCAGCTCTTCCGGCGTGCCCCATCCCGGACCGTGCACGATCATGTCGTAGCGACGATTGCCGTCGAAGTACTCGCCGGCATACAGTCCGTCGGTCAGCGCCCGCACCGCATCGGCCAGCATCATCCGGTCCAGGCCCGCGAGCCCGAGTCGCTTGTCATCCGGCACGACACGCAACTCCGGCTGGTCCATGGTCAATGCGGGCTGCGCGTAGGCGCTGCCGTCTTCCCACATACCCTTGACCCGCTCCATGCCAGCACTGCCGACCCGCATGAGAGTCTCCAGGTCTGCACCACGAATATCGATGGCAATGCTGCGGCCGCCGCCGTCCACCTGGATCATCGATGCGCGGGCAACATAGGGCTCCACATCGGGAAGACCGGCCAGGATTTCCTCGCGCATGATGCGGATCAACGGCTCTGTCCCCTCGGGCTCGGCGGGGTACAGGAACACCGTGCCATAGCCGGGACCAACGCCAACATTGTAGCCGCGTACCGCCGGCTCCTTCTCGCCGCTGTAGTAGGGCCGCAGGCGCCGCTCGATCTCCCCGAATATCTCACTCTCGAGGGTATCCAGACTGGTGCCCGGAGGCAGGTCAAGATAGCTCTCCAC
>NZ_JAVKCQ010000234.1:0-4397 GCF_040222615.1 Haliea sp.
AACGAGCTGGGCACGATCAACGATATTGCCGCCATCGGTGCTGTGGTCCGCGAGGCCGGCGCCCTGTTCCATGTGGATGCGGCCCAGAGCGTGGGCAAGATTCCGGTGGATATGGCGCAACTGCCGGTGGACCTGTTATCCATCTCCGGGCACAAGTTCTACGGCCCCAAAGGGATCGGCGCCCTCTATGTGCGGCGCCAGCCCCGGGTGCAGCTGGAGGCGCAGATGCACGGTGGCGGGCATGAGCGCGGCATGCGCTCCGGTACCCTCGCCACCCACCAGATCGTGGGCATCGGTACGGCGGCGCGGCTGGCACGGGACGAGATGGCCGCCGAGAGCGCCCGCCTGCTGGCCCTGCGGCAGCGTCTCTGGCAGGGCATGGCAGGAATCTCCGGCCTGCAGTTGAACGGGCACCCGGAGGCGCGCCTGCCGGGCGCCCTCAACGTCAGTGTCGAGGGTGTGGACGGCGAAACCCTGCTGCTGTCCCTGCGCGAGCTGGCCCTGTCCAGCGGCTCGGCCTGCAACTCCGAGAGCATTGAGCCGTCCTATGTCCTGCGGGCGATCGGTGTTCCCGATGCCCTGGCCCACAGCGCGCTGCGTCTCTGCTGTGGCCGTTTTACCACCGAGGCCGATGTGGACCGCGCTGTCGCGCACCTCGAGGCTGTCATAACCGGTTTGCGCCAGCGCGTTTAGCGGGTGAAACCCGGCAGTAAAGCCCGTATAATTGCGCGGCTTTTACCCTGGGGCCAACGGCCCCTGATTTTTTTGTTTTCTGTGGAGATAGTTTGATGGCTGTTGAGCGTACCCTGTCCATTATCAAGCCGGATGCCGTTGCCAAGAACGTCATTGGCCAGATTTATTCCCGCTTCGAGGACGCGGGCCTGCAGGTAGTTGCCTCAAGGATGCTGCGCCTGAGCGAAGACCTGGCCGGTGGTTTCTATGCCGAACACCGCGAGCGCCCTTTCTTCCCTGCGCTGATCGAGTTCATGACCTCCGGTCCGGTGGTGGTGCAGGTGCTGGAGGGCGATAACGCCATCGCCAGGAATCGCGAGCTTATGGGTGCCACCAATCCGAAGGACGCAGACCCCGGCACCATTCGCGCCGACTTTGCCGAATCGATTGATGCCAACGCCGTGCACGGTTCCGACTCGCCGGCTTCCGCTGAGCGCGAAATAGCCTACTTTTTCGCCGCCAGCGACATCTGCAGCCGCGGCTGAAGCAGATACTCCGCCATGACGGCCTCCCTCATTGCCACCACCGCCGCGACTGCCCGGGTTAATCTCCTGGGCATGACGCAGCAGCAGCTGGAGCAATTCTTCCTCGATCTGGGGGAGAAGAAGTTCCGTGCCCAGCAGGTGATGAAGTGGATGCACCATGGCGGCGTCACGGACATTGGCGCCATGTCCAACCTGGGCAAGGCGCTGCGGGAAAAGCTGCTGCAGATTGCCGAAGTGCGGCCGCCGGAAATTGTCAGCCAGCACGACTCCACCGATGGCACCCGCAAGTGGGCGGTGCGGGTCGAAGGTGGCGGCCTGGTGGAGGCGGTACTGATTCCCGATGGTGGTCGCGCCACTCTGTGCGTGTCGTCGCAGGTTGGCTGCAGCCTGGACTGCTCCTTCTGCTCCACCGGCAAGCAGGGTTTCCAGCGCGACCTGACGGCCGCCGAAATCATTGGCCAGGTGTGGCTGGCGATCAAATCCTACGACGCCTTCCAGTCGGGCAAGGGCCGGGTTGTCACCAATGTGGTGATGATGGGCATGGGCGAGCCGCTGCTGAACTTTGACAACGTGGTCGCGGCCATGGATCTGATGCTGTCCGATCTCGGCTACGGCATTTCCAAGCGCCGGGTTACCCTGAGCACCTCCGGCGTAGTGCCGGCGCTGGACCGGTTGCGGGAGCTCAGTGAAGTATCCCTGGCGATTTCGCTCCACGCACCCAACGATGCCCTGCGCAGCCAGCTGGTGCCGATCAACCGCAGGTACCCGATTGCCGAGCTGTTGCGCAGCGCGCGCCAGTATATTGATGCCCAGGCCGACAGCAAGCGCGTGGTCACGGTGGAGTACACGCTGCTCGCCGGGGTCAATGACCAGCCGGACCAGGCCCGGGAGCTGGCCGTGCTGCTCAAGGATTTCCCCTGCAAGATCAACCTGATTCCCTTCAACAGCTTTCCCGGCTCGGAATACCGCCGGCCCAGCGGCAACGCGGTTTCGCGGTTCTGGCAAGTGCTGGTCGATGCGGGCTATATTGTCACCGTCCGCACCACCCGTGGGGACGACATCGACGCAGCCTGCGGGCAGCTGGTTGGCCAGGTGGTCGACCGCACGCGTCGCAGTGAACGCTATCGCGCAGCGGGCCAGGCCCCGGAGGTAGAAACAGGGTGATTATTCCAGCCGCGGATATCGGCAGGCGGGGTCGCGGGATCCTGCTGGGCCTGGTGGTACTGTGTTCGGGTTGCGTGACCACCACCGACAGCGTGTTCACCACACCGCCGTCACCGCAGGAGGCTCTGGAGCGCAGGGTGGCGCTGGCGCGGCAGTATATCGGTGAGCGCGACTGGGAGAACGCCAAGCGCAACCTGGCCCAGGCGGTGGCAATCGATGACCGCAATGCCGAGGTGCACGAAGCTTTCGCCCTGGTATACCAGAGCACGGGCGAGAAAGAGCTGGCTGAGGAAAGCTTCAAGAAGGCGATCCGGCTGCAGCGGGATTTCTCCCGCGCCCGCAACAATTACGCGGCTTTTCTTTATTCTGAGCAGCGCTATGCCGACGCCGAAAAGGAACTGGAGCAGGTGGTCAAGGACACCCTGTACACCGGGCGGCCGATGGCGTTCGTGAACCTGGGCCTGTGTCGGCAGCAGCTGGGCAAGTCCGCGGAGGCGGAAGAGGCCTTTTCCCGCGCCCTGTCCATGGATCGCGCCAACACCATCGCCCTGCTGGAGCTGGCCCAGCTGCGGTTTGAGGCAGGCGATTACGCCACCGCCAGTCGCCATTACGGAATCTACCGCACAGCGGTCAGGTCCCAGTCCGCGCGCGGTCTCTGGCTGGGTATCCGCCTGGCCAAGGCACAGAACGATCGGGATGCGGTGAGCAGCTATGCGCTGGCGCTGGGCAGCCTCTACCCCGAATCTCCGGAATTCCGGGATTACCAGCGGATGCAAGCCAATGGGCAGTAACGAGGTGTTTGCAGATACCGCGGCCAGGGTGTCGCCCGGGGCGATGCTGCAGGCGGCCCGCGAGGCCCGGGGGCTCTCGCCCCTCGATGTGTCCCAGCGCCTGAACTGGCTGCCGGAATATGTCGCATTTATTGAACGCGATGAGTTCCAGCGCCTGCGCCGGCCAGCGTTTGCCCGTGGTTACGTGCGCGCCTATGCCCGAATGCTGGGCCTGGACGAAATCATCGTGCTGGCCGGTTACGATGAAGTGGCCCCCGCGCCGGCAATATCCTCGACCAGAGTGAGCAGCCGGCGGCCCCTGCCGCTGCAACGCACCGGGCTTGGCATTTTGCTCGGCCTGGGTGTGCTGGCCCTGCTGGTGCTGGGGCTGTGGTGGGCGCAGTCCGGTGACACCGCCACCGGCTCCTTATTCGGAGGTTGAGCGTGCACAAGTCTTCCCCCATTACCCGTCGCCGCAGTCGCCAGATCATGGTCGGCTCGGTCGCCGTTGGCGGGGATGCGCCAATCAGCGTGCAGAGCATGACCAACACCGAGACCTGCGATGTCGCGGCAACGGTAGCCCAGGTCCAGGCTATCCAGGATGCGGGTGCGGATATCGTGCGTATTTCGGTGCCGAGCATGGACGCCGCGGAAGCTTTCCGCGAGATCCGCGCACGGGTTACTGTACCCCTGGTGGCGGATATCCATTTCGACCACAAGATCGCGCTGAAGGTGGCGGAGTACGGGGTCGACTGCCTGCGCATCAACCCGGGCAACATCGGCAATGACAAGAAGGTCCGCGCTGTCATTGACTGTGCCCGGGACAAGGGCATCCCCATCCGCATCGGGGTCAATGCCGGCTCGCTTGGCAAGGACCTGCAGCGCAAATACGGCGAACCCACCGCGGAGGCGCTGGTGGAATCCGCGCTGCGCCACGTGGATATCCTCGACCGCTTCAACTACCCGGATTTCAAGGTCAGCGTCAAGGCTTCCGACGTGTTCATGGCGGTGGCTGCCTACCGCCTGCTGGCGCAGCAGATTGAACAGCCATTGCATCTCGGCATCACCGAGGCCGGCGGTTTGCGCGGCGGTACTGTGAAATCTGCGGTGGGCCTGGGCATGCTGTTGATGGACGGTATCGGCGACACCATCCGTATCTCGCTGGCGGCGGATCCGGTGGAAGAAGTGAAGGTCGGCTTTGAAATTCTCAAGAGCCTGAAGCTGCGGGCCAACGGCATCAATTTTA
>NZ_JAVKCQ010000235.1:0-14740 GCF_040222615.1 Haliea sp.
CCGCACTGGACCAGTCCGGTGCGGCGCTGTTTCTGGCACAGACCCTGATCGGCCTGGCGGGCGACCGCCCCTGGCTGCTGCTGGTGCTGACCTATGCCACCGTGTCACTGCTCACGGAGGTCATCACCAACAATGCCGCGGCCATCCTGATGCTGCCCATCGTGCTGGGCATGACCGCCAGCGTCGGACTGGACGCCACCCCCTTCGTGCTGGCTATCATGATGGCAGCCTCGGCGAGCTTTGCCACCCCGCTGGGCTACCAGACCAACCTGATGGTGTATGGCCCGGGGGGCTATCGCTTCACCGACTTCCTGCGGGTGGGCGTGCCGATGAACCTGTTTATCGGCGCGGTAACCCTGGGCGTGCTGCTGCTGGGCTGGCCGCTGCAGCCCGCCGCACAGTAAATCGGGGGGCGCTAGGCCAACCAGCGCCCCAGCGGGGTCTTCCGCCACATGAAGTCCATCAGTTTGCGCATGCCCTCGGCGTTCTTGACCGTGTTGGGGTAGCCGTTCTGCAGCTTGCCACCGAAGCGGTCGATGACGATGGGCATCTCGTGGCAGTAGCCGCGCAGTCCTTTTTTGCCGTTGACCTGGCCAATGCCTGAGTTCTTGCGCCCGCCGAACGGCGCAGCGGGGATCCCGTAGCTGAGCGCCATGTCGTTGACGCTGCAGGAGCCGGTGTCGATCGCTGCCGCCAGTTGGTAACCCTTGGCCTTGTCCTTGGTCCAGACGTTGCCGTTGAGACCAAATTCGGAATCGTTCGCCAGGCGCAGGGCTTCCTCTTCATCCGCCACCCGCTGAATGCACAGAATGGGGCCAAAGGTTTCGTGCAGCATGATGTCCATGCTGTTGTCGACTTCGGTCATGACTGTAGGCTCATAATACAGGCCCGCCAGGTTCGGGTTGCGGCGCCCGCCCATGTGGATGGTGGCGCCCCTGGCACGGGCGTCCTCGACGTGGGCCTCGATAATCGCCAGCTGCCGGTCCCAGAACACCGCGCCCACGTCCTCGGCAAAACCGTGTTCCGACCCCTGTTTCAGGTGCTTGCCCTTCTCCAGTACCAGGCGCAGGAATTCATCGTAGACCTCGCTCACCACGTAGATGCGCTCAGTGCCGCAGCAGTAGTGGCCAGTGTTCATGCAGGACCCCAGCCAGGCGCCGTCGGCGGCACGGTCCAGGTCGGCATCCGCGCAGACGATCATCGCATCGTTGCCGCCCAGTTCCAGGGTGCAGGGAATGAGCTGGCTGGCGCAGGCTTCCGCCACCTTGCGGCCGGTGGCGACGCTGCCGGTAAAGGAGACCTTGTCGACGCCGCCGCGCACAATGGCGGCGCCGGTGTCACCATCGCCCAGCAACACCTGCAGCACTCCCGGTGGCAGGCCGGCGTCCTCGAGAATGGTCTGGGCCAACCTCGCCGAGTAAGGCGTGACCTCGGAACCCTTGGCCACCACCGCGTTGCCCGCCAGCAGGGCCTGCACCGCCTGGTTCATCACCAGAACAAAGGGGCCGTTCCAGGGGGTGATAAGACCGATGACCCCCAGCGGCTTGTAAACAATGCGCAGCTGCTTGGCGATCCCGATTACCCCGTGCACCCGGCGCTTGCGCGGCTTGAGGAAGGCTTCCGCGTGCTTGGCGTAGTAGCACAGCGAATCCGCCACCGAAAAAATCTCCATGCTCATGGCATCGGTGCGGGCCTTGCCGGTTTCCGCGACCACGGTGTCAATAATCTCGTCCTGACGCTCCAGCACCAGCTGCAGGGCGCGCTCGGCGACCTTGACCCGTTCCCGGATCGGGGTGGCCGCCCAGGCCGGCTGGGCCGCGCGCGCAGCGGCAATGGCCGCGGCCACGTCCTCGGTATTGGCGCACACCAGTTCACCGCAGGGCTCCAGGGTAACCGGGCTGCGCAGCTGCAGGTGGCGGCGGGCATCGGCGGATTCGACAGGTTCGTACAGGGCCATGGCGGGACTCTCCGGAGACGGCGTGGGCACCCAAACTAATAACCATTAGCCCCGGTGTCAATAGCGGCGCCGCTGTTGGCTGCGCCGGATTCCGTTACACTCATCCGGATGGACTGCCACTCCCACAGCTGAGGGCCCTGTTTCGTGCTCATCCTGGTATTCAATAGCGGCAGCTCGACCCTCAAGTACAGCGTCGTGGACACGGACAGCCACCGCAGCCTGCGGCAGCGTGTGCTTGAGTGGTCAGTTGCCGGCAGCGCGAATCCGCCTCCGCTTCCTGAGCCTGATATCGCTGGTATCGGGATGCCAGTCGACGCTGTCGCCCACCGGGTGGTGCACGGTGGCCCGGGATTCGACGGGCCCGCCGAACTGACTACTGCCACCATCCGCGCAATCGAATCAGCCGCCACCCTCGCGCCCCTGCACAACGACTCCGCGCTGGCCGTGATCCGCCATGCCGCCGAGCGCTACCCCGGCCTGCCGCAGGTGGCAGTCTTTGACACCGCCTTCCACCAGGAGCTGCCCGAACATGCCAGTCACTACGCGGTGCCCGAACACTGGTACCGACAGCACGGGCTGCGCCGCTACGGCTTCCACGGCATCTCGCATGCCAGTGTGGCACGGCAGGCGGCCACCTTCCTGCAGCGTCCCGCGCAAGAACTGCGCCTGATCACCCTGCATCTGGGCAACGGCGCCAGCGCCTGCGCCATCGCCGGTGGACGCAGCATCGACACCTCCATGGGCATGACACCCCTGGAAGGCCTGGTGATGGGCAGCCGCGGCGGTGACCTGGATATTGGCGCTGTCCTCTATGTGGCCCGTCGGGAAGGCCTGAGCCTGGACCAGCTGGAACAGGTTCTTGCCCGCGACAGTGGCCTCACCGGCCTCTGCGGCGACAGCGACCTGCGCGCTGTGCTTGAGCGCTGCAACCGGGGCGACTCCCGGGCCCAGCTGGCAATGTCCATCTACTGCTACCGCATACGCAAATATATCGGCGCCTACTTCGCCGCCCTCGGCGGTCTCGACGCCCTGGTCTTCACCGGAGGCGTCGGTGAAAACGCCGCCGCAGTGCGCGCGGCTGCCTGCGAGGGCTTGGGCGCACTGGGCATCACTATAGACTGTCAGCAAAATGGACTACCATCAGGAGACCAGCCCAGAGCCATCCAGGCACAGGAATCCGCCGTCGCCGTCCTCGTCATCCCCTCCCGCGAGGACCTCGAGATAGCGCGCCAGACCAATGAATTCCTCAGCCAACAGTGACCGCAGCGTCTGCCACAGGGAGGCGCTTGCAACGCGACAGTGCGCAGGCCGCAAGGATCAGGACCAGTGACGACTAAAACCCGAAGCAGCGACAAGCCCCTGACCGCAGACGAACTGCATGCCATCGACGCCTACTGGCGAGCCTGCAACTACCTCGCCGCCGGCATGATCTATCTGCGCGCCAATCCTCTCCTGCGCCAGCCTCTGGAGAGCGGGCACATCAAGCAACGCCTGCTGGGTCACTGGGGCGCCAGCCCCGGTCTGGCCTTCATGTACGCGCACGCAAACCGCCTGATCCGCCGGCATGATCTCAATGCCATCTTCGTTGCCGGCCCGGGCCACGGCGCTCCCGGCGTACTGGCGCCGGTGTACCTGGAGGGCAGCTACTCTGCGGTATATCCAGACATGAGTGAAGACGAAGCCGGTATGGGCCTGCTGTTCCGTAACTTCTCCTTTCCCGGCGGTTTTGGCAGCCACTGCACCCCGGAGCTGCCCGGCTCGATTCACGAGGGGGGAGAACTCGGCTACAGCCTGTCCCACGCATTCGGCGCCGCTTTCGACAACCCGGACCTGGTTGTGTTTACCGCGGTCGGTGACGGCGAGGCTGAAACCGGGCCGCTGGCCACCGCGTGGCATTCCAACAAGTTCCTCAACCCGATCCGGGATGGTGCCGTACTCCCCATCCTTCATCTCAACGGTTACAAGATCAACAACCCGACCCTGCTGGCCCGGATCCCGCGACAGGAGCTCGAACAGCTGTTCCTGGGTTACGGCTGGACGCCCATTTTCGTGGAGGGCGAGGAACCGGCGCCAATGCACCAGCAGATGGCTGCGGCCATGGATCGCAGCATCGCCATGATCCAGGATTTCCAGCAGGCGGCGCGCGCCAGCGGCATCCCCGGCCGCCCGCCCTGGCCGATGATCGTGCTGCGCTCCCCCAAGGGCTGGACCGGTCCCCGGGAAGTCGATGGACACAAGGTGGAGGGCAGTTGGCGCGCGCACCAGGTGCCGCTGACCGATGTTCACGACAAGCCCGACAGGCTGCTCCAGCTGGAGGAGTGGCTGCGCAGCTATCGCCCGGAAGAACTCTTCGATGAGCTGGGAACCCTGCGCCCGGAGCTGCGGGCGCTGGCGCCGACGGGCCCGCGGCGCATGGGCTCCAATCCCCACGCCAATGGCGGCCTGCTGCGGCGCGACCTGCGCCTGCCGGACTTCCGCGATTACGCCGCAGCGGTGAGCAAACCCGGCGCCGGGAGGACGCCCAACACGCGGCCGCTGGGCACCTTGCTGCGCGACACCATGGCCCGCAACCCCGGCAATTTCCGCGTATTTGGTCCCGACGAGACCACTTCCAACAAGCTTGACGCGATCTACGAGGCAAGCCCCAAGCTGTGGCTGGCGCAACGGCTGCCCGAGGATGACGACGGGGGCCAGCTGGCGCCGGATGGCCGGGTGCTGGAGATGCTGTCCGAGCACACACTGGAGGGGTGGTTCGAAGGCTATGTACTAACCGGACGTCACGGCTTCTTTGCCACCTATGAGGCCTTCGCCCACGTCATCGACTCCATGTACAACCAGCACGCCAAATGGCTGGCCATTTGCGAGGACCTGCCCTGGCGGGCGCCGATCGCCTCCATCAACCTGCTGATCACCTCGACCGTCTGGCGCCAGGACCACAACGGTTTCACCCACCAGGACCCGGGCTTTATCGACATCGTCGTCAACAAGAGCCCCCAGGTCACCCGGGTCTACCTGCCCCCGGACGCCAACTGCCTGCTGTCCACTGCGGACCACTGCCTGCGCAGCCACAACGACATCAATGTGATCGTCTGCGACAAGCAAAACCACCTGCAGTACCTGGACATGGAGTCGGCTATCCGCCACTGTACCAAGGGCATCGGCATCTGGGGCTGGGCCAGCAGCGACCAGGACGGCGAGCCCGACCTGGTAATGGCGAGCTGCGGTGACATTGCCACACAGGAGGCCCTGGCCGCCACCGCCCTGCTGCTGGAGCATTTCCCCGAGCTGAAAATCCGCTTCATCAATGTTGTGGACCTGTTCCGCATGACTCCTGAAGAGGAGCATCCCCACGGCCTCAGCCATCGCGACTTCGACAGCCTGTTCACCGTGGACAAGCCAATCATCTTCAACTTCCACGGCTATCCCTGGCTGATTCACCGACTGGCATACCGGCGCAGCAATCACCGCAACCTGCACGTGCGCGGCTACAAGGAAAAGGGCAGCATCAATACCCCGCTGGAACTCGCTATCGAAAACAACGTTGACCGCTTCAGCCTGGCCATAGACGCTATCGACCGGGTGCCGCGCTTGCAGGTCGTCGGCGCCCATGCCAAGGAACAGCTGCGCAACCGGCAGATCGACTGCCGCCACTACGCCCACGAACACGGCGTTGACATGCCCGAGATCAGCAACTGGAGCTGGCCCGGGAGGCCGTCCCGGTGAGCAGCCCCGAGATAACCACATTGCAGGCAGACATCGTGATCGTGGGCGGCGGGGGTGCCGGGCTGCGGGCCGCCATCGCCGCGGCGGAGGCCAATCCGCGGCTGGATATCCTGCTGCTGTCCAAGGTGTACCCCATGCGCAGCCACACGGTGGCCGCGGAGGGCGGCTGCGCCGGGGTGATCCAGCCCCACGACAGCTTTGATGCCCACTTTGACGACACCGTCTCCGGCGGCGACTGGCTCTGCGACCAGGACGTGGTGGACTATTTCGTGCGCCACGCCACTGAGGAAAACCTGCGCCTGGAGCACTGGGGCTGCCCCTGGAGCCGCAATGCCGACGGCAGCATCAACGTGCGCGCCTTTGGCGGGATGAAGATCGAGCGCACCTGGTTCGCCGCCGACAAGTCGGGCTTTCACATCCTGCACACCCTGTTCCAGACTTCGCTCAAGTACCCGTCCATTCGCCGCTGCGACGAGTACTTCTGCACCGACCTGCTGGTGGAGGACGGCGCCTGTGCCGGTATCCAGGCCATCGACATGCGCAATGGCAGCCACACCGTAATCTCCGCTTCCGCCGTGATCCTGGCCACCGGGGGCGCCGCCCGGGTCTACCGCTATAACACCAACGGCGGCATCGTCACCGGCGATGGCATGGCGCTGGCCTACCGCCAGGGAGTGCCGCTGCGGGACATGGAATTCGTCCAGTACCACCCCACCGGCCTGCCCGGTTCCGGGATCCTGATTACCGAAGCCGCCCGCGGTGAGGGCGGGGTGCTCACCAACCGTGACGGCTACCGCTATCTGCAGGACTACGGCCTGGGCCCGGAAACCCCGCTGGGCGAGCCCAAGAACAAGCATATGGAACTGGGGCCCCGAGACCGTCTCAGCCAGGCCTTCTGGCACGAAGCCAAGGCGGGGCGGGCGCTGGCCACCAGCCGCGGCGAAGCGGTGAACCTGGACCTGCGCCACCTGGGCGAGGCGCGCATCAATGAACGGCTGCCCTTCATCCGCGATCTGGCCCGCACCTATGTCAACGTCGATGCGGTGTACGAACCGATTCCGGTGCGGCCCACCGCCCACTACACCATGGGCGGAATCCAGACCGACCGCCACACCGCCACCGCCCTGCCGGGACTGTTCGCCGCCGGCGAGTGCGCCAGCGTGGGGCTGCACGGCGCCAACCGGCTGGGCTCCAACTCTCTCGCTGAGCTGGGCGTATTCGGCCGGGTGGCGGGGGAACAGGCGGCAGCGCGCGCAGGTGAGGGGGCAGTGCTGGATCCGCAGCGCCTGCTGGCCCGGGCAGAGGACAACGCCGCTCGCCTGGATGCCCTGCGCGAGTCCAGCGGCAGCGAGAGCCTGGCCTCCATTCGCGATGCCATGGCCCGCGCCATGGAAGAGGGGGCCGGCATTTTCCGCCTGCCGGGACAGATGCAGCAGACCTGCACCGCGATCGCCGAACTGAAGGAGCGCTACTGCAAGCTGGGACTGGTGGATCGCAGCCGCGCTTTCAATACCGAGTGGCTGAACGCCATCGAGCTGGGCTACCTGCTGGACGTGGCGGAGGCCATGGCGCATGCCGCACTCGCCCGCAAGGAATCCCGCGGCAGCCACCAGCGGCCAGAGGATTTCCCACAACGCGATGATGGGCAGTTCCTCAAGCACAGTTTGGTCTACCGCGCCGCAGATGTCCCCCGGCTGGAATGGCAGGACGTGGTAATCACCCGTTCCCAGCCGGCGGAACGCCACTACGGCGGCGCTGGCCAGCAGGAGGCAAAATCGTGACCGACAAGGTGACTGTGCGGGTGCAGCGCTACCGGCCCGAAGAGGACGCCGCGCCCTGGGAACAGAGTTTCGAGGTGCCCTACAGCGAAGATCTTTCCATCCTGGACGCACTGAACCAGATCAAGGACCAGCAGGACCCGACTCTCAGCCATCGCTGGTCCTGTCGCATGGCGATCTGCGGCAGCTGCGGAGTGATGGTGAACAACGAGCCGAAGCTGTCCTGCAAGACCTTCCTCCGGGACTACCGGGAGCAGGGCGCAGTGACGGTGCGGGCGCTGGACAACTTTCCCATCGAACGCGATCTGGTATCCGATATCAGCGGCTTTATCGACCACCTGGAAACGGTGCAACCCTGGCTGATCCGCGAGCAGGAGACCGCTGTTAGCGAGGGCGCCTACCCGCAGACCCCGGAGCAGATGCAACGCTACGCCGCTTTCGGCCAGTGCATCAACTGCGGCCTGTGCTACGCAGCCTGCCCCCAGTTCGGCCGCGACCCGGCCTTTCTGGGCCCGGGTGCGCTGGCGCTGGCCCAGCGCTACAACCTGGATTCCCGGGACCAGGGCGCGGCGCAGCGGATGCAGTGGCTGAATGCCGAGGAGGGAGTGTGGAGCTGCACCTTTGTCGGTTCCTGCTCGGAAGTGTGCCCCAAGGATGTCGACCCTGCCGCCGCCATCAACCGGGGCAAGGTAGCCTCGGACATCAATTACGCGGTGAACCTGTTCAACATCCTGCGAGGCAAGGACGATGCGTAAACCCTACGTTCAGCGCCAGCGCGCCGACTGGTGGCTGCGCAACCCCGCCTACCGCCGCTACATGCTGCGCGAGGCCACGGCACTGCCGCTGTTCCTGTACTCCCTGTTGCTGATGAGCGGCCTGTATCAGTTCACCCGTGGCGAAGCGGCATTCCTGGCCTGGCTGGAGCTGCTGCGCAGTCCCTGGCTGCTGGCCCTGCACGGAATGGCGCTGGCGGCGGCGCTGTACCATGCGGTCACCTGGATTGCCCTGGTGCCGAAGATCCTGGTTATCGACAGCGACCGGCTGCGGGTGAGTCCGGCAACGGTGAAGCGGGCGCACCAGCTGGGTGCCGTGACCTGCAACGCCGGCCTGCTGTTACTGGCGCTACTGCTGCTGCGCGCAGCGGGGGGAAACTGACCATGCGCCGCTCCCATGAACCCATTGCCTGGTCCCTGTTCGGTGCCGGCGGCATGCTGCTGGCGTTTATCGGACCGGGGCTGGTGCTGACCACCGCTCTGCTGCCCTGGCTGGCGGCGGGCGACCCGCACGCGACCCATGCCGCCATCGGCGCGCTGCTCGCGCACCCCCTGGGCAAGGTACTGGTACTGGCCTCCATCGCACTGCCCCTGTTCCACACCCTGCACCGCATCTATCATGGCCTGCACGACCTGCATCTGCGCGCCCCCCGGCTGCCCATGCAGCTGCTCTGCTACGGCGGCGCGACCCTGCTGAGTGCAATTACCGCCTGGTGGCTACTGCTGGTTTAAAGGCTCAGGGCTGGGTCAGTTGCCGCAGGCCCTGGCTGAGGCTGGCGACCCGCTCAAACCCTTGCTCCTTGAGGATATTCACCGCCAGGGCCGAGCGGCGACCCGAGCGGCACAGGGCCACCACCGGCTTGTCCCGGGGAATCTCAGCTACCCGGGCCTGGAGTTCATCCAGGGGGATGTGAACATCCACCAGCCTTCCGCCGAGGGAACAGTCCCGCACTTCCTCGCCGAGGCGCACATCCAGCACTGTTACCTCGTCCAAATGCCGCTCCAGCCACTCCGCGCCAATCTCCGGCACCCCGGCGTAAGTCAGGTGAATATCCGCCCAGTCCGGCCGCGGCGGCAACCGGCCGTCCTCGGGACAGCCGCTGCGCAGGTTGGCCGGCACCGCCTCGTCGATTTTCTTGGGATGGGGCAGCGTCATGGCGTTCATGTATTCAACGAAGTCGGTCTCATTGGCGCCGCCGCCGACCCGGGCATTGAACGCTTTTTCCTCGCCGATGGAGCTGACGGTCCTGCCGTTGTAATCGTGGGCGGGGTAGACCAGGCAGTCATCCGGGAGGCTGAACAGCCGCGTGGTGATTGATGCGTACAGGCTGCGGGCGCTGCCCTGCTGGAAATCGCTGCGACCACAGCCGCGAATCAGCAGGGTGTCTCCGGTGAAAACCATGGACTGGTCGCCGAGCACATAGCTCATGCAGCCATCAGTGTGGCCCGGCGTCGCCACCGCCGTAAGGCTTACCCCCGCGACTCCAAACACCTGGCCGTCCTCCAGCGGCAGGTCCACATGGTCCGCGCCGATGACCCGGGCCGAGGCAATCCGGCAGCCGGTCTCCTGCTGCAGCAACCAGGCGGCGGTGATGTGATCGGCATGGGCGTGGGTATCGACCACCAGGGTGAGGGTCAGGCCCAGCTCCTCCAGCAGGGCCAGGTCGCGGCTGGCCTGGCCGAACACGGGGTCGATGAGCAGTGCCTCGCGCTGCTGCTGATCCGCCAGGAGATAGGTGTAGGTGGATGAACTGCTGTCGAATAGCTGGCGAAAAATCATGCCCGGTGACCCCTCTCGTGTGACTCGCCAAGACTAACGCCTTGGCGCCAACTCAACAACGTGCGTCCCGGCCCGGCCCGGCCCGGCAGCAAGGTTGCTAGAGGCGCACCTCGATGCCGTGCTCGGCCATGTAGGACTTGGCCTGGGGCACCGTGAACTCGCCGAAGTGGAAGATACTCGCCGCCAGTACCGCGTCGGCCCCGCCGAGCAGGATGCCATCCACCAGGTGCTGCAGGTTGCCAACACCGCCGGAGGCTATTACCGGTATATCCACCGCGTCGGTGATGGCGCGGGTGACCCCCAGCTCGAAACCGTTTTTGGTACCATCGCGATCCATGCTGGTGAGCAGGATTTCCCCGGCCCCCAGCCCGGCCATTTTCGCCGCCCAGGCCACGGCATCGATACCGGTGGGCTTGCGCCCGCCATGAGTGAAGATCTCCCAGCGCGGCTGGCCGTCGACATCGGCCACGCGCTTGGCGTCGATGGCAACCACGATGCACTGGGCGCCGAAGCGTTCGGAGGCCTGGCGTACCAGCTCCGGGTTATGGATGGCGGCGGTGTTGATGCTGACCTTGTCGGCACCGGCATTGAGCATGGTGCGGATGTCCTGCAGGGAACGGATGCCGCCGCCCACGGTGAGCGGAATAAAGACCTGCTCGGCAATCTGCTCAACGGTGTGGACCGTGGTGTCGCGACCCTCGTGGCTGGCGGTGATATCGAGGAAAGTGATCTCGTCAGCGCCCTGCTCATTGTAACGGCGGGCGATCTCCACCGGGTCGCCGGCGTCGCGGATACCGACAAAATTGACGCCCTTTACCACCCGGCCGTTGTCCACGTCCAGGCAGGGAATAATGCGTTTGGCGAGGCCCACTGCTCAGTTGCCCTCGTCACAGAGGCGCTGGGCCTCGGCTACATCCAGGGTGCCCTCGTAAATGGCGCGGCCGGTGATGGCCCCGCAGATACCCTCGCGGGCCACGGCCTTGAGAGCGCGTATGTCATCGAGGTTGGTGATCCCGCCGGAGGCGATGACCGGGATGCTGGAAGCGCGGGCCATGGCTACGGTCGCCTCCACGTTAACCCCCTGCATCATGCCGTCGCGGGCGATGTCGGTGTAGACAATAGCTGACACGCCGTCGGTCTCGAAGCGCCTGGCCAGGTCCGTTGCGAGCACGCTGGACACTTCCGCCCAGCCATCGGTGGCCACCAGACCATCCTTCGCATCCAGACCCACGATCACCTTGCCGGGAAAGGCCCTGCATGCCTCACCGACAAACGCGGGCTGCTTGACTGCCTTGGTACCCAGAATAACGTAGCTGACCCCCGCGCGCACGTAATGCTCGATTGTTTCCAGGCTGCGGATACCGCCGCCTATCTGCACCGGCAGGCCGGGCCAGGCGGCAGCGATCGCGGTGACCACCTCGCCGTTTACCGGCTCGCCGGCGAAGGCGCCGTTCAGGTCGACCAGGTGCAGGCGCCGGCAGCCGGCGTCCACCCAGCGTTTGGCCATGGCGACCGGATCGACGGAGAACACGGTGCTGTCGTCCATGAGGCCCTGGCGCAGGCGTACACAGTGGCCGTCCTTGAGATCAATGGCGGGAATAATCAGCATGCGGGGTTCCAGGCGAGAAAATTGCGCAACAGTTGCAGCCCGGCAGTATGGCTCTTCTCCGGGTGGAACTGGGTGGCGAACAGGTTGTCGCGAGCCAGGGCAGCATCGGCGACAACCCCGTAATCGACAGTGCCGGCAACCAGGGAGCGGTCCTCGGCAGTGACATAGTAGCTGTGCACGAAGTAGAAGCGGGTACCATCGGCGATACCCTCCCAGAGTGGGTGGTCACCCACCTTGTGGACCGTATTCCAGCCCATGTGCGGCACCTTGAGGCGGGCGCCATCGGCGGCCAGCAGAGGCTGGCCGAAGTGGCGCACCTGGCCCGGAATAATACCGAGGCAGGGCACACCGCCGTTTTCCTCGGAGCTGTCCAGCAGGGCCTGCATGCCGACACAGATGGCCAGCACCGGCTTGCGCTCCTCGGTCAGCGCCAGCTGCAGCAACTCGTCGCAGTGCAGGCGACGAATTTCCGCCATGCAGTCGCGGATAGCGCCCACGCCGGGAAATACCACCCGGTCGGCGGCGCGGATCTGGGCCGCCTCGTGGGTGACCACCACCCGGTCGGCGCCGGCATGAGCCAGCGCGCTGGCCACCGAGTGCAGGTTGCCCATGCCGTAGTCGATAACTGCAACGGTACCGCTCACGGGACTACAGCACACCCTTGGTGGAGGGCGTGATACCCGCCATTGCCGGATCCGCGGCCAGTGCCATACGCAGGGCGCGGCCGAAGGCCTTGAACACGGTTTCGATCTGGTGGTGGCTGTTGTCGCCCCGCAAATTGTCGATGTGCAGGGTGACCTGGGCGTGGTTGACGAAGCCCTGGAAAAACTCCTGGAACAGATCCACGTCAAAACCGCCCACCTGGGCGCGGGTAAAGGGGATATGGTAGACGAGCCCGGGGCGGCCGGAGAAGTCCACCACCACCCGGGACAGGGCCTCGTCCAGGGGCACATAGCTGTGGCCGTAACGGACGATGCCCTTCTTGTCGCCCACGGCCTTGGTGAAGGCCTGGCCCAGGGTGATGCCGATGTCTTCCACCGTGTGGTGGTCGTCGATATGCAGGTCGCCCTTGGCGACAATGTCCAGGTCCATCATGCCGTGGCGGGCGATCTGGTCCAGCATGTGTTCCAGGAAGGGAATACCGGTGTCGAATTTCGCCTCGCCGCTGCCATCCAGGTCCACCGTGGCGGTGATCCGGGTCTCCAGGGTATTGCGAGTGACGCTTGCCTTGCGCTCGGACATGCTGTGCTCCAGAACCTGCACTGGCCAAAAGGAACCGGGGTGAGGCCCGGAAAAGCGCGCCATTATAGAAGAAAGCGGCGGGGAATTCACCGCCGGGAAGGCGCGCGCCGCGGACTTACCGCCGCTGTTCCTGTGCCCCGCCGGCCGGCACCGACAGCGGCTGGGTCAGCAGATGGTCGAAACGCGAATCCTGCGGCTCGCGCAGGTATTCAAGGCCCAGCTCCCTGGACTCGTGCTCGTTGAAGGCCCAGTGCCGCGCAGAGCCGAAAACGTAGTCGAACCAGGGCACCAGCGAACCGTAGTTGCTGTTGGTATAGGCCGGATCGGAACTGTGGTGCACCCGGTGGAAATCCGGGGTCAGGACCACCAGCCGCAGATAGCGTTCCAGGCCTTCCGGAATACGCACGTTGCTGTGACTGAACACGGTTGCCGCCACCGCAAAAAGGCGGTAAATGACCGCAGCCTCCAGGGACACCCCCAACATGAACACGAGGGGTGCGGTGACAGGCAGGATCAGCAGGGGCTCCAGCGGATGATGCCGATAACCGGTGGAAACGTCGACCTCGGTGTCGGAATGGTGCACCGCATGCAGTGCCCAGAGCCAGGACACCCGGTGAAAAGCAACGTGCACCCAATAGCCCAGCAGCTGTGTCGACGCCAGCAGAATCAGGAATTCCGCAGCGGCGCCGAGCCCCAGCGGCGCCAGCAGGCCCAGTTCGCGCTGGTCGGTCCAGTCCGCCACCCACAGCACCAGCAGCGTATTCGCCACCGCGGTGAGGTACCAGCTCACCAGGCCCAGGGAAAAGTTGTTGCCCCAGCGCCAGGCAAGGCCTTTGGCCACCTTGCGGCGCGGGGCAAACATCTCCCAGAGCATGCAAATGCCGAACACCGCGAAGGTCAGGGTGTACACCTGTGAGGACAGGGACGTTGTGACGATCTCGGACTCCATGGACACTCCAACACGGACAGGCTGCAATGATAACCCATACTGCCGCCCCTGAAGGTTGCCAACCACCCCACTTTGGCGCAAACCCCCGGATCGGGCCCTGATAGTGGTTCAATTGCGCCTGCGACACAGTCAGCCACATTGACGGGTGCTAAACTTCTTTCTGCCCCGGGACGTAACAAACCGGACAAAAGCGCATCCATACACTGCAATCGCGACCGTTTCCCCAACCTTATTCCGGAGAACACCGACCCCATGCACGCCACTCTACCCCTGCTGGAAGCGACCGACTTTCCCCCGATCAACCGGGGTGAGCTGCACACCCTGCAGGTGAACCTGGGTTATCTGTGCAACCAGAGCTGCGTGCACTGCCATGTCAACGCGGGCCCCACCCGCACTGAAATGATGGACGACGAGCACATCGCGCTGATCCCGCGGATACTCGAGGCCCGCAATATCCAGCTGCTGGACCTCACCGGCGGCGCGCCGGAAATGCACCCGCGCTTCCGCGAACTGGTGATGGCGGCCAGCGCTCTGGGCGTAAAGGTCATGGACCGCTGCAACCTGACCATTCTGCAGGAGCCGGGCTATGAGTCCATGGCTGAATTCCTGGCGCAGCAGAGGGTGGAGATCATCGCCTCCATGCCCTGCTATTCCCCCGCCAACGTCGACCAGCAGCGCGGCAACGGCGTGTTCGACAAAAGTATCGCCGCCCTGCAGGCGCTGAACGGCCTGGGCTACGGCAGGACCGACAGCGGCCTGACCCTGAACCTGGTCTACAACCCGCTGGGACCCAGTTTGCCACCGGAGCAAGGGGCGCTGGAGGCCGATTACAAGCGGGAGCTATACAGCCATTTCGGGATTGAATTCAACGCCCTGTTCACCCTCGCCAACATGCCGATCAAGCGCTTCGGCAGTACCCTGATTTCCAA
>NZ_JAVKCQ010000236.1:0-4136 GCF_040222615.1 Haliea sp.
GCCCTCAATGCGAACTGCTTGATCCTTCAGTACCCGGCCACTGCGCACATCCACCACATGCACGTTGGTGAAAAGCAGACTGTCTGCAAGGGCACTTGTAGCCAGCAGAAGCGCCAAGCTAAAAGCGCTAAACCACTTGCCGCACAACCTGTTGACTGAGGTTCTTGATTGCATAGCCTTAATTCCCCTTTTTTCGGCGTCTCGCGCTACCAGAGTCCCATCCGATTGAATACCCAGATAATGGCCACGCAATTCAGCAGCGTGACCTGGACGAGAATCCCGAGGTTCCAGATATAGGATTTGGAGCGGTTTTCGTGCATGACCTCGCGGTCGTTCAGCAGCAGGAAGAAAGACCAACCGACGACATTGTTGGTCACGGACAGCAGCGCTGCGATGACGATAATTAGCAGGATCGGGCTGGGCAGAAACGCGCCGAACAGTGCAACCTGTGGCATCAGGATGCAGAGTTTCCAGCGCAGGCTGCTGACATCGGGCTCCCACTCAAAGATCTCGTGCATGGCCATGGCGCAGATAACGCCCAACATCACTGATGTGGTAATCGGTACCGCGAGAAACCCGATCATGAATGCCAGGGCCGCGAGTTGTTCCCCGAGCAGCGGCACTAGCGCCGCGGAGAGGGCCGCGGCGGTTTCCGGCAGGTCACTGTTCCCGTGGAGGGTCGCAGCGAAAACTGACACCACGATAAAAGAAACTACGATAAAGGGCAGTGCCAGGCCTACCACGGTATCGACGCGGGCCAGTTTCTCGTGCTTGGGGCCCCAGCCCTTGGCCAGGCCGGCGTAATGGTAGAACACCCAGTCGGCGACGCCGATGGCCGCTGCGGACGAGGCAATGAAAATATCGATCCCCTGCTGGCCACTGGGCAACCATGGAACAAAGAAGCCATGTAGTGCTGCGGGCCAGTCGACGCCGACCACCACCAGGCAGGCCCCGAAGCAGAAGACCATGAGCAGCAGCGCACCCTTCATGAAATTCTCGACAAACACCACCCCGCGGCTGCCACGGCCGTAACGCAATGAAATCCAGGCAGTGAGCGCAACGTAGAGTGGCCAGTTCCAGGACTGGGGCAGGTGTACTCCCACCCGCTCGCCAATAGACTCGATAAGGTGTGTGCCCAGCGCGACCTGGCCAAAGTTGAAAATGATCGCGATGGAGAGCAAACCGATGGCCCCGGTCAGGATTTTGGCCATGAACCAGCCGTGGCGCTCGCGCTGCTTCTGAATGATGCGGAAGCCGCCATGGGTGGTAAAGCGCGCCATGGCCGCCATCATGAACAGGCCCGACACCATCGCTACCCAAGTGACCCAAAGCAGTTTGTAGCCAAACGCCGCACCGGAGAGCATGGCGGAGGTGAGGGTGCCGGCGCCGAGCGTCGCCGCCGCCGCCATGAACCCGGGGCCTCCGAGCTTCATATAGCCAAACAGGCGATGGGGAAGCGGTTTCTCGGCGAGGCTGTCGAGGTAGGCGGCCTCGGCGTCGAGTTGCTCTACCGGTATGGCATCCGCCAGCGGATAAATCCGGTTGCCATAATGTTCCTGCTGTTCCGTGGGCCTGTCGCTCATTATTCTGTGGTCCCCTTGAATACCGTTATGCCGGGTTGGCTTCGCGCCAGCGGGCGATGACGTCACACACGCGTTCGAAATCTCCCTCGGCATGATCCGCAAACACAGACAGGCGAATCATCCCGCCCGGGCCAGCGGCAATGTAGTTGCTGTGTAATACGTAAATGTCCTCAGCAAACAGCGCCGCCTGCAAACCACGCATGTGTGCAAAGTCGCCCTCGGCAAAAGCCGCGATGGCCGCCGGCGTCTCCGGCACCTGCAGGCCCAGCGCCCGCAGTCGCGCTCTCAAGGCGGAGGCCTTGTTGCGCAGGGACGCGGCGAGGTCGGGTGTCTCCCGAACCAGGTCCAGCGCCGCGGCGGAAACCAGCGCGGAGATCGGCGAGCCCGGGGAGGAGCCGCGCAGGGCCCGGGTGGCCCGCGCCCTGGCTACCTGTTGCTCGCTGCCGACAAACACGGAACCTTGGCCACAGAGCCCCTTGCTCAGGGTGGTGCCGACATGCGCCCGCGGGCCCAACCCGAAGTGATCAACCGCGCCGCGTGCCCGTGGACCGACTACGCCCGCAGCGTGGGATTCATCTATAAACAGGCAACCGTCCCGGGCTTCCGCAAGCGCGTAGTAATGATCCAGCGGTGGCAGTTCGCCGGTGGTGGCAAAGACGCCGTCGGAGACAATCAGCGGTCTCTGCCCCGCCAGTTCGTCCAGCACACGCTCGAGATCCGCGACATCCCCGTGGCGAAAGGTTTTCACCGGCGCGTCACTCAGCGTGGCTGCGTCGGCCAGGCACCAGTGCGCCATCTCATCCAGCACCAGCACATCGTAGTCGGGCCGCAGCCCGGCAAAACCTGCGGCCCCGATCAGGTAGCCGGAGGGCAGGTATGCAGCGGTCTCAGTGCCATAGAAGGCCGCGGCAGCGGCCTCCACACGCTCGAAGGGTTCGTCGAAGCCGCCGTAATCACGGACCAGGTAGCGGGAGAACAATGCGCCGTCGTCAATTGCCCGGCGCGCGGCATCCCGCAGCTCCGGCCGCTCGCCGAGGGCGAGGTAGTTGCAGCCGGCGAAATTCAGATAGGGCTCGCCATCCACCAGCAGGCTACGACCGCCGCCACCGGCAATGCGACGGGTGCCCAGCAGCGGTTCAGCTGCTGTCATAGCGCCGCCTCGCGCTGGGCATCCAGCGCCGCTTCCAGTTCGGCAAAGCTGTGCCAGCGCCCGGCGAGGAAAACGCCCTCCAGCTCCCACAGCGCCGACAGGTCTTCCAGCGGATTGGCGTCGAGCAGGATGAGGTCCGCGCGCTTGCCCACGGCAACCGTGCCCCGATCATCGGCAACCCCAAGATAGCGTGCCGGCGCGCTGGTGGCCGCCTCCAGTGCCTTGAAGGAAGACAAGCCGGCCTCCCCGAAGCTCTGGATCTCGTCGATGACCGTGAAGCCGGGAACATAGCCCGGAATCACCGAGTCCGTGCCCACCAACAGGCCGCCGCCGGCGTCACTGAGCGCCTTGATGAACTCGAGCATCGCGGGATAGGCCTCGCGCAGGGCGTCCCGCGACTCCGGCGGGAAAATCGCATCGAGGCCGGCCATGCCCTGCATTTCCTGCTGCAGCGCCGGCAGGAGACGGGAGAAGCGCGGGTGCTCAATGACGGCGGCGCGGGCGGCCGGGTCAAACAGCATGCGGTTGACCGCCAGCGTCGGCGTGTTCCAGACCCCGGCCGCGACAGTCTTCGCGACCAGTTCGTCGCGCCGCTGCGGCGTCATGCGATTCCAGGAGCTGAAGCGTTCCCGGGAACGACCACCATCTGCCCAGAGGCTGTCTACCGGAACACCATCGAAATCATAGCCGCGCAGGTGCTCAACGGACGTGATACCCGAGGCCAGCGTGGCATCGATTCCAATATCGAAGGGGACATGACCCATGACCGGCATGTCATGCTGCCTGGCTGCTGCCATGATCGCGTCGAACACCGCGGGGGAGACCGTGTGGTAGATCTTCAATCCCCAGTAGCCTTCGTCGGCATAGCCGGCAACCATAGGCTCGATGGCTGCCGGATCAATCACCTTGACCGTGAAGTCCCAGACGTTGCGCTCGCCCTCAAAGATCGGGCTGGCGACGAACAGGTCCGGACCGATCCACTCTCCGGAGCGGACGCGGGCGCGATGCTGGAAGTGGCCGGGGGAACCAGCCGCATCGCGCAGCAGCGTGACGCCGGTCGCGGCATAGACAAGCAGCTGCTCCCGCGCCATGGCAGTGGACGACGCTTCCTGTCCCTCGTCACTGATACCGTAAATGTGAGCGTGCATGTCTGCGAGCCCTGGCATGAGGTAGCGCCCTGTCCCCTCAATCCGCCTGGCATCGGATGGCACTGTGACCGTTCCCGCATCACCCAGCGCGACAATCCGGTCATCCGCGATCAACACCGTCTGGTCGTTCAGAACCCGAGGTGTGTCCATGGGAATCACCGATACACCGGTGATGGCGGTGTACCGAACCGCAGACTGCCCGGCCAGTGCCTGCGATGCAGTCAGGGCCTGCCCCAGCAGCGCGGCCGTAAAGCA
>NZ_JAVKCQ010000237.1:0-12005 GCF_040222615.1 Haliea sp.
GCTATGACGCTGTGTCGGTGAGTGTGTATCCGACGCCGGACCTCTGGGGCCCCGATGAGGCGCCCGAGGGCGTGGCCCCCGCGGGCGTCTACGAAGGGGCCCGGGCCAGCACGATCATCCTGCCAGCCAACAACGTGGAGCTTGGCCGCGCCATTCTGCGGCGGCATGCCGATGACCTGGCGGGGGTGATTATCGATCCCCTGTGCAAGAACCTGGGCTTCCTGCAGGTGGATGGCGAGTTCCTGAAAATGCTGCGCGAAGAGACCAGCGCGCTGGGTGCCATGCTTATCTTTGATGAGGTGTACAGTTTCCGCATGGGCTACCACGGTGCCCAGGGTGAGCTGGGTGTGTTGCCGGACATCACCGCCATGGGCAAGGTTATCGGCGGCGGGCTGCCGATTGGTGCGATAGGTGCTCCCACCCGGTTGATGGAAGAGCTCTTCGATCCGCGCGGCGGCGCCAAAATGGCCCATGGCGGCACTTTCAATGCCAACCCCATGACCATGGTGGCGGGAGCCGCCGCCATGGAACTCTACGATCGGGCGGCTCACGATCGCCTGGCTGGCCTCGGCGAACGACTGCGCAGCGGATTGCGGGAACTGCTCAGGGTCACGGGGCGGCCGGGCACAGTGACCGGTGCGGCTTCCATGGTGGGCCTGTTCCACACCGATGCCCCGCTGACGGACTATCGGTCAACGGTGAAAGCCGTGATCAGCGAGCCTGCCATAGGCCAGCACTCGGAGGCCTTTTTCCGCCATATGCTGAACAACGGCGTTTATATGGCGAGCCATGGCTTCATGGTCCTGTCGACGGCGATGACCGAGGCAGATATCGACTTTATCCTGGACAAGGCGGAGGGCGCCCTGCGCGCCATTCCTGCCGCGGCCGCCTGATCCATCAAGAGGAAAAACCCCATGCGTGAAGCCGTAATAGTTGCCACCGCCAGAACCCCCATTGGGCGTGCCTACAAGGGAGCGTTCAACAACCTTGAATCGCCTAGCCTGGCGGGTTATCCGATCGCAGAAGCCGTGCGGCGTGCCGGGGTTGACCCCGCCGAGATAGAGGACTGCATTATGGGTGCCTCAATCCAGCAGGGTACCCAGACCTTCAACATCGGCCGCCTGGCAGCACTCGCCGGTGGCCTGCCGGAATCCTGCGCGGGGATGAGTATTGACCGCCAGTGCTCATCGGGCCTGATGACGATCGCCACCGCGGCCAAACAGATCATCGACGATGAGATGACCGTGCTGGTTGCCGGCGGGGTGGAGAATATCAGCCTGGTGCAGAACGAGCACATGAACTTCCACCGGATACCCGACCCGCGATTGTTGGCGGCCCATCCCAATACCCACATGGGCATGCTGGAAACGGCCGAGGTGGTCGCCAAACGCTTCAATATCAGTCGGCAAGCCCAGGATGAGTACGCCTTGCAGAGTCAGCAGCGCACCGCGGCTGCCCAGGCTGCTGGCCGGTTCGATGCCGAGATCATCCCGGTGACCACGGACAAGCTGGTGACCAACAAGGAAACCGGGGAGACCTCGACGCAGACCGTAACCCTGAGCAAGGACGAAGGCAATCGCGCCGATACCTCTCTGGAAGGCCTCAGCAAGCTGGCCCCGGTGATGGGGGGCACGGTCACCGCGGGCAACGCCAGCCAGCTGTCCGATGGCGCCAGTGCCTGTGTGCTGATGGAAGCCCGGGATGCGGAGCGGCGCGGTATCGAACCGCTGGGATACTACCGGGGTATTGCGGTGGCCGGCTGCGCGCCGGACATCATGGGCATCGGCCCCGTGTTTGCCGTGCCTAAACTGCTGCAGCGCCATGGTTTGAAAATGGACGATATCGGCCTGTGGGAACTGAACGAAGCTTTTGCGGTGCAGGTGCTCTACTGCCGTGACCATCTGGGGATACCCGATGAGAACCTGAACGTGAATGGCGGCGCCATCTCCATTGGTCACCCCTACGGCATGTCGGGTGCGCGGATGGTCGGGCACGCCCTGATCGAAGGCAAGCGCCGCGGCGTCAAATACGTGGTCATCACCATGTGTGTCGGCGGTGGCATGGGTGCAGCCGGCCTGTTCGAGGTGGCCTGAGCCATGAAGCAGGAACACAGAAAAACACCGGCGGGCAAACTGCGCGCGCGTGGCGCCGGCATTCCTTTTCTGGGTGAGCCGGGCGTGAACAATGCGATTACCGACGTGCCAGGGGTGGAGGTGGGCTACTGCACCCTGATTTCCGGTTCCGGGCCGCTGGTGGTGGGGGAGGGACCGGTGCGCACCGGGGTGACTGCAATTTTTCCCCTGGGCCGTGAACGCGGCACGCTACCGGTGTATGCCGGCTTCTTTTCCATGAGCGGCAACGGGGAGATGTCGGGAACGCACCTGATCGTGGAGCGCGGCCGCTTCGAGGGCCCGATCACCCTGACCAATACCCACTCCTGCGGTCTTGCCCGGGATACCACGGCGCGCTGGCTCACTGCCCAGGTCGATGTGGAAAAGCGTCCGGAGCCGTTCTGGATGCCGGTGGCTGGCGAGACCTACGACGGCGGCATGAACGACATCAATGGGCACCATGTCAAAGAGGAGCATGTCTACGCTGCCTTTGCCGATGCCCGGGGCGGGCCCATCGAAGAGGGTAGTGTCGGCGGTGGCACCGGCATGACCACCTATCAGTTCAAGGGTGGCTCGGGCACCGCCTCGCGTGCCATTGAACTAGACGGCAAGCGCTACACCGTCGGCGCATTTGTACAGTCCAATTTCGGCAAGCGGCACCTGATGCAGATCGCCGGCATTCCCATGGGCCATCTGTTTCCGCTGCAGACTGCGGTTGAGCCCGGCAGAGGCAGCATCATCGGGATTGTCGCCACCGATGCCCCGCTGTTGCCGCATCAACTCAACCGCGTGGCGCGCCGCGCAGCCTACGGCATTGCCCGCTCCGGGGGGATTGCCGCCAACGAGTCCGGCGATCTCTTCCTGGCCTTCTCCACCGGCAACCAGCACAGCATTGAGCAGCACAGGGGCGTGGTGGACGTGAGCTTTCTCGGCGAGGGCGAAATCAGCCGCGTCTATGAAGCCGCGATCCAGGCGACCGATGAAGCCATCATCAACTGCCTGGTCGCCAACGAAACCATGGTTGGACGGGATGACCGGGTGGCGCCGGGCTTTCCCCTCGCCCAGGTGCAGGACATTCTCCGCCAGCACAACCGCCTGGAAGACCTGTGACCCGTATTGTCCGGCGGGAGGAGATCGAGGCTGCTCTCCCCGGCGTGGATTTGCTGGCTGCGATGGAGCAGGCGTTTGTGGCCTGGTCCAGCGGCAGGGCGGTGGTGCCACCGGTGGGGGAGATGTTGTTCTCGCAGCCGCTGGGCGAAGTCCACCTGAAATATGGCTACGTTCACGGCGAGCCCTACTACGTGGTCAAGATCGCCAGCGGGTTTTACCAGAACCCGGCGCTGGGTCTCCCCTCCGGCAACGGTCTCATGTTGCTGTTCTCGCAAGCCACCGGGGAGCTGGTGTCGGTATTGCTTGACGAAGGGATGCTCACGGATCAGCGCACTGCCGCCGCCGGCGCCCTGGCGGCGAAATACTTTGCGCCGGGCGAGGTCGCGGGGATCGGTGTCATCGGCACCGGGATTCAGGCGGAACTGCAGCTGCGCCACCTGCTACCGGTAACAGGGTGTCGTCAGGTGTTGGTCTGGGGGCGCGGTAGAGCGCAGTTTGAATCGCTCCGGCAGCGCCTGGCGGATACGGACTACCGGATGCAGCTCGCGGCAAGCCCGGCGGAATTAGCCCGGGCCTGTCAGCTTGTGGTGACGACCACGCCCGCCACCCGGCCTCTGCTGGATGCGGTGGCGCCAGGCACACATGTGACCGCGGTGGGCTCGGACACCGCGGACAAGCAGGAACTCAGCCCGGCCCTGCTGGCAAACGCCGATGTCGTCGCCGTGGACTCACGGGCCCAGGCGGCGAGCCGGGGAGAGGTGTTCCGGGCCGTGAGCGCCGGGGCACTGGATATGGCCAGCGTTATTGAGTTGGGTGAAGTGATCGGCGGCAGCGGGCCGGGCAGGACCCACGCCGGGCAAATTACCGTGGTCGATCTCACCGGGGTCGCCACGCAGGATATCGCGATCGCCACAGCAATCTATCGGAGTGTGACCCATGCAGATTGAAACCTTTGAACTGGAACGCAACCAGTCGCTCTACGAAAACACCGTAAAATACAACCTCACGGAAAGCGGCATTCACCCCTACACCCTGCGTGAACTGCTGACTGAGGAGCAGCAGCAGGAAGTCCTCGACCTGCGGCTGGGGTACGGCCAGACCAACGGCGCTCCCGAGCTGCGCGCTACCCTGGCCGGCTACTACAGGGGCTGCACCGAGGACAACATCCTGGTCACCAACGGTTCTGCCGAAGCCAACTTTGTCGCCTTCTGGAGCCTGCTGGAGCCCGGTGACGAGGTGGCCATGATGCTGCCCAATTACCAGTTGCTGTACGGCTTGACCCGCTCCCTGGGCTGCACCGTCAAGCCCTTCCATTTGCGCGAGGACCGGAACTGGGCGCCCGATCTGGATGAACTGGAGTCCCAATTATCCGACAAGACCCGGGTCATTGCCGTGTGTAATCCCAACAATCCCACCGGCTCCGTGCTGAGCCGCGAGGACATGGAGCAGATCGTCAGGCTGGCCGCCGCCCGGGACTGTTACATTCTGTCCGATGAAATCTACGCCGGCTCCGAGCTCGACGGGGTAGAGACGACCAGCTTTCTCGACCTGTACCCCAGGACCATCGTCGCCTCCGGCCTTGCCAAGTCGCTTGCGCACCCCGGCCTGCGCATTGGCTGGCTGGCGGGGCCGGCGGAAGTCATTGCCGGGGCCTGGCACCACCACGATTACACTTCCATCAGCACGGGAATCATCTCCCAGTACGCCGCCAAGGTGATCATGCAGCCGGCGAAGCGGGCGGAAGTCCTGGAACATGGGCGCAGCCTGCTGCGGACCAACGTACCCATTGTGGAAAACTGGGTCGCAAATCATGCGGAGAACTTCCGTCTGATTCCGCCGAAAGCCGGCGGCATGGCGTTTATCGGCTACAACCTGGATATCAACTCCAGCGAGCTGGCGACGCGCCTGCGGCTGGAGAAGGATGTGCTTATTGTCGCCGGCGACTGGTTTGGAATGGACCACTATTTGCGCCTGGGCATTGGCGGCAAGACTGCAGAGTTGCTGGAAGGCCTGGAGTTGATCGATGAGTTCCTGCTGCAATTAAAGGGTGCGTGATGCGAATCTACGTTGGCGGCCTGATTCATGAGACCAATGCGTTTTCTCCGGTGCCGACACAGCTGGCTGACTACGGGGATCACTTCGTCTCCTGCGAGGACCTGTACACCGCGGCAACCGCCAGCGGCTGCGAGGTTTTTCGCGGCCTCTGTGCCCGCGCCGCACCATCGGCGCCCACCGTGCGCGCCGACTACGAAACACTGAGGGACAGGCTGGTTGCGGAGATTGCCGCCCAGGGGCCGTTTGACTGCATCCTGCTTTCCCTGCACGGCGCACAGGTCGCCGAGGGTTACCCCGATTGCGAAGGCGATGTCGTCGCCGCGGTGCGAGGCGTGTGTGGAAGCGACGTGATCATCGGCGTCATGCTGGACCTGCACGCCGCCATCAGCCGGTGCCTGCTGGAGCAGGCGAGCCTGGTCTGTGTGATCAAGGAATACCCGCACACGGATTTCCCGGAGACTGCGGCGCAGCTTGTTGACCTCGCGCTGCGCCAGCGGCGGCGGGAGATATCTCCGGTCACGGCCTTCGTGCCGATACCGGTATTCAGCTTGTGGCATACTCCCCTGCAGCCGAGCAAAACACTGGTGGATGAAGCCCGTGCGTTGGAGGCGTCATCCTCGGTCCTGCATATTTCCCTGGTGCACGGGTTTCCCTGGTCGGATGTCCCGGATGCGGGGGCGGCAGTGATGGTGATCACGGACGACGACCCGGATACTGCCACGCGTCTTGCCCGCGAGTTTGCGCGCAGGCTCTGGGACATCCGCGATGCGGACCTGGGACACTACCGGTCAATCGGGGAGTGTCTGGATCAGGCTTCCCTCGCGCATCCCGGGCCACTGGTCATAGCCGATGCCGGCGACAATCCGGGCGCCGGCACTGGCAGCGACGCCACCTGGATACTGCAGGAAGTGGTCGCGCGCGACCTGCGCAACGTGGCCATGGCGCTGTTCCGCGATGCCGGGGCGCTGGCCCGGGTCGTCGAGGCGGGCGTCGGGTCTACTGTGCGGCTGTCCCTGGGCGGCCACAGCGGTGAGCTTGCGGGACCGCCTCTGGTCGGCGACTTTACCGTGACCTGCATCAATACCGCGGCCCGTATCAATGCCATGCCGGGCTATGAACCGATTGCGGTCGGCACTCTGGCAGCTGTTCGCCATGGCGGGGTGCAGATCGTGCTGGGGGATTACCGGGAGCAGGTGTTTGGCACGCTGGTCTTCAGCGAAGTGGGAATCGACCCGGCGACCCAGGCTGTGCTCGTGGTCAAGTCGGCCCAGCATTTCTACAATGCCTTCGCAGCGTTCGCGGGCAAGATACTGTATTGCGACTCACCCTGTTCCCGAACCGTGGACTTTGCGCGTTTGCCATTCCGGCACCGCCGCTACCCGATGTGGCCGCTGGATGACTGTGCGGCCAGTGCTATTCCACCTCCCGTGCTCGTCGGTACAAGCTCGCCGTGAGGTCCCGCCACGTCGGTGTTATCGGTGGCCAGTTGCTGCTGCCGGACGCTAGTCCCAGTCGCGGGTGAAGACGGCCTCCAAACGCAACAGAATCGCGGCGGAACCATTGCGCTTGTCCTCGAACTCGTCACGGCGCCAAAAATAGCTGGGCTGCAGTTCAGCGAACAGCCACTTCCGAAAGATGTTCTGGCGGTAGCGCATGCCGAACCCGTAGGACCGGGTGTAGTAGCCGGGCTCGGTGGCGCCGCTGATGGCCGTGTAGTAGCCGAGCACGCGGTTGTTGCTGAGGCGCCGGTTCAGGCTCAGGCCGGTGTTCCAGCTCACCCCGGGTTCATCTTCGAACCAGCGCAGACGGTTGGTCCACTGCAGGACCTTGTCGTCGTCAATTATGGTGTCCAGTTCGGCCCGGGTCACGGTGGCAAAGCCGTCGTCGGTGCGGTAGAGCGCCTCCTGGCTGAAGCGTCCGATCACCGCCTCCGAGAGCGGTTTTTCGTAGCGATAGCGTACAGAGGTCTTCGGATGCAGGGTGGAGCGCAGGCCGATCTTGAAATCGATCCGGTCGTGCTTGCGCTCGCGCCCGGTGATCTGCAGGGCGATATCATCGGGCGCGTTCTGGCGATCAATCAGCAGGTCGTCGTTGCCGGTTTTCTCGTCATCGTCGGAGAACAGCAGGCTCACGCGCTTGTTCAGGTTGGGCAGGTGCACCTTGCCGCGCAGGCTGAGCCCGGTGTCCCAGCCGTCCATTTCGTCCCACTCCGGCTCCAACCGCAGGCGCAGGGTGGAAAAGGGCGCTTCCTCGTCAACCCGGTTGACGCCGAAGAAGCTGTCCATCCAGGCAGCCAGGTTGTCCGCGCGTTCACTCACATACTCATGGCTGTCGTCCAGCCAGGGTTTGTCTTCCTCTGCCTCCTCCGCGGCGCTGGCCATCCCGGACCAGAGAACCAGCGCGGCGCCCAGCAGGTGCAACAGCCCCTCGGCGTGTGAGCGTTTCATCGGCACAGGGTCCGCTCGCTACTGGCCCGCATCGGGTGTCGCGGTGGACTCCCCGGTGAAGCGGAACGACTGTAGAGTAAGCTCATAGCTACTGCCATCTTCCTTTTGCCTCAGTAGAACCGGTTGGTAATTCAGTTCCGGTGCGAGCCACAGCACGGTCTCGCGGTCACTGTTGTCGCGCACGCGCTCAAGCCTGAGAACCCGCAGTGTGCCCAGCGGCGTCTCCAGATCCTCCTCGCCGCGGCGCTCATAGCGATAGTCCCGGACACTGCCACGGATAATGACAGCGTAGCTCAAATCTTCTACCCCGTCTTGCAGGTCCCTCGCCAGTTCCAGCTGGTGGCTCAGCGGGCCGAGTTGGCCGGGTTCGAAATCCAGCTGTGCTTGCCGGCCCTTGCGATCGGCGCGAATGCTGCTGGTGGCGTGGTCCACGGCCATGGATTCCTTGCGCGTTGTGCCCATTATCGAGCGGTCATTGCGATAGCTGTCGGGCACGATCGCACCCTGCCCGTCTATATGGAATAGCTCTTCTTCGGTGATTTTGCCGAGGAAATTACGTGCTTTTATCCGGATTTCATAGCCGTTGCCGCTTCGGGTCAGGCGGTGTTCGGCCTTGATGGGAAAACCGCTATAGCTGGCCTCGTACTGCGCCTCGTAGGTGGCAATTGCCGGTCTGGGGATATCGTCGGGTTCACTGCTCGCCAAAGCGAGCAGGGGAGTCCCCAGGGCCAGTATGAGCAGAGCTTTCGATGCGAGCATTGGCGAGATACCTGGTAAACGGTTGGCAGGGACAGGAAACCGATAGATCCACCTGTTGGACCTGCGCGGCGTCGGCGAATTCACTCCCCGGTGGACTAATCCCGTCGCAGCCAGCACAGCAGTTCCACATGTGGAGTGTGCGGAAACAGGTCGATGGGCTGTATTTCCGCGACCCGGAGGCCGGCCTGGAGGAATGCCTCCAGGTCCCGGGCAAAGGTGGCCGGATCGCAGGAAATGTAGAACACATCCCGGAAGCGGTGCTTTCGGGTCAGCAGCTCTGTGGCCAGTTTGAACCCGTCCCGGGGCGGGTCCAGTACCAGGATGCTGGCCTCGCGCGCCTGCTCCTGCAGGCGGGCGCAGTCGGCTTCCGCAAACAGGTTGCAGCGTCTCGTCTCCACTCCAGGCAGCTGGCGCGCTGCCAGGGCCTGCACGCTGTCCTCGACCGCTTCCACAGCCAGTATATGCGCGAAGCCGGCCTCTGCCAGAACCTCGGTGAAGTTGCCGGAGCCGGAGAACAGTTCCAGCACGAAGCGGTGCCGGTCCAGTTTGTGCACAGCGTCCCCCAGCCACTTGCGCATGCGCAGATTCTGCGCCGTATTGCCCTGACGGAACGGGCGCCGGCGGTTGGGCAATACTTCCGCGGCGCCGATGTCGTCGTCCACGTCCAGGGTAGTCCAGTCCCGCTTGCGGCCGGCCCTGAATTCGCTATTGGGCAGCGACGCCAGGAGATCCTGCAGGGTCGCCCGGTTGTGCGCCGTCAGGATCGGGCAGTCGGCGATGGGCACCAGGGTCCTGGAGCCCGCGGCGACATAGCCCAGCTTCCTGCCATCGGTCTTGAATTGGGCGCGGTTGCGATAGCCGAAGGCTTCGGGTGAGCCCCAGATGGGGGCGACCCGGTCGGCAAGCTGCAGGCGTGCAAGTGCCTGGCGTACCCGCTGCTCCTTGGCTGCCAGCTGCGCCTCGTAGCTGACGAATTGCCAGGGGCAGCCTCCGCAGTCCCCGGCCCCGGTACCGTGGTGGGCGCAGCGGGGTGCTACCCGGGCCGGGGAAGACTCAAGCAGCTCCAGCAGGCGGGCGAAGCCGAAGCGCTGCCGGAAGCCGGAGACAGCGAAGCGGGCGGTTTCGCCGGGCCAGACACCGGCGACAAAGAACACCTGGCCCCCGGGGTGCTCGACGATGCCGCGTCCATCGGTACCGAGATCGCGTACGGTAGCGGTGAACTGCTCATTGATCGCTGGCATGGGAACGGCTCTGGCTGCAGGAGCGCAATGATAGCACCGGGGTTTTTCCCCGGCGATGGCGGCCCCGCTTAGCTGCTATCATTCGTTCCCACGGTTTGCTGTTGGGAGTATTGGTGGCCATGTCGGACCACACCGCGCCGGAACTTTCGCTGGCTGTTTTCAGGCAGGGCTTCTGGCGCCTGCTGCCCATCTCCCTGTTCGTGGCGGTCTTCGGCGCTGCATTTGGCCTGGCGGCAGCCCAGGCCGGTCTCCCCGGCCGCGAAATCCTGTTGATGAGTGCCACGGTCTTTGCCGGTACTGCGCAGTTCGCAGCGCTGGAAATGTGGGGTACCGAAGTCCCGGTGCTGCCGCTGCTGGCGACCACTTTCGCCATCAATGCCCGCATGCTGCTGATGGGCGCCACCCTGTACCCGTGGATGTCCCGGCTACCTCCCGGGCGGCGCTATGCCAGCCTGGTGGTGCTCTCCGACGCCAACTGGGCGATGAACCTGAACGATCTGCAGAGTGGGCGAAACGCGCTCGGTGCCCTGGTGGGCGGCGGTTTTGCCCTGTGGCTGACCTGGCTGGCCGGCACCCTGGCGGGCATGGTGTTCGGCAGCGCCATCACCGATCCACAAGCGCTGGGTGTGGACATGGTCATGGGCTGTTTCATGCTCAGCATGGTTCTGGCCGGGCGGCGCACATCGCGCACGGTACTGGCCTGGGTGGTTGGGGGAATGGCCGCCTACGCGGCCTACCGCTGGCTGCCGGAGAACAGCCATGTCCTGGTCGGTGCACTTGCCGGCGGCCTGGTCGGGGCGCTTTGGCTGGAGGACAAGGCATGATTGCCATTGAGTCGGGGGGCGCCCTGTTGCTGATCGCCCTGATGGCGCTGGTCACGCTGCTGACTCGCCTGGGCGGGGTGCTGCTGATGTCCTTCGTGCCCATGGGGCGCCGGGTGGAGGGCTTTATCAACGCCATGGCGGGCTCGGTGCTGGTCGCCGTGCTGGTGCCGGTGGCCGTCAAGGCCGATGCCGCCGGGCAGCTGGCGCTGCTGTCCACCGCGGTACTGATGCTGCTGTACCGGCGTCCGATGCTGGCGATAGCGGCGGGTATTCTGGTCGCCGCCGTGGTGCGTGCGGTATAAAGGAGGCCCTGGACCCAGTTGGAGGTAAAGACCATGCAACAGTTATCGGGACAGGATGCGATGTTCGTGCATGCGGAGCTCGAGGGGATGCCCCAGCATATCGGCGGCGTCAGTATCTACGACCAGAGTACCGCGCCTGGCGGCAAAGTGCGGTTCAAGGACATCCTCGCCCTGCTGCAGTCACGGGTACACCTGTCGCCCATCTTCCGCCGCAAGCTGGTCAGCGTTCCGCTGGGACTGGGTCAGCCCTACTGGGTTGATGATCCCCACTTCGATCTGGAATACCACGTCCGCCATATTGCCCTGCCCAAGCCGGGAGACTGGCGCCAGCTGTGTATTCTTGCTGCGCGCATTCACTCGCAGCCACTGGCGCGGGACAAGCCCCTGTGGGAGATGTACATCATCGAGGGGCTGGACAATGTCCACGGCCTGCCGAAGCACTGTTTCGGCATGTTGCTGAAGGTGCACCATGCGGCGATGGACGGGGCCACCGGCTCCCGTTTCATGAGCCTGATGCTCGATCCCTCGCCCGTACCGGCGGAGGTGTCCCCGGCGCCGCCCTGGCAGCCGGAAGTGCCTTCATCGGTCAGCATGCTGACCAGGGCCTACATGGATGCCTGGAAAATGCCGGTGCAGGCTTGGGGTCTGCTGCGGCAGGCGGTGCCGGTGCTCGGACGCCTCTACAAGGGCTATCGCGAGCATGCATTCGAGTCGCGCGGCAGCCCGCCGCGGACCAGATTCCAGGGCCACATCTCTGCCAACCGGGTAGTCGATGCCACGCGCTTTGATTTCGGCGCCATCCGCGCGATGAGGCAGCTGCATCCGGGCGCTACCATCAACGATGTCATGCTGACCATCGTCGCCGGCGGCCTGCGGCGCTATCTGGCAGAAAAAAAGCAACTCCCGGGCTCCAGCCTCGTGGCGGGGTGCCCGATCGACGTGCGTTCGCCCGAGGAGCAGATGGCCGGCGGCAACATGGTGGGATTCATGGGAGTGTCCCTGTGTACCCATATCGCCGAGCCCATGGCGCGCCTGGTCGCGGTGCATCAGAACAGCCTGCAGGCCAAGGCCTACGCTGCGGCGCTGGGGCCGCGGCTGGCGTTGCAGCTGACCGATCTCATCCCCGGCAACCTGCTCGCGCTGGCACTGCGCCTGG
>NZ_JAVKCQ010000238.1:0-4441 GCF_040222615.1 Haliea sp.
CTTCAAGGGGAAGCGGCTCATAATCATTTGCCGCCACACGGACAGGAACCAAACTGGAATAGAAAATCCCGAACACGCAGGCCGCTAGCATAATCCTGTCCTGGCAGGAGAAGACGCAGCGGAAAAAATTCACTAGGCACACAGGTAAATTCCTTTTCAATCCAGCGAACGTTTTATTGATCTTGGGTCTGCTGGTCAATGTGTAGCTTGTCCGACACCAGCTCGCACCTGCCGCATGATGCAGAGACGCCCAGAAAATGGCAAGACACGCCAATCCCCGGCTCTACAGGTGGAATCAAGGCTGGGAATCAATTTGACTGCGCGTTGCCCCTGCCTCGCCGGGACTGCTAATCTGCCACCTTACCCACAGGACAACCCACATGCGACTTCCCCTCTCCACCTGGCCGGACATCGAATCCTGGCTGCAACAATCAACCTGCATTGTGCTCCCGATCGGCTCGATGGAGCAGCACGGACCCAATGGCTTCCTGGGCACAGACGCGCTGTGTCCGGAGATCATCGCCAACCACGCGGAAAGCCTCGCTCCCGACAAGCTGCTGATCGGCCCGACCTTCAATGTCGGCTGTGCCCAGCACCACCTGGGGTTTCCCGGGACCGTGACGCTGCGCCCCTCGACCATGATCGCCACCATGGTGGACTGGACCGAGAGCCTGCTGCGACATGGCTTCGACAAAATTTACTGGCTCAATGGCCACGGCGGCAACATCGCCACTATCGAGGCCGCCTTTGCGGAAATCCATGCCCGGCGCAGCTTCGATCCCCGCGGCGCCGACACGCGGCCGGACCTGTGGTTAAAACGCCGGGACTGGTGGGATTTCAGGGAAGTCCTGGCGCTGTGCAACGAACTCTATCCCCAGGGCCACGGCAGCCATGCCACCGCCTCCGAAGTGGCGGTAACCTACTGGGCATACCCGGAACGGGAGCGCCAGCACACCGCCATGAGCCCGAAGATTGCGCCCAATGGCTCGATCAGTGATGCCGTGCGCTACCGGCAGGACTTCCCGGATGGCCGCATCGGCTCGGACCCGACCCAGGCCAATGCCGACGATGGCGGGCGGCTGGTCGCCGCTGCCGCGCAGTGCCTGATCAAGGACGTGGCGACCTTCGTCTCTCACTGATCACGGTCGAGGCCCAGCAGATGGACCGCGATCTGGTGCCAGATCAGCGGGCCGTGCACCTCGTTGGACTCGCCCTCGGCCTCCGGGTGGGCTGATTGCTTGACGACAACCATGTCGGCGACGCTGTCGAGATAGATGAACTGGCCGTGCACACCGATAGCGGACACCGCCTTGTGCGGGTTGTTGAAGCTCCACCACTGGTCGTGGTAGCCGTAGGCGACGGTGTCGTACCAGTCGTCCTGGTAGAGCACGTTGAAAACGTCGCGGTTGCGCGGCGTGAGTATCCGCCTGACCACCGCCGGCGGCAGAATCTGGCGCTGGTTGTAGAAGCCGCCCTGCAGGATCATCTGGCCAAAACGCGCGGCGTCCCGGGCGGTGATGTTGAGCCCGCCGCCGGCCATCGGCACCCCGCTGCGATCCAGCCACAGATAGCCGCTGCGCTCGGCACCGAGGGGCTGCCACAGGCGCTCCGCTATCAGTTCCTGCAGGGACTGCCCGGTTACCCGGCTGAGAATCCAGGCCAGCACATCCGTGTTGGGCGTGACGTAGTGAAACGCCAGGCCGTGGGCAGCGTCGCGGGGTTTCAGCGTTGGCAGGTAGTCGTACATTGACGCCGGTCCGGTGTAGGCTGCGGCTGGATCGTGCCCAATCCAGACAATCTTCCCGTAATGCCAGATATCGGCCTCGGGATCCGCGTAGTCCTCGCTGAAACTGACGCTGGTGACCATGTCCAGCACCTGCTGCACGCTGGCGCTGCCAAAGGCGCTGTCAGCCAGTTCCGGGATATAGCTGGCGACGGTGCGTTCGAGATCGATCTGACCCTCCTCCGCCAGTGTCAGCACCAGGGTACCGACAAAGGACTTTGTCACCGAGAACATCTGGTGCGGCAGCTGCGGCTGCATGCCGTGCAGGTAGCGCTCATAGACAATGCGGCCCCGGTGCAGCACCAGGAAGCTGTCGGTGCGGGACTCCTCCATCCAGGTCGCCAGGTCCAGCGTGCGCCCTTCGCCGACCTCAAACGCCAGCGCATCCAGGTCCACCGGGCTGCTCTCCAGCGGCGAGATCGGCGACCCGGCATAGATGTCCGCCGTGGGCGCCAGCTGCCGTATATGCCGGAAACCCCAGCGGCTGAAGGGTTCCTGCATGAAGTTCTGCAGGGTGACCCGTTTTTCGGGGGGGACCGGCGCACCCTGCATCAGGTCATCAACCACCAGCGGCTGGCCTGCGTTGGCCGCGCCGGGAGCAAGCAGGATAGCAATCAGGCCTGAGCGAAGCAGGACAAGCAAGGGGGTTTTCATCGCGTAGTCTCCTTCCGGGTCAGATCGGTGATCCGGGCGGCGCCGGCAGCGCCTCCAGACCTTGCAGTGCAGCGGGATCATCCACAAACCGCTGGATCTGTGCAGCACTGAATGTGTAGTGCGCGCGCCACTGCGGCGGCGCCACCGGCGCTCGCTGCTGCAGCCAGGACTTGAGTGCCAGCAGGGCATCGAGACTCTCGGCCCGCACCTGGGACTGGACCTCCGCCGCGCCAGCCAGGCGTATCAGCCGCTCCAGGGTGGCGATATTAACCACCCGCTGCAGGGCGCCTGCGTTGCCAGCTTGCGGCTGTGCGTAAAGGGTCGCCGCCAACAGCTGGTCCAGCAGATCCGTGAACCCGGGCTGCGCGGCAGACCGCGCGCGATTGTTGTTCATCCGCGCCGCCCGGGTCGGGTTCAGCAGCATATCCAGGCTGAGCCCGGCCGCGGCAGCAGCTGCGGCGTGGGGATCGAACACATAGCCCGTCTGGCGGGGAAACAGTTCCCGGCTATCGCCGGCACCGGGAGGGCGGGGAGGAATCAGCGCAATCAGCTCCGGCGCCAGCGCCAGGTTATCGGCTGCCAGCGTTTCCAGCAGGGCCGCAATTGCCTCGCGCTGGCGCGCGGGTACCACCAGCGCAGTGGGAATCTGGCCGTCACCGCGCAGCGCATAGCTGAACTCCTGCCCACCAATCAGGGTGGCGGCCGCCTGCAGCTGGTAACGGTGTAACAGGTACATGGGCACCAGCACGTCCTCGATCTGCGCCAGGGGACGGCCCCGGCGGACAACCCGCTCGGAGAATCGCTCCAGCACTGTGCGCCGCAAGGCCAGCAGGCGCTGCAGCTCGACCACCGGGTCGGCGCCGTTATCCCAGAGACTGCCGCGAGGATGGGCGGGGCCGGCGGTGACCGCGAAGGCATCGCCGCGGGCGTGCGCATCGGCGACAAAGTGCAGGCCAGAGGCATAGGTATCGCGGATGATCGTCTCCCGCGCTGCGCCGACGTCAACGCCCTGCGGGAAATCCTGGTAGCCGTGCAGGATGGCGCGCTTGTCCCAGGGCCCGATGCCTTCGGCATAGGCCTGGGAGAGATCCGGGTTGCCCTGTTCATCCAGCGTCACCCAGGGATGGGGATAGTCCATCACCGAGGCGCGGCCATCGGCACTGGCGGCAAAATTGTGCTCCAGCCCCAGGGTGTGCCCCACTTCATGGGCGGACAGCTGGCGAATGCGCGCGAGCGCAAACTCCAACAGTTCCGGGGGTACCACGCCGTCATCGCCGTAGGGGGCCAGCAGGCCCTCCGCCAGCAGATAGTCCTGGCGCACCCGCAGCGAGCCCAGGGTGACGTGGCCCTTGATGATCTCCTGGGTGCGCGGGTCCCGGACGCTGGCGCCGTAGGACCAGCCGCGGGTGGAACGATGAACCCACTGGATGACGTTGTAGCGGACGTCCATGGGGTCGGCGCCCTCGGGCAGCATTTCCACCTGGAAGGCATTGATGTATCCGGCCGCCTCGAAGGCCTGGTTCCACCACAGGGCCCCCTCGATCAGCGCGCTGCGCACCGGTTCCGGCGCGCCGCGGTCAAGGTAGTAGATAATCGGTTGCACCGGCTCACTGCGCTCGGCGGCGGGATCCTGTTTCTGCAGGCGGTGGCGCCAGGCAAAACTCTGCCTGACCGGCTCGCCGATCGGCGTCGCGTAGTCATGGCGTTGGGCATTGCTCCCCGGGTCGATAAAGCCCGAGCGCGGGTCGTAGGGCAGCGGCTGGTAACCGGGCTCCGGCAGGCGCACGAAGGAGTGGTGCTGGTGCACTGTTACCGAGCGCGGGTCGGGTACTACGCTGCCGATGATCTCTCCCTGCGGCTCCCCCGCCAGGGTCACCATGGCATCCACTTCGGTGTTGTCGGGAAAACCGCGGGTACGGGGCAGAAAGATGGCAGAGCGATCCGGATCGGGCCGGTACTCGCCCTGCCCGGTGTCCTTGAGGCGGCGGGCGACACCGTGCACGT
>NZ_JAVKCQ010000239.1:0-32208 GCF_040222615.1 Haliea sp.
CCGCCAATCGCCGCCTGGCTCCGGCCGCCGGCTTGAGTCACGCGGCCGACTATGGCCTAATGTGCCCCCATTTAGGGAAGCACAGCCGCGCAGGCTGCGCCCTGTCGCACTAACCAGCAGCCGGAAAGTACGCTATGAGCAATGATTCTGTCGTTATCGTCAACGGTGCCCGCACCCCCATGGGTGGCCTCCAGGGCAGCCTCTCCACAGTCACCGCAACGCAGCTCGGCAGCACGGCGATCGCCGCGGCCCTTGAGCGCAGTGGCGTTGCGGCTGCCGATGTGCAGGAAATCTTCATGGGTTGCGTGTTGCCCGCCGGCCTCAAGCAGGGCCCGGCCCGGCAAGCGGCACGCGGCGCCGGTATTCCCGATGCGGCAGGTGCAGTCACCCTGAACAAGCTTTGCGGCAGCGGCATGCAGGCGACTATTTTTGGCTATGACAGTATCGTCGCCGGCACCAACGACGTGGTGGTAACGGGAGGCATGGAGAGCATGAGCAATGCCCCCCACCTGCTGCCCGGCGCCCGTGGCGGCGTGCGCACCGGCCACGCCAAGCTGCTGGACCACATGTTCGTAGACGGCCTGGAAGATGCCGACAGCGGTCGTGCCATGGGCAGCTTTGCCCAGGAAACCGCGAATTCCCGTGGCCTGACCCGGGAACAGATGGACGCCTTCGCCGTGGAGTCCCTGGCCCGCGCCAAGCGCGCCATCGAGAACGGCTCCCTGCAGGCGGAGACCGCTGCGGTAACGGTCACCACCCGCGCCGGGGAAACCGTGGTCAGCGACGATGAACAACCGCACAAGGCAGCCGTCGAGAAAATCCCCAAGCTGCGCCCGGCCTTTGCCGCCGACGGGACCATCACCGCGGCCAACAGCAGCTCAATCTCCGACGGCGCCAGCGCCCTCGTGCTGATGAGCGGCAGTGCCGCGCAACAGCGCGGTCTCAAGCCCATGGCACGCATCGTCGCCCACGCCCGCCACAGCCAGCACCCTTCGGAATTCACCATTGCGCCGATCGGCGCAATCAACAAGCTGTTCGCCAAGACTGGCTGGACGGCTGCCGATGTCGACCTGTTCGAGATCAACGAAGCCTTCGCCATGGTCACCATGCTGGCGATGCAGGACCTGGGTCTGGACCATGCCAAAGTCAATGTCAACGGCGGCGCCTGCGCCCAGGGCCATCCCATTGGCTCCACCGGCTCGCGGATCATCGTCAGCCTGATGTATGCCCTGCAGAAACAGGGCAAGCAGCGCGGCGTGGCTGCCCTCTGCATTGGCGGCGGCGAAGCCACCGCGGTTGCGATCGAGCTGATCTGATACTCAAGGCGGGCTCGCGCCCGCTACCTCCGAGGCGCCCCATGGCACTGAGCAGCATTCCCGACATACTCGACGATATTCGCGCCGGGAAGATGGTCATCCTGATGGATGACGAAGACCGCGAGAACGAGGGTGACCTCATTGTTGCCGCCGAGTCGGTTACCCCCGAGATCATCACTTTCTTCTCCAGCGAAGCCTGTGGCCTGATCTGCATGCCGATCACCGAAGAGCGGGCGCGGCAACTGCAGCTGCCGCTGATGGTACGGGACAACCGGTCCCAGCATGAGACCAACTTTACCGTGTCCATCGATGCCGCCGAGCGCATGGGACCGGGCATCAGCTCGGTCCAGCGTGCGCACACCGTGCGCAAGGCCGTGGCCGCGGAAGCGAGGCCCGCGGACATCATCCAGCCGGGGCATATATTCCCCCTGGTTGCCAAGCCCGGCGGTGTCCTGCGCCGGGCTGGCCACACCGAAGCGGGTGTGGATCTGGCGCGGATGGCCGGTTTTGAACCCGCAGCCCTGATCGTGGAGATCATGAACGAAGATGGCACCATGGCGCGGCGGCCGCAGCTGGAAGAGTTTGCCGAACGTCACGGCCTGCGCATGGGGACCATCGCCGACCTCATCGAGTATCGCTCGCTGCATGAACAGTCCATCGAGCTCAGTGACACCCGGGCGGTGGGCACGGAGTTCGGCGAATTCCAGCTGCATACCTTCAGCGACCTGATCGACGACACCCTGCACTATGCCCTGAGCATGGGCGACCTGCAGGAGGACACCGCCACTCTCGTTCGCGTGCAGACGGTCAACATGCTGCGCGATGTGATCGGCACCGTGATCAAGGACCAGGCCCCGGGCTGGACCTGCCGTCGCGCCCTGGAGCGTATCGCCGCTGATGGCCGCGGCGCCCTGGTGCTGATCGGGCAATCCGTCTCCGCCGAACAGGCGCTGGCAGACGTGGTGCAGTTCCCGGACCCGCCAACCATCACCGGCAGCAGCACCGGCGGTGTCGGCAACTATCGGGTGATCGGTACCGGAGCGCAGATCCTCAAACGCCTCGGCGTCGGCCAGATGCGCCTGATGTCGGCGCCGGTACGCTTCAACGCCCTGTCCGGTTTCAACCTGGTTGTGACCGAGTTCGTCCAGCCCTGAACCCGGCGCTGGTGCACCACCTGCAGGACGGGGCGGGGATCAGCTGAAACGCGGTGCGCGCTTTTCGAACAGCGCGGTCAGGGCTTCGATGTTATCCGCCGAGCCGGCCTGGCGCGCCATTGCTGCCTGTTCGGCCACGAAGGCAGTGTTGATTCCTTGCTCGTGATGCATTCGCAGGCAGCGCTTGATCTCTCGCAGTGAGCTTACCGGCCACTGGGCCACGGCCTCGGCGCGTGCCATGGCGTGCTCGAGCAACGCTGCATCCGGCAGCACTTCCGCCACGATGCCCAGTTCGCGGGCTCTGGCCGCATCAATCCAGTCAGCGGTATAGAAAAGTTCTGCAGCACGCTGGGCACCGATATTGGCCTGCAGCATGTAGCTGCTGGCCCACTCCGGCACCAGTCCCAGGGCAGCAAACGGCAAGCGCAGGCGCAGACTCTCGCCGGCGTAGACCATGTCCGCGTGAAACAGCACGGTGGCGCCGCCGCCAACGGCAACACCCCTCGCTGCAGCAAGCAGCGGCTTGTCAAAGGCAGCAACCGCCCGGGCCGCGCTCTCGAAGGGATGCGGTTCGTCGCCCGGCGCCGCGCCAAAGCTCGCCAGGTCGACGCCGGCACTGAAACTGTCGCCAGCGCCGGTCAACAGTACACAGGCGACCTGGGGATCCTCCGCCGCCGCGGTGAACGCCTCACGGATGGCAATCCACAGGGCGTCGTTGATCGCATTCTTTTTGCCGGGCCGGTTCAGCGTCAGCATCCGCACGCGGCCAAGCTGTTCCTGCAAAAGTACGGATTCCATCGCGCTGTCCTCAGCTGTGGAAGATGACAAAGTCATCCAGCGACGCACGCTCGGTGACGCACTTGTTGGCAGCCGCGCCGGGGTCCGGGTGGCCGAAAGATATGCCGAACATCAGCTTGTGGGAGGGATCCACCTGCAGTGCGGCGCGCAGCTGGTCCGCCTGAAAACCCAGCGCGGTCTGCGGGCAGGAGCCGAGGCCTCGGGCCGTCAGGGCCAGCATCAGGGTCTGCGCAAACATGCCCAGGTCGCAGGCTTCCCGCAGGCCAAATGGTTCGGGCAGGAAGAGGAAAGCGACGTGGGGTGCGTCAAAGAAGGTGAAGTTGCGCATGAACGCTTCCTGCCGCCGGGCCTTGTCTTCCCGCGGGATGCCCATGGCAGCGTAGAGCGCCTGCGCCGAAGCGTACTGGCGGCTCTTGTAGACGCCCTCGTAAGTGCCATCGTAGGGAAAATCCATGCTGATTCGCCCCGCCAGGAACTCGCCCGGCAGGGTCTCGCGCAGCTGTTCCAGCTTGCTTCCGGAGACCACGTGCACCACCCAGGGCTGGGTATTGCAGTTGCTAGGCGCGCGGGCCGCGTCCTCGAAAATGGCCTGCAGTTCCGCAGCGGGAAGCGGGTCGGGGAGAAAGGCGCGCAGGGAGCGGCGCTCGCGTACTACGGTGCTGAAGGCGGTGGCGTGGTCAGGCATCGAACGGGTTCCATAGTCGGGTCAGCCACCATTATGAGCAGCAAGGCCCTGGTAGGCCAGCGCAGAGGTGGCAGACGGAAGTCGCGGGAAGCTATTCGCCGCGGAACTGCGCCGGCCGCTTGTCCCGGAAAGCGCGCATGCCCTCTTTCGCGTCAGCCGAGGCAAACACCGGCCCCGCCAGGCTATCCGAAGCCAGCATGGCCTCATCCTCGGCCATGCATTCCTGGTGTTCGCGCAGGGAACGGGTCACCGCAGCCACGGCGAGTGGCGCGTTGGCACAAATCCTTGCGGCGTACTCCCGCGCCACCGCGAGGGCCTGTCCGGGGGGCACCAGACGATTGACCAGCCCCCAGTCCAGCGCCTGCTGCGCACTCACATGTTCACCGCAGAGCAACATCTCCGCCGCCAGGCAGTAGGGAATCTGCCGCCGCAGGCGCACGGTGGAGCCGCCCATGGGATAGAGGCCGCGGGCGACCTCGGTGACACCAAAAATGGCGTTGTCGGCCGCAATGCGAATATCGGTGCCCTGCAGAATCTCGGTTCCCCCGGCCAGGGCGTAGCCCTCCACCGCCAGGATCAGTGGCTTGTTGGGCCGATTGTCGCGCAGCAGCGCCTGCCAGTGCAGATTGGGCACTTCACCCATCAAGGCCATGAATTCCTCACTGGCGCCGTGGTCGCCATCGGCGCCGGCCTTGAGGTCCATGCCCGCACAGAAGGTGTTGCCGTTGGCAGTGAGAATGGCGCAACGCAGGTCACTGTCATCCTCCAGCCGACGCCAGGCCCGGTACAGGCCCAGCAGCATGGCGGGATTGAAGGCGTTCTTTGCCTCCGGGCGGTTCAGGGTCACCAGCAGGACGCCGTCCTCCTGTTGCACCAAACAACTGGGAGTGCTGATATCGAGTTCTTGCACGGGGTATGCTCCTTGCTAGTCCACCCGGTAGCGACCGGACAGGGCGATTTCCAGGGCCTTGGGATAGGCGGGTTTGCCACTGGGTGCGCGCGGCACCTCGGTCACGACATGCAGCTCACGCGGCACCTTGTAGCCGGCGATGTGCTTGCGGGCCTCCTCCTGCAATTCCTTCAGGTCGACTGCCTGCGCGCCGCGGGTTGCGACGACCGCGGTGACCTTGCTGCCCAGACGCTCATCCGGCGTCGCGACCACCAGGCAGTCGAAAACAGCCGCGTGGTTTTTCAGGGCCTGCTCCACTTCCTCCGGAAATATTTTCTCGCCACCGCTGTTGATGCAGTTGGAGCCGCGACCGTAGACCGTGATGGTGCCATCCTCCTCCAGCCGCGCCTCATCGCCCGTCAGCAGCCAGGTCCTGCCGTCCACTGGCACGAAGGTCTTCGCGGTTTTCTCCGGGTCGTTGTAGTAGCCGATGGGGATGTGGCCGCTGCGGGCAAATATCCCCCTGGCCCCCGGCTCTACGTGGAAATGGCTGCCGTCTTCCGCTTCCCCGAGTACCGACATGAACGGGTCCCGGACGACATTGCCCAAGCCCTGGCCGGCCTTGCCGCCGCTGTCGGCGCCCATGGCACCGGACTCGGAGGAGCCGAAGCTGTTGCGGATCATGATGTTCGGCAGGTAGCGCCGGAACGCCTCCTGCTTGCTGGTGGAAAACACCGCGCCGCCGGACCCGACGGCGAATACCGAGCTCAGGTCCCAGCGTCCCGGGTTGGCCTCCAGCGCATCCAGCAGCGGCACCGCCATGGCATCACCGACGATAGTGATGGAATTGACTTTTTCCCGCTCGACGATATCCCACACCTCCTCGCCCACCAGGTGGTGCGCCGGGTTGAGCACCAGCAGGTTGCCGGACAGCAGCTGGATGCAGGCATACCACCAGCAGGCCCCGTGCATCAGCGGCGCCAGGGCAATGCCGACAATCGCAAAATCACCGACGCGCTCGGCGATCTGTTCCGGTTCCGTGATGACACCGTCCGGGTGAAAGTAGCCGCCGCCGCCCATGGCGGCATGAAATACGCTCTTGTGGGGCCACATTACTCCCTTGGGCATGCCGGTTGTGCCCCCGGTGTAGAGTATGAAAAGGTCCTCATCCGCGCGCTCGGGGAAGTCCCGCGCCCTGCTGCGCCCCGCCAGCGCGTCCTCATAGCCCGTGCTGTGGATGGCGGCAGCGTCTGCACCACTGTCATCGTCCACATAGACCAGTGTTTTCAGCGCCGGGGACGCGCCGTGCACCGCCGCGATATGGGGCGCGAACTCCCGGTGGTGGATACAGGCCACCAGGTTCGCGTTGTTGAAGATATAGGACAGCTCCTCTTCAACGTAGCGGTAATTGATATTGATCGGCACGGCGCGCAGCTTGAAGCAGGCCAGCATGCCTTCGAGGTACTCATTGCAGTTATAGAGGTAGAGGCCGATATGGTCCCCGGCACCCACCCCGTGCTCGCGCAGGAAATGCGCCAGGGCGTTGGCGCGCTGATCCAGTTCGGCGTAGGTGGCGCGCTGGGCACCACAGACCAGCGCCGTGCGCTCCGGCACCTTGTCCGCCACCAGCTCGAACATGTCAGCGATATTGAAATGTCTTGCCACTCACCTGTCTCCTCGAATGTTGTCGGGGCGGGTCAGCCCTTGTCGGCGCCGACAATCCACATGGCAAAGAACTGGGCGCCGCCGCCATAGGCGTGGCCCATTGCGAGGCGCGCCCCCTCAACCTGGTGCGCACCGGCATCGCCGCGCACCTGCCGGGCCGCCTCCGCAAACCGGATCATGCCGGAAGCGCCGATCGGGTTGGAAGACAAAACGCCGCCAGAACAGTTCCAGGGAATATCACCGCCGGCATCCAGCGAGGTTGCGCCCTCCACGGTGAGCTTCCAGCCCTCGCCCTCGGCAGCGAAGCCGAGATTTTCCAGCCACATGGGCTCGTACCAGCTGAATGGCACGTAGATTTCCGCACAGTCCAGGTCCTTGCGCGGGTTGGTAATACCGGCCTGGGCATAGACGTCCGCCGCACAGTCGCGACCCGCCTGTGGATTCACTTCCTCCCGACCCGCGTACATGGTGGGCTCGGAGCGCATCGCCACGCCGCGAATCCACGCCGGCGGCTTGCTGCCGGTGATGCTGTCTTCCGCGGCAATGACCATCGCGCAGGCTCCGTCGGAGGACGGGCAGGCCTCGAGAAAGCGCAGCGGATCCCACAGCATCATCGAATCGCGGACCTCCTGCTCGGTGATATCGGGTAACTGCAGGTGCGCCAGTGGATTGCGGGCGCCGTGGCGGCGATCTTTCACCGCGACCTTGATACCGACATCATCCGGCGCCCCGGAGCGGCGGATATACTCGCGGATAATGGGCGCGAAATAGCCGCCGGCGCCGGCGTTGAGGTGCACCGAAAACGGTTGCGGGGTGGACAGTGCCCACATGGCGTTGGACTCGGACTGCTTTTCGAAGGTAACGGTCAATACCCGCTTGAACGTGCCGCTCTGCACATGCGAGGCGGCCACGATCGCGGTGGAACCGCCGACGGAACCGGCGGTATGCACCCGCAGCATGGGCTTGCCCATGGCGCCCAGCGCATCGACCAGATAGCTCTCGGGCATGATCACGCCCTCGAACATGTCCGGGGCCTTGCCGATGATAACCGCGTCAATGTCGGCGAAGCTGACATCCGCATCCTCGAGCGCGCGATCCACCGCTTCCCGCAGCAAGCCCGCAATCGAGACATCGTTGCGACGGGTTTTATACCGGGTCTGGCCTATGCCGACCACTGCAGCCCTTTCAGCCATTACGCGCCCTCCAGGACAGCAACCAGGTTGTGTTGTAAACAGGGGCCACTGGTGGCGTGCGCCACGCCGCGCCCGGCCTTGCCATCGACAATGCGGCGGAACACTTCGCCTACCCGGGACAGGCCGGAGGCCATCATCAGGTTGCCCGCGAGCACCCCGCCGCCGGGGTTGACCAGGGTACTGTCGTCCAGCCCCAGGGCCCGCGTCAGCAGGATCTCCTGGTGACTGAACGGCGCATAGATCTCGGCCACATCCACCGGCCCCCGGTGAACACCTGCCGCGGCCGCTGCCTGGCGGGTGGACACCGAATCCGTCAGGTCGCGCAGGCAGGGGTTGTGATTCTCGATACGCTGGTCAATACCGGTGATGCGCGCGTAGGGCGCACCCCAGGCCCGTGCCTGTTCCACCGTGGCGATGACCATGGCCGCCGCGCCATCGGATACCGGGCAGCAGTCGGCGCGCCGCAGCGGCGCCACGAAATGCTCTTCCGCCAACAGATCCTCGATGCTGAACTCCCCCGCCAGCTGGGCCAGGGGATTGCCCATGGCGTTGCGCCGGGAGCGCGCCACCACCGCAGCCATGTCGCTCTCGCTCACCAGGCCCTGGTCCAGCAGCAGCCGCGCCTGCAGCGCCGCCAGGGACACCGTATCCAGCCACAGCGGCGCCAGGTAATAGGGATCCAGGCGCTGGGACAGGACAATGGGCAGCTCTCCCGGGGAGGACTTGCCAAAGCCGTAGATCAGGGCGGAGTCGGCGTGACCCATGCGTATCTTGAGGATCGCCTCGTACAGCGCCCAGGCCGCGTCCATCTCGACATGGGACTCCTTGATTGGCGGTACCGCGCCCAGCGCGTCCACCCCCGCGACAAAGGCGAAGGCGGCGCCCTGCAGGTAGTCGCAGCTGCCGGAGCAGACAAAATCGACATCCTGGGCACTGGCCAGCCCCAATTGGCTGTAAACGGCCTGCAGCTGGGGCATGATCAATTCAACTTCATTGGTCGCACCCGCATCGGCGACACAGGGCGACTGACTGTAGGCGACTACGGCAATCTCACGCATGACTCAGCCCTCCAGCCCGGTGACCGGCAGCTTGCCGATCCTTGCCACAGGGACATCCGGCTCGTCGAGCGGCCGGAAGTAACGAATATTGTCCATCGCGTGGCCCCACTCCTCCGCCGGCTTCCACAGCGCCTGTACCCGCTGGCCAATGTGCACCTCCTCGTTGACGCACTCACTGAGCAGGTGGATAAATGAGATATTGGCACCGTCCGGGACGATATTGGCCACCACGTAGGGCGGCTGGATGGGATTGCCGGGGATCGGAATCGAGACGATCGTAAAGGACTGGATCGTGCCCTTGTCCGAGAGCACCACTTCGTCCTCGGTGGGCACGCCGCAGGCGGGGCACGACCCCCGCGGAGGGATATAGACATTGCTGCAGCGGGGACAGCGCTGGCCGGTCAGCACGCCCTCCTTGAGACGGCACAGGAAACGAGCCGGCGCGCTGCCGGCAGTAAACCGGTACTTGAGATAAACGGGGGCCTTGATGCCGGTGACATCGGCCAGCGGCTCGCTCATGGCGCGGCTCCTTCCAGCAGGGTGAAACAGCGAATATCGGTGATGAAACCCTCGCGCTCTGCGGCCCAGCTGATGCCCAACCGGGCGCCGCTGCGGATGGCCTCCGCGGAAGGGGCCTCAAGGTAATGGATCATGGCCACGTCAGCACCGTCCAGCTGCACCATGGCCCAGGCAAAGGGCTGCTGCAGATGGTGGGCCTCCCGGGGCTCGCTGACCCAGCACCAGCTGAGCAGTCGTCCCTCCTGGCCCACTTCCACGAACTCCCCGAGCGCCGCGCCGGTCAACGGGTCGTATTCCGCCGGGGGCACCAGCACCCGGCCGTCGCTGCCGCGAACGCCGTATACCCTGCCCTCGCGCAGGCCGGTGAGGAATTTGCCCACCACCGGACCGGTGGAGCGGGTGTAGGTAAAGCCCAGTTCGAAGTGCTGACTCAGTATTTCTGCAGCCGCCATGTGCCGACGCTCCCTGCCTGTAGGTAGCACGGAGTATTCATCAGCGCCGGTTCCGGCTCAATGACCCAATGCAGCAACTGCCAGTGACATTTCTGATCACCCGCAGGCAAGTGAGCGCGGGTTTCCCTGTTTATACCAACGCCAGCCCTTCTGGGGCCCGACCCTGTGCCTGTCGGGGAAAGCCGCTTAAGATGACTCCGTTCGCACACCTATCCCAAGGAGAGACCCGCATGAGCATCGCCAGCATCGGCTACCTGAGAATTGCCGCCACGGACACAGCCGCATGGATGACCTTTGGCACCGAAATCCTGGGCCTGATGGACGCGCGGCGGGAAGACGCGGCGGGTGCCCGTTTCCTGCGCATGGACGACCATCCCTTCCGCTTCATGCTGGAACCCGGTGACGCCGACGGACTGCTGGCGGCCGGGCTCGAGTGTCGCGATCGCAGCGCCTGGCTGGAACTGTGCGAGCGCCTGCGCAACGCTGGCCACAGTCTGGAAGAAGGCGATACCGAAGCGGCCGCGCGCCGCTGTGTGACCGCCTTCGTCACTCTGCAGGACCCCAGCGGCAACACCCTCGAGCTGTACTACGGTCGCCGCCTGGACTACGCGCCTCTGGTTTCCCCGACGGGCATCAAGCGCTTCATCACCGGCGATGAATATACCGGCGACCTGGGCTTCGGCCACGCGGTATTGCCGACGCCGGACATGGAGGCCGCAGCCACGTTCTATACCGGGCTGCTCGGTCTGGGGGTCAGCGACGAACTGTATCCGCCGATGCCCCCGGAAGCGCCTGAAACCAAGGTCCTGTTCATGCACGCCGACAACCCGCGGCAGCACTCACTGGCTCTGTACAACCACCCCTACCCGGGCGGCGTTGTGCACATGATGGTAGAGGTGAGCAGCCTGGACGAAGTCGGCCGCGCCCTGGACCGGGCCAAGGCCGCCGGACACACTATCCTCGCCAGCCTGGGCCGCCATGTGAACGACAATATGTGTTCTTTCTACGTGCTGGCGCCCGGTGGTATTGCGGTGGAGTATGGTTACGACGGCCTGCTGGTGGACTGGGACAACTACACGCCCACGGTCAGCACCGAGGGCGACCACTGGGGCCACGAATACAACTTTCCCGGCTGATTACCCCGCCCCCGGGCTCAGGGGGCCTCGGTTCGCACCGGAATCCAGCGGTCAATAATGTAATCCAGGGTGCCGTTGCCGCGCATCATGGCCAGCGCGCGCTCAAGTTCCGCCGCCAGCGCCGGATTGTCCCGGCGCACGGCCCAGGCCAACGGGTCCTCGGTCAGCAGGTGGTTCTGGCTAATCAGGTCGGCGTAGTCGTCAGAGGTTGCCAGGGACCAGCTGGTCGCAGCGTCGTGGACAAACAGGTCGATCTGGCGCGCCCGCAGCGCGGCGATGGCGCCGGCAACGCCGGAAAACTGCTGTAGCGCCGCATCGGTCAATTCGCGCCGGGCAAATACCTCGCCGCTGCTGCCGCTGACCACACCAACCCTGACACCCTCCCGGAAAACCGCCCAGGGCTGGCCGAAACGGCCGGCGCGATCAAGGAGGATGATCGCCATCTGCCCCGCCTGCAGGTAGGGCTCCAGAAACTGCACCCGCGCAGCGCGCTCCTCATTGATGGTCAGGCCGGACATGATCACATCGATACGGCCCTGCTCCAGGGCCGGCAGCAACTCGGCAGTCGGCATGGCGATCAGCTCCACGCGCCGAGCAATAATCTCACCCACCGCGCGGGCGTTGTCCGCTTCCAGGCCCACAATCCGTTCGCCGTCGCGAAACACCAGGGGCGGCTGCTCCGGGGCAAGGCCCACACGCAGGGTCTGCGCCTGGGCGCTTGCAGCAGCAATAACCAGCAGAAAGCTCAATACCAGTAGTCGAATCATCAAGGTCTCTCGTCGAGGACAGGGTTTGCAGGGATCAATCGGACACGGAAGGCAGGGACAGACTGCGCCACACCGCGAGCACACCGACCAGTGCCAGGAAGACCAGTACCGAGGCTGTTCCGTAGGCGGCATCGATAAGCCCCAGGCCCGCGCCGGAAAACAGGAACAGGCCGATCACGGTGTTGCTCACCGCCGTGTACTGGGCCCGGTTGGCACCGGTGGCCATGTCCACCAGGTAAGTCTTGCGGCCGACTCGAGCGCCCTGGTGGGCGACCGCGGCGACGAACAGCAACAACGCCGCGACCGGCACCACGCCCAGCGCCCCCGGCAACCACCAGTGCAGGCCGAGAGCCGCGGTCATTACTGCCACCGAAATAGCGGCGGCTGCCGCCATCACCCGGTGGGCGCCGGTGTCGGACCAGCGCCCCCAGAGCGGGGCCGACAACAGGCCCGCTGCACCCTCGGCCAGCAGCAGCGCCGCGAAACTGAGCAACTGGCCCTCCGCCGCACGCTGTACCAGCACGACGATATAGGGAATTGCAAACGCGGAGCTGATCAGGAGCATGCGGGCGATAACGAAGTCGCGGAACTGGCGGTCAGTTCGCAACAGGGAGAGGCTGCGCAAAGCCTCGCTGATGGCATTGCCGCCCCCCTCTACCGCACCGGGGACTTCGGGCACGCCGGCGTACACTGCGGCCGCCACCAGCCACAGCAGCGCCGCCACTGCCAGAATCGCCGCAAACAGACGGGCATCCCCTTCCAGTCCCTGTCCCGCCAGACCGGGCACCAGCAACAGCAGCACCGCCACCGCCAGGGTAACGGCCCCGGCAGCCGATGCTGAGAGGCCATTCAGGCGCCCGCGCCGCGACTTGGATACGGTCTTGCCCAGCACGTCCTTGGCGGCGACGGAACAGACGCCGCGCGCCAGGCTGAACAGCGCCAGCAGGATCACCACCACCAGGCCCAGGGCAAAATCGCGCAGCAGCAGCACCGCGGGCACCATGAGTGCCAGTGCCAGGCCCTGGGCCACGCTACCCCAGGCCCAGAACATCTTGCGCACGGCGTGTTCACGCACATACTGGGCCACGAACAGCTGCGGCATCAGGGACAGAGACTCGCGCAGGGGCACCAGCAGCGAAATGAAGATAGCCGGCGAACCGAGTGCCGACAGCATCCACGCCAGTACCAGGCGGCTGCTGGTCAGGGCATCACCAATCTTGGTCAGGCTCTGGGCGGCGAGCTGCAGCACGAATGCCCGGGGCTGCTCGTGGCAGGCCGATTCCGGAATATCCCGGCAGACACGGGCGTCCTCGTCCTCGACCAGGAAGGAGTAGACCTGGTCCGGCAGATCGCGTTCGCGCTTGACAGGGTTCACAGCTCAATCGTCCTCGTCAGCTTCCCGGAGCCGCTGCAGACGCTCCTGCTCCTCCTGCAGGGCAGCGCGAATCTCCAGCATTACCGCATCCAGGTCTGCCGGGGTATCGTCCTCCGCGGCAAACCCGGTCAGGGTGTGCTCCGGGGTCAGTTCGCCCTCCTCGAACAGGGACCAGATTTCCTCTCCGTAGCGGCTGGTCGCCAGTTCCGGGGCGAACAAGGCGTAGTAGTCCGTCACCCTGCGCACATCGCGCAACAGCATGCTGCGGGCATTGTTGTTGGCAGCGGCGTCCACCGCCTGGGGCAGGTCGATGATAACCGGGCCGTCGGGGTCAACCAGGATATTGAACTCTGAAAGGTCACCGTGAATGAGGCCCGCGCATAGCATGCGCACCACGTAGCGCAGCAACTGGGCGTGGTCCTCCAGCGCCTGCTCGGCGGACATGGTGACATCCGCCAGGCGCGGCGCGACATCGCCCTCCTCGTCGGTAATCAGCTCCATCAGCAGCACGCCGTCGAAACAGCCCAGGGGCTCGGGCACGCGCACGTCTGCGCGCGCAAGCCGGTACAGGGCATCGACCTCGGCATTCTGCCAGGTCTCCTCCTGCTGCTTGCGACCATAGCTCGAGCCTTTCTCCATGGCTCGCGCCCGGCGGCTGTTGCGTACCTTGCGACCTTCAGTGTAGGTGGCAGCCTTCTTGAAACTGCGCTTGTAAGCCTCTTTATAGATTTTGGCGCAGCGGGTGCGGCCGCCACAGCGAACCACAAAAATATCGGCCTCCTTGCCGCTCATGAGGGGGTACAGCACCTCATCGATCAGGCCGTCCTCAACCAGGGGCTGCAGGCGAGGCGGTACTTTCATAGACAGGATTCCGGCGACGAATGTGCGCGGCAGTCTAGCACGAAAATGGGTGCCGTCCTCGCTGCGGGGCGCCCGGGATAATCATGACAGGTGGCATATTCTCGCACCGTTAAGGTATGATTCCGGCTTCGTCGGCAAGAGCTACCGTCCTATGCGCCTGTTGCGACTCATGCTCGCAGTCATTGCCCTGTTCCTGGTGTGGTTACTCTGGGGAGGGCTGTACAAGACACCCGTATTGCAGCTGGGCATCGCCTCCTGTGTCCTGGTGATATGGCTGACGCACCGCATGGCGATTCCCGACCAGGAGAGCCATGGCTGGGCGCTGTCTTACCGGGTGCCTCTGTACTGGCTCTGGCTGGCGGGCCAGATGGTGGTTTCCAACCTCCAGGTTTTGCGCATGGTTCTGGGGCCGCTGTCCGCGCTGTCACCGACCATTGTCGAGGTCGAAGCAAAGGCCTCCAGCAAGTTTGCCCTGACCCTGCTGGGCAATTCGATCACCCTCACCCCGGGGACCCTGACCATCAATATCGACGACAACACCCTGACTGCCCACTGCCTGACCGCCGCCACAGCCAGGGAACTCAGCGAGGGCGCAATGGCACGGCGCGTCGCTGCGGTGGACCCGGACTGATGCTGCTCGTTGCTGCAATCGCCATCCTGGTAACAATGGCGCTGGCGTTGACCCGTGCGCTGATGGGGCCGACCGTATACGACCGCGTGCTTGCCGTGAACATGTTCGGCACCAAGACCGTGCTGCTGATTGCCATCATGGCTTTCGCCATGGGGCGCACCGACTTCCTCGACCTGGCCCTGGCGTATGCCCTGATCAATTTCATCGGCGTGCTTGCGGTGCTCTGGTTCGTCCAGGAAAGCCAGCTGCGAGAGCAGCGCCGGGCGGAAGCCGCCGCCGAACGGTCGGCAACCGGGAGTGGCGACGAATGATTGAACTCCAGGAACTGGTGGCGGGTCTGCTGGTGGTCACAGGCAGCCTGTTCGTACTCGCCGGCGGTATCGGCGCGCTGCGGATGCCGGACTTCTATACCCGCATTCACGGCGCCAGCCTGACCGATTCGCTGGGACCGGTGCTGGTCCTGGGCGGCCTGATGGTGCATGCCGGATTATCCCTGGTGACCGTAAAACTGGCGGCGGTCCTGCTGTTCCTGATGGTGACCTCGCCCACCGCCAGCTACGCCCTGGCCAACGCCGCGCTGCTGGCCGGTCTGCGTCCCGAGGGCATGGGGGACAGTGATCCCGCCGGCGCCGCGCCAGAACAGGAGAGCGCATCGTGACCACGTTGCTCATCGGTATTTTCCTGCTGTCCCTGCTGGTCATCACGGCGATCGCCATCGTCCGCGCCACCGACCTGTTTTCCGCGGTGATGCTGTCCGGCATTTTCAGCCTGCTGATGGCCCTGAACTTTTTCCTGCTGGATGCCGCTGACGTCGCGCTGACGGAAGCCGCGGTCGGCGCCGGCGTCGCCACCGTGCTGTTGCTCGCGGGCTTGCGCCTGACGCCGTCCACCGAAGCCAAGGGGCGTTCACTCCGCGCGCTGTCCATCGGCATCATCGCCGCCGTCGCCCTGCTGATGATTTATGCCAGCTTTGGCCAACCCTCTCTCGGCGACCCCCTGGCACCCGCCCAGCAGCACGTTGCCCCCTGGTACATCGAGAAAACGCCGGAGCTGGTGGATATTCCCAATATCGTCACCGCAGTCCTGTCAAGTTTCCGGGGCTACGACACGCTGGGCGAGGTGTTTGTGGTGCTTACCGCCGGCATCGGCGTCATGTTTCTGCTCGGCGGCGGCCGCGGCAAACCTTTCGCGCGGCTCGACAGCAAAGTGGAGGAAGGCCTGAGCAGGCACCTGATTCCCAAGGTCATGGCGCGCCTGCTGGTACCCTTTATCCTGCTCTTCGCGCTGTTTGTCCAATTTCACGGCGAGTACAGCCCGGGCGGCGGATTCCAGGCCGGCGCCATTTTTGTCGCCGGCATCATCCTGTTCTCGCTGGTTCGCGGGGAGCGGCTGGCGCTGGCGGTGATCCCACCCCGGGTGTTGCTGTGGATGAGCGCGGGAGGCGCCCTGCTGTATGGCTCCGTCGGCCTCGCGGGCATTGCCATGGGCGGCAACTTCCTCGAGTACTCAGTGCTCGCAGACGACCCGGTGCTCGGCCAGCACATCGGCATCATAATCATTGAACTGGGGGTCGGTCTCACGGTAACCGGCGTCCTGCTCTCCATCTTCCACGCCTTTGCTGCCAGAGACTGATCCACCATGAAACTCCTGGGCCTCTTCAACTATTGGGTGTTCGCGGTATTGCTGATGATCGGCCTTGCCGCCCTCATCAGCCGCCAGAACCTGGTCAAGAAAATCATGGCGCTGGCCATATTCCAGTCCGCGGTATTCCTGTTTTTCATCACCATGAGCAAGATCGAGAATGGCACTGCGCCGATCATCCAGGCCGGCGTGGACAACCAGGTTTTCTCCAACCCGCTGCCCCAGGTACTGATCCTGACCGCGATCGTGGTCGGTATTTCCACCACCGCCCTGGGCCTGGCCATTGCGGTGCGCCTGTACGAGGAGTACGGCACTATCGAAGACAATGAAATCCTGGCGATGGATCGCAAGCCGTGAACCTGGCCGACCATCTGCCGGCGCTGCAGGTCGCCCTGCCACTACTGACAGCGCCGCTGGTGATACTGCTGCGCACGGGATTTCTCGCCTGGCTGGCGGCGCTGCTGGCCAGCCTGGCCTCGCTGGGCCTGGCGCTGCTGCTGACCGCGGCCGTACTGGAAACCGGCACCCAGCACTATGCAGTTGGTGGCTGGCAGCCGCCCTTCGGTATCGCCCTGACGGTAGACGGGCTCAGCGCCCTGGTTCTCCTGCTGATCACCGGCGCCTCCTCGCTCGCGCTGGCCGGCGGCCGCCAATCCCTGCGCCTGGATATCGACAATCGCCGTGCGCCCATGTTCTACGGTGCCTGGCTGATCGCCATGGCCGGGCTGTGTGGCATCGCGGTCGCCGGCGACGCCTTCAACGTTTTCGTGTTCATGGAAATTTCCTCCCTCGCGACCTATATCCTGATCGCGGCCGGTCGCGACCGGCGCGCACTCTCCGCTGTGTTCAAGTACCTCATCATCGGCACCATCGGCGCAACCTTCTACCTTATCGGCGTCGGCTTCATCTACATGATGACCGGCACGCTGAACTTCGCCGACATGGCCCTGCGCCTGAACGATGTGATCGAGACCCGCCCGATCATCATAGCCGCGGGCTTCATCACCATTGGCCTGGCATTGAAAGCCGCCATTTTCCCCCTGCATATCTGGCTCCCGCGCGCCTATACCTATGCGCCAAATGCGGTCACCGTGTTCATCGCCGCCTGTTCCACCAAGGTGTCCATATACGTACTGCTGCGCTTTAACTACGCGGTTTTTCACGGCAATCTGCTGGGGCACTCGGACCTGTTCGCGGTGTTCATCATCCCCTTGGCACTGTCAGGGATCCTGCTGGCATCCGCGATCGCCATCTACCAGGGCAACCTGAAGAAGATGCTGGCCTTTTCCTCGGTGGCGCAGATCGGCTACATCGCCCTGGCCGCGGGCCTGGCTTCGCAGACGGGCCTGGTCGCGGCGCTGTTGCACATGTTCAACCACGCTCTCGCCAAGGGCACCCTGTTCCTGTGCGTGGTGGCTTTCGTCCTCACCTCCCGCAGCGCGACCATTGCCAATCTGCACGGAATAGGCCGCCGCATGCCCTGGACCATGGCCGCCTTTGTGCTGGCGGGCCTCAGCCTGGTCGGCGTGCCGGGTACCGCCGGGTTTATCAGCAAGTGGTACCTGGTCGTCGCGGTCATGGAAGTACCGGGCTGGGGGGTGCCGCTGGTCGTGGCCATTATCGCCAGCTCCCTGATGGCCGTGGTCTACCTGTGGAAATTCGTTGAAGTTGCCTATTACGGCGAAGCGCCTGGTGATGATACCGCGGCGATGGAAGTTGCCCTGCCGCTGCGGACACTGATCTGGGTGGCCGCCCTCAGCAACGTCTACTTCGGGCTGTTCCCGCAGCTGCCTCTGGCGCTGGCGCAAAGCGGCTCCGGCACCCTGCTTGGAGGCCTGAACTGATGGGCGCGCATACCCTGCCAGTGATTCTGCTGCTGCCGCTGCTGGGCGCGGTCGGCATTGCGTTCACCGGTCGCTGGCCCAATGTGCGCGAGGCCGTCAGCCTGCTTACCGCGGTGACGCTGGCGATACTGGTGTTCTCCTGGTTTCCCGAAGTAGCGGCGGGCGCCCGCCCCGCGGTGACGCTGTCGGAGCCCCTGCCGGGCCTGTCCCTGGCGCTGTCCCTGGAGCCCCTGGGGATGATGTTTGCCTGCATTGCCTCCTTTCTCTGGATCATCAACACCATCTACTCGATCGGCTATATGCGCGGCAACAGGGAGAAGCACCAGACCCGGTTCTATATCTGTTTCGCCTTGGCGATCGCCGCGGCGATGGGCATTGCCCTGGCTGACAACCTGTTCACCCTGTTCCTGTTCTACGAGATTCTCACGCTTTCGACCTACCCCCTGGTGGCGCACAAGGGCGACGCCAAAACCGTGGCCTCGGCGCGCGTCTACCTCGGCATCCTGATCGGCACCTCCATCGGCCTGCTGCTGCCCGCCATCATCTGGACCTACGTGGCCACCGGTACCACCACCTTTACCCTCGGGGGCATCATTCAGGGCAATGTACCCGGGCCCGCGGTGGGACTCCTGTTGGGCCTGTTCGTGTTCGGCATAGGCAAGGCAGCGCTGATGCCGGTGCACCGCTGGCTGCCGGCGGCCATGGTCGCGCCCACCCCGGTCAGCGCGCTGCTGCACGCGGTGGCGGTGGTAAAGGCCGGCGTGTTCTGCGTGACCAAGGTCATCATCTATATCTTCGGCGTCGATTTCCTGTTCAGCCAGCCCAGCGCCCAGTGGCTGCAGTATGTGGCGGCGTTTACCATCATCAGCGCCAGCATTGTGGCCCTGTACCAGACCAACCTGAAGCGGATGCTGGCCTACTCGACCATCGCCCAGCTCTCCTATGTCATCATGGCGACGATTATCCTCAAGCCCCTGGCCGAGATTGGCGCCGCGGTGCACATTGCCGCCCACGCTTTCGGCAAGATCACACTGTTCTTTGCCGCCGGGGCCATCTATACCGCAGCCCACAAGACCGAGCTGTGGCAATTGGCAGGCATTGGCCGGCGCATGCCGATCACCATGGCGGCCTTCACCATCGGCGCGCTAAGCATGATCGGCGTGCCGCCGACCGGGGGCTTTGTCTCCAAATGGTTCATCCTCGCGGGCGCATTCCAGGCCGAGAATTACCTGGCGATCTTTACCATCATCGCCAGTACTGCCCTCAACGCGATGTACTTCCTGCCCATTATCTACTTCGCCTGGCTGGCGCCAAACGCGCCCGACGTCGATATGGAACACGGCGAGGCGCCGCCGGCCATGCTGCTGGCGCTGGGGGTTACCGCTGCGCTGACCATCGGATTTTTCTTCTTCAACCAGCCCCTGCTGGATCTTGAATCCCAGCTGGTGCAGAGTCTGCCGCTATGAATCCACCCGACAATCACTGGCTCACCCGCCCCGCAACCATCCGCCGGCTGTGGATTATCGGCTACGTCACCCTGGCGGCAACCGTGGCCCTGCAGTGGTTCGTACCGATCCATGGCTACTTCGGGGTGGATGGCTGGTTCGGTTTCGGCGCCCTGTTCGGCTTTTTCAGCTGCGTGTTGATGGTTTTCGGGGCCAAACTGCTCGGCGCCCTGCTCAAACGCCCGGACACCTACTACGATGTTTGAATCCCTGCCACCCGCCCTCGCCCTGATCGGCGGCGCGCTGCTGACCGCAGCCATCAGCTCGCGCCAACTGCGCGCCTTCGTGGTCATTGGCGCGCCACTGGTCTGTCTCTACGGCATCTGGCAGGTCCCGGACGGAGTGAGTCTCGAGGCTTCCTTCCTCGGCTACCCGCTGGAGCTGGTGGAGGGCAGCCCGGTACGCCGGCTCTTTGCCACGATCTTCGCCATCATGGCGGCCACCGGTGCCGTTTTTGCCTTCAACCATGCCCGGCGCACGGAACTGGTGGCAGCCCAATTCTACGCCGCCGGTGCGGTCGGGGTTTCCTTTGCCGGCGACCTGCTGACCCTGTTCGTGTTCTGGGAGCTGATGGCCCTGTTCTCCACGGTAGTCGTGTGGTGCGGGGGCACTGAAAAAGCCCGCGCAGCCGGCGTACGCTACGCCATCATGCACCTGCTGGGGGGCGTGGTCCTGAAGGTCGGGATCGAGGGGCTGATGATCAGCAGCGGCTCCCTCGACATCCGCGCATTGCAGGCCACCGACTTCAGCACCTGGATGATCCTGATTGGCATCCTGATCAATGCCGCCGCGCCGCCGCTGTCGGCCTGGCTATCCGACGCCTACCCCAACGCCAGCCCGACCGGATCCGTGTTTCTCTCGGCCTTCACCACCAAGACCGCCATTCTCGCCCTCATTCTCCTGTTCCCCGGCGAGTCGATCCTGATCTGGGTCGGGCTGTTTATGGTCTTCTACGGCATTATCTACGCCCTGCTGGAAAACGATATCCGCCGGATCCTGGCCTTCTCCATCGTCAACCAGGTGGGCTTCATGGTATGCGCGGTGGGAATCGGCACGGAAATGGCGATCAACGGCGCCGCCGCCCACGCCTTCGCGCACATCATTTACAAGGCCCTGCTGTTCATGAGTGCAGGTGTTGTGGTGATGCGCACCGGCATGCACCTGTGCACCGATGTCGGCGGCCTGTTCCGCACCATGCCTGTAACCATGTGGTGCGGTGTGATCGGGGCGCTGGCGATCTCCAGTTTCCCGCTCACCTCCGGCTTTACCACCAAAACCATGATTTCCCAGGCCTCAGTCGATGAAGGGCTGATGCTGGTGTACTTCCTGCTGGCCGCCGCCTCTGCCGGGGTGTTCCTGCACGCCGGCATCAAGTTTCCCTGGTTTGTGTTTTTCCAGAAGGATTCCGGCCTGCGCCCGCAGGACGCTCCCTGGAACATGACAGTCGCCATGCTGTTTTTTGCCGGGCTCTGTATCCTGCTGGGGGTTTATCCGCAGCTCCTGTACCCGCTGCTGCCCTATGCTGTGGACTACGTCCCCTACAAGGCGGGCAAGGTACTGTTCTACCTGCAGCTGCTGCTGTTCTCCGGGCTCGCCTTCTTCCTGCTGCTGCCGTGGATGCAGCGCACCCTGACCATTTCACTGGATGTGGACTGGCTGTGGCGCAGGGGCCTGCCGCTGCTGGCGCGCGCAGGCAGCAAACTCGGCTCACCCCTGGTGAATATTCTCCAGGCCCGGCTCGGTGATGTGTTCGCTGCGCTCACCACCTCCGCCCGCAACACCATGGGCCATACTGGCCCTCTGGGACGCTCCTGGGAAATCGGCACCACCGCGCTGTGGATCGTGCTGCTGCTGATGGTCTACGTGTTCGCGTACTACCTGTTCTGAGCTGGCAGTCTCAGTCCCCGGCAAGGTCTGTCAACAGGGCGTGCCAAAGGGTCAGCGAGTTTGGCAGGCTGAATACAGTAACGCGCTCGTTGAGACCGTGAGCAAATTCATCTTCCGGTTTGAGGAAAATACCTGTAAACGTGTAACTGGGTATCCCGGCGGCACGAAAATGCAGGGCATCAGACGCTCCGGAAGCCATTGTGGGCACAATGGGGACACCTGGGTAGTCTATATGAACAGCTCGCTCGATCGCGGCGAACAGATCCTCGCGCAGCGGCGAAGGGTCGCTGGCTATCGGGTTGTCCAGAATGGACCACGAAAGCCCATCGTCCGCAACTACCGCCTTTAGTTCCTCGAGCGTTTCCTCAATACCGATACCGGGAAAAATTCTGCAATTAATTGTCGCGGTCGCTGACTGTGGCAGCGCGTTCTCTGCATGACCCGCGCTGAGCATTGTCGCCACACAGGTCGTGCCGGTGGTACCCGCGTACTCAGGATGATCCCGTAGCAGCGCTACCGCAGCAGGGTCGTCGGGGTCGTCGGCAAATGCCCGCATCGCGGCACCGAGCTCGCCACCGACCAGAGGCGCGCTGCGGGTAAAGAACGAACGTGTCAGCTCCGTTGCCCGCACGGGAAATTCATGGGACTGCAACTTTCGCAGAGCATGCGCAAGATCGTAGATCGCGTTGTCTCTGCGCGGCAACGAGCTGTGACCACCGGGATTGCGCGCCGTCACGGTGAACGTGGCGTAGGTCTTTTCCGCAGTGGTGACAACAAAGGAAAATGGATTGCCGTTTTCGTCAAGCTGGCCACCACCCCCATCAACCACAAAGGCGAATTCCGCATCAATCAACTCGCGATATTGGCCCGTCAGTAATTGCGCCGTGGCCATCTCGGTTTCCTCGTCGCCGGTAAAGGCAATCAGGAGATCCCTTGAAGGGACGAAGCCTTCAGATTTCAAACGTAAAAATGTGGCAGTTAGCACCGCGACATCGAACTTGTTGTCTGCCACACCACGGCCGAAGTAGAAGCCGTTCTCCTCAATAAGGGTAAACGGATCGCGCTCCCAGTCCTCTGGATAAGCATCCACAACATCCAGATGCGCCGAGAGAAGAATCGGTTTTTTGCCAGAGCGTTGATCGCCGCGGTAGCGCACAACGAGGGCGGCAGTATCTGCGTGGGGAATGACCATCACGTCTTCCCGAGCGAAGCCGCCATCAAGCAAGCGCTGTTCCAGAAAGCTCGCGAACCTGGGCACCTCGCCTGCACCTGCCACGGTACGCATCGGGATAGTGTCACGCAAAATCTCGAATGCCATACGATGGAACGGAACCGCCTCTTGCTCCAGCTGCGCCTCCTGAGCAGCGGCCGCTGTTGCCACCAGTCCCACCAAAATCATTCCCAGCCACCGCGTAATTGCTGTCATCTCTGTGCTTTCCTCGCTATCAGTTAAGTGACGGATCAAGGTGGATCAAGCCGCCCTTCATGACCCCGACCACGGTTTCCAGGGCGGTTATATCTTCGAGTGGATTCCCTGCCACGGCGATCAGATCGGCCCATTTGCCGGGGGCGATGGAACCCAGCTGCTCATCCCGGCCGAGCATTTCCGCGGCAGACAGAGTTGCCGCCCGGATCGCTTCCAGCGGCGTCATACCAAAACGGACCATCCAGGCGAACTGCAGGGCGTTGTCGCCATGGGGGTAGACCCCACTATCTGTTCCATAGGCCATCCTGACACCGGCTTGGTGAGCCTTGCGGAAGTTTTCCCGCTGGATTGCCGCTGTGGCATCGTTCTTGGCAAGAGTTTCCGCCGGCCACCCCTCCAATGTGCCTGCGCGATCGATATATTCCGCATTATAGATGTCTGCTACCAGCCAGGTACCACGCTCGCGCATCAGTTCGATACCCTCATCATCAAGCAGGGAGCCGTGCTCAATGGAGCGCACTCCCGCTCGCACAGCAGCCTTGATACCCTCGGCCCCATGGGCATGGGCGGTGACATAAACACCGTATCGGGCTGCCTCCTCCACTGCAACCCGCAGTTCCTCCTCACTGAGTTCCTGAGCACCGACATGAGTGCCTGTCGTCAGTACTGCCCCGGTCGCCAGGGTCTTGATGAAAGTTGCTCCGCGCTGAATCAGGGTGCGTACGCGCTCCCGAACCTCGGCAGGTGAGCGAACAACGCCAAAGCGTAAATCTGCTGGTACGGTGACATCGAACGCTTGCCCGGTGATGTCGCCAGCACCACCAGGCACAGTTATATACGCGCCCGCCACCAGCATGCGCGGCCCCGGGACGATTCCGGCGTCAATAGCATCGCGCAGGGCGACGTCATTGAACGCACGCCAAACGCCCACATCCCGCACCGTTGTAAAGCCGGCCCGCAGCGTTTTCTCCGCGTGAGCTACGCCCTGCAGTACACTCTCCGCAGCAGTCGTTTCCAGCGGCGCAAGCACGTTCGCACTCTGGGCAGAGTCCGCCAGGTGGGTATGCATATCCATCAGCCCGGGCAGCACTGTCCACGCCGACCAGTCGTGCACTGTTGCTCCACTTGGCACTGCAACAGCAGACCAGGGACCCACCGTTTGCACCCGCCCACTTCGGATAGTGATCATCTGATCCGACAGCAACCGCTCGTTGACGATATCCAGCAGGCTACCGGCACGCACTACTACCGTGTTTCCGGCGTTACTCTCTGCGGCCGGCAGCACGAGCAACAGGACTGTCAGGATAATCCCCGGCAATCCTGTCCTCGAAGTTGCAACAACCGATCTAGAATCGCTGGCCAAAGCGGATTCCATACCGGGCAGGACGGTTGGTGAAAATCGGCAGGTCCACGAAATTATCCTGGCTGGCAAGGATAACAGCGCGTTCATCGAAAATATTGTCGGCGAACAACTCCAGAGTCCAGGAGTCCTTCTCGACACCGAATGCGATATTGACCAGATTGTAGGACGGCTGCCTAATCCTGCTACCCACATCGAGCGAATTCCAGGTGGCATCGGTGTAGGACCATGCCGTCTGGACATACGCGGGGAAGCCCGCAATATCCATGGTGTACCGGCCGGTGGCAGTCAACTTCAGCTCGGGTACAAAAGGCATGGCGGTCCCGCGCGGGGCAGTTACAATGCCAGCTGCGCGATCTTCCTCACCCTGAAAATAATCTTCATCCAGTTCGGCATTGTTGTAGCTGCCAGAAAGAGTCAGGGTGAGGTCCTGGGTCGCGGCAAAGCTGGTATCGAACTCCATACCGCGAGTGCGGGCCTGACCGACATTGGTAATCAAGGTCAGTGGCGAAATCGCGAAATCCAGGAACGAGTACTGGAAGTCCTCCCACTCAAGCAAATACACCGCACCGTTGAAACGCAGGCGATTATTCAACCAGGAGGACTTCCAGCCTACCTCATAGTTGTAAACATAGTCCTGGTCGTAGGCTGGCGCGATGACGCCACTTAGCGCCCGGTTCACGCCACCCGGGCGAAATCCTTTGGAGTAAGTGGCATACATCAGCGCGTCGTCGCTGAGTTCATAGGACGCGTTAAGCTTCCAGGTCTCACCGTCCTCCTTGATTTTTTTGTCCAGATTCGGATTGTCGATACACGGGTAAGCCGAACAGTACGTCGAACCTGTATTGCCGTAATAGCCCTTCAGGGAATTCTCCAGCTCGTAGAAGCGCACACCGGCAGTCACAGACAATGCAGCAGTAAGGTCATAGGAAACTTCACCAAACAAGGCCTGGTCCTTGTCAGTACGCAGCTGTTTCGTGACCCACACAAGGGGTTCGCCGGGTATAGGTGAGTATTCTTCACCGGTTGGAACATCGGGCGCTACCCAGCGCAAGTCGAAATCGTGCTCATGCTTCTGATAGAAAGCGCCCGCAATCCAGCGCAGTCGGCCGTCACTGTCGGAAGCAATACGAATTTCATGACTCTGGCGCTTGAAGTTTTCATCGCCGGTTATACTCTGGGTGGGGTCAGCGCAATCGCCGAGTTCATCATAGTAGAGACAGTAATAGCCGTAGTCCGCGTAAAGATCCTCAAAATACTCCGCATACCAGCTATAATCTGTTTCTGACTCGTTGTCGCGATCCAGCAGCGCACCAGCGTAGACAACATCCAGATTGCCGATCCGGCCGTTCAACGTCAACGTCCCCTGCACCCACTCATCATTGGCGAATTCGTCGCCAAATGAGCGGTATTTTCGATCACCGAGATCGTCAGGACGGTGGGCCCACACTCCCTCGGATTCCTGTTTCTGGTAGGCAACAGCAGGGGTCACAGTCCAGTTCTCGTTGAGATCTATTTTCAACGCTGCACGCAGCCCCTGGGTTTTGACATCATTGAAGTCATCTTCCACGTAAGCGCGGTTATCGATACTGATTCCCGAGGCTGCGTAGTTACGTTCGCCATAAACATTGTCAATATAGCCACCCTCCTTGTCGTGCCACATGACAAGGCGCAGAGCCGCGGAGTCCGACAGAGGTTGGTTGACGAACCCCTCCAGGGTATAACCGGATTCGCCGCCGTCTATCTGGCTACCGGTCAGATCGTAACCGGCGGAAAATTCCGTTGGATCAGGCTGATTGGTGATAATGCGCATTGTCCCGGCCTGGCTGCTCGATCCGTAGAGCGTCCCCTGAGGACCCGCTAGCGTTTCGATCCGGGCGATATCGTAAATGTGTATGTCGAGCACATTGTTGATCGTTGTGATGGGTTGCTCATCGAGGTATACGGCTACGCTCGGCTGGGACCCGGAATGTACACCGTCACCGCCGGAGGAAATGCCGCGCATGTAAACCTGCGCAAGACCGGGCGCATAGGACACGTAGGATACCGTGGGCAGAAAATTGATGTAGTCATCGAAACCCTTGATATTCAGGTCCTGAATAGATTTGCTGGTGAGCGCCTGCACTGCGAGTGGCACATCCTGCAAGTTTCCAGCGCGCTTGGTGGCTGTTACTATGACCTCTTCCAGCATGGCGCTCTGGCCCCAGGCCGGAGTCTGCAGGGCGGCAGACGCCACCAGTGCAGAAAGGGCCGCCTGTATCGTATTTCGCTTCATGATGCCGGTAGGCACTCTGCGAGTCTGCTTCTTCATAGTCATCCTCTCAAGTCAGGTGATTCTATTGGGTACCGCGCCATGACCTCCGGGCCCAACGCTGCAACCAGCGGACCCAGGTGCGGTAGAAAGTGACGCCAGTGTTCTACAGCGTCAGTGAATACAGGCTGGCGTACCTGTTCACTGCTTGCGGTGCGCACAGCGCGCTGATTTTCATGGAAAGATAGACAGCCGACCTCGAACTCCAGACCGCAATAGTTGAGCAGCTTGCGTACCTGGCTTTCGAAGTCGACCACCAATTCCTCGTACTGAACCCGGTGCACCCGACCCGGAAGCACTTTGTCGTAGTGGTCCATCAGGGCAACGTAATCGCGGTAGTAATGACCGATGTCACTCAGGCTATAGCTGAATCGTTGACCCCGGGCGAAATACTGCTTGAAGCCGCTAAAACAGCAAGCGAGGGGGTGACGGCGTGCGTCGATGATCTTTGCGTCCGGCAACATCAAGTGAATAAGCCCGATGTGTTCGAAGTTGTTAGGCATCTTGTCGATAAAAATCGGGGCGGTACCGCGGTAGCGCCTGGTACGATGCAGGTACTCTTCACCGAGCTCACGTAACTCGCCGGGACTGAGATCCTCCAGAATTTCCGGGTAGCGCGAACGCTCACCGGGTTGCGGCTTCCCTCCCAAACGACGGGCCATGGCGATGATGTCGGGCAACTCCTGGGTGCCTTCGACAAGGCTGTGGCTGGCAAGGATCTGCTCCAGCAGGGTCGATCCGGCCCTCGGCAACCCGACGATAAAGATCGGGTCCCGGGCGCGGCAACCGGATCCGGCACGCTGAGCGAAAAATGGGGCATCCTGACAGCGGATGGTACGCTGGATTTTTTCGTGTTGTGCGGCAGCGCTATAGGTCGACTGGCGACGCCGCACTTCGTTACCCTCGGCGTAGTGGGTGAATGCCTGATCGTATTGGCCACGATCTTCGAGAGCCTTGGCAAGTGCGAAACTGAGCTGTGCCGCATCCTCCGCTTGCAATCCGGGTTTACCGAGAGCTGAGCGCATGGCCTCCAGCTCGTCATCTGTGAGACTCACAGTCTTCAGGTTTGCCAGCGACCAGTATGCCTCTCCCAGCTCCGGCGCCAGCCGAATCGCAGTCCGGTAGGCGGCGATGCTCTCGTCTTGCCTGCCCACCGTTTTAAGGGCGTGGCCGTAGCTCAGGTAGACCTTCGGCTGCCTTGGCGCATCCGCCAACAGGCGCTCGTAGATTGCAATTGCCTGTTCAAAATGCCCCAGACGCACCAGGGTCGCAGCCTGCAGAGTTCGGTAGCTGGGGTTGTCCTCGTCCTGCAACAAAGCTTCAAGCTCGATCAGGGCCTGCTCGTAGTGTGTCTGACGGCTGAGGACAAAAGCATAGTTGTAACGAGCCAGGTGAAAGTCAGGTGCCAGTTCCAGACACCTGACCAGCAAATTCTCGGCGTCCGCCCAGCGTCCCAACTTGATTGCCACATCGGCCAGCAGACGGATTGCCGTGACGTCCGCAGGGTACCTTTGCAGAAACTGGCGACACAGCCGCTCGGTCTCGCCGATGCGCCCATCCAGCAAAGCGTCCATTGCCTTGCGCAACACCGGATGCAACCGCTGCAGGGACTGTTGAGTGTCAGGGCGGGAGCCGGTGCTAATTGGAGTGGGCATCCGTCACCTCCATCGCTGCCGCGCCAGATCGCGATCGGCGCCAGAACACCACGCAGCCGAGCGCCAGATACACCAGAGCGCCAGTCGTGCGCGTCAGGGAATCCTGCAACACAAATGCGAGAAAGAAACCCGACACCAGTATCAGACCCCAGCCGGTAAAAAGAATACTTCTAGGCCCAAGACGCATCGGTGCAACGTCGAAATCCCGCGAACCTGACGCAAGGCGAAGCAAGGCAAGCCCCACCAAGACCTGGAAGATCAGGGTGAAAGCGGACACCCACACGGCATATCCGATAACGGTTTCTCCCAACGCGACGCACAGCAGGGACAGCAGTCCGGCGAGCAGGACGCTGCGTGACGTATCGCCCTTTGCTGCCAGCCATCGCGGCAGGCAGCCATCAGCGGCCATGGCATAAATATCGCGGGACGCCACGAGCAAGAGAGCGTTGATAGAGGTTGCTGCAGCGCCGAGGATAGCCAGCGTTACCAGCAGCCCGCCAATGTTTCCGAACAGCTCCAGTGCCACCACACGGACCGGCGCCGCCGTGGCGCCGAGTGTCTGCCAGGGCATCATACCGACCAGCGTCAGCGAGAGGGCGACGTAAGTTACCACGACCAGGAAAAAGCTGAGGGCCAGCGCACGCGGAATAGTGCGCGCCGGATCGCGGATTTCACCGGCGAGCTCCATGACCCCCATGAAGCCCCCGTAGGAGAAAAATGCAGGAACCGCAGCAAATATCACCGGATACCAACCAGCAGGGGCGAAGGGCTTCAGGTTGGCGGGTTCGGCCTCACCCAGGCCGAACCCTATCACCAACACCAATGCAAGCATGAATCCGAGCACCAGCAGCCCCTGTACCCGCACCATCAATACAGCACCACCCAGGTTCAACACCGTGAACAGCGCGATCGACATCACAGCCACCAGCAATGGATTGACGCCCGGCACAAGGGCAACGACATATTCGGCAAAGCCCAGTGCAATCAGGACGATGGCGAGGACGAACACGGCCAGCATCAGCCAGATTCCGATGAAGCCCGCAAACGGGTTCAGCAACCGCGAGATAGCCACGTACCCTGCCCCCACCCGGGGAAAAACCACCCCGAGTTGCGCCGCCGCAACACAGGAGAAGGCGGCAATAATCGCGGCCAACAGATAGGATACAATCACCGCCGGGCCTGCGCTGCCCGCCAGTGATCCCGGTAAAATAAAAATACTGGCGCCTATCACGTAACCCATCAGGGTTGCGATCACTGCAAGCAGGCCCAGGTTACGGGTCATGGCGCGGGTGCCTCTAGCAACCAGCGCTGGTACCATTCCAGATTGCGCTGCATGCGGTCGCGCAGGTAGCTGGGGACCTGTAGTGAGTGGTTTTGATCTGGGTAAATAACCAGCTGCGTCGGCACCTCCAGTGATCGCAGAGCCTGGTACATCTGCAGGCTGCCGCTGCAGGGCACGTTGAGATCGTTCTCGGCACATTGGTACAGCGTAGGCGTGGTGATCCGGTCCGCATTCAGGAAAGGGTAGCTGGCGCGATCGTAACTTTCACGGTTGGACCAGGGGACGCCCAGCTCCAGCTCGTACTCGCGGGAATACTGGTCGAGACCATAGGCACCGTATATATTGGAAACACCCGCACCACTCACCGCTGCCCGAAACCTGTTATCGGCAGCAATCATTGAATTGGTCAGAATACCGCCGTAGCTCCAGCCTCCAACGCCCAGGCGCGAAGCGTCGATGATGCCCTGCCCTTCCAGAAAATCTACCCCGGCGAGGATGTCGCTGACATCGGTATTGCCCCAGTCCGCGTAGATGGCAGAGGCAAATTCAAAGCCCTTGCCGGAGGAACCTCTCGGATTGATTCCGACCACAGCGAAGCCCGCGGTGGCGTAAAGCTGCCAGTCGACCATGAATTCATGACTGAACTGGTATACCGGGCCACCGTGCAAGCGAAAAATCGCCGGCAAGGGGACACCGGGCTCAGCATCAGGGGGCAGTACCAGAAACCCGTCAAGCTCATGACCATCGTTCTCGAAGCTGAACGTCCGGGTTACAGCAAGTTCAACCTCGTCCAACCACGCATTGTGATTGGTCAGGGGGCGCAGGTTTTCCCCTTCCACCGCAAATAGCTCGAAGGGCCTGTTATCAGTGCTATCCAACAACACCAGCCGGTCATTTTCTACAGCGATGGCAAAGTCCAGCGCAAAACGCTTCCCGGTACTGAGCCGGGTAACACTGCCATCGATGCTGTTTATCTTCACCAGCCAGGTGGACAATGGATCCTCCTGCAGCGCAAAGAGAAAACGGCCATCCGCCGACCACTTGGGCAAAAAGAAATTGCGGTCAATGCGTGCCAGCGGGCGGTTGGTAGCAGTATCCAGATCCGCGACTGTCAGCTGCCAGGGCGCATAGTAGATCCATTTGCTGAGGCCACTCTGGAGCCAGCCGAGCTGTTTGCCGTCCGGGGACCACACGGGTGGTGACATCCAGTAGGGATCGACGTCCGTGCCATCAAAGTCGCTTATTCGACGAGGCTCGCCCTCCCCGCTGGCGAGAATGACAAAGACATCGGAGTCCATGTTGCGATCAGAATCCTCCCTCGCTTTTGACACGTAAGCAATATGTTGCCCATCGGGAGACCAGCTGGGGAGCCAATGGTCCTGCTTGCCGCTGGTGAGCTGACGCGTGCTACCGGTAGAGAGGTCCACAATCGACAGATGCCGGCGCGCTCCCGCCAGATAGCCAACGCCATCCTCAAGAAACTGGAAGCGATCGATTACCAGCGGTGGCGCAGTGCCTGCCGCATTGGGTTGCGCGGCTCCGACAAAGGAAGACACCACCAGATGCGAGGCATCCGGCGCCCAATCGTACTCAATTACGCCACCGGCCACGTCGGTTACCTGACGGACTTCTCCGCCATTTCGGTTCAATACAAATACCTGGCTGTAATCTTCGTCTCCGGCCGCTTCGAGATAAGCCAGATATCGACCATCGGGACTAAATTTCGGCGTAGACGCACTGATGCTGTCCGGTTTGGTGAGCTGCCGCGGCTCCCCTCCGGCCCAGGGAACCTGCCACACGTCACTGACGATCGCATCCTTCTCCAGATTGTGCACCGACACAACGTAAGCCACCTGACTGCCGTCTGGAGACAAAGCCGGTTGCGAGACATCGACCACTGCGTGGATATCATCGATGGTCAGGGGCCGCGGCTCGGCGCTCTGTACCAGCGGCGAACAGCACAGGAAGAGGCAGACCAGCGCCAACATTTCTTCACGCAGGTTCATTGCTCTCGAAGCTCCTCGTAGATGAGACGTGCGCGGCGGATATCATCAAGAATTTCCTCGCGCTCCCAGTCGTGGTTGTAATCTTCGCGAGCCGAAGCATGCTCAGCAATGCGATCCAGCCAGGCGATGAAATACGCTGCATCCTCTGGTGCACGCATGGGCGCGCCGGGGACATCTATCCACACCGGATTGGTCGTGGCGTAGGTGTAGATGTCCTGCACCGCGGCATGGGCCGTTTGGTTGACCGCTCGCAAAAGCATCCAGCCGCTGCTGTTTACCGGCACCTCCAACAACCTCTCCGCCGTGAGTCCGTCATCGCCGACTTCCAGTTTTGCCACCACATCTCCGTTGTAAACAAGCTCCAACTGCGTGACCGGAACGGTTGAGCGCAGCGCGAAATCAACGTTTACTGATTCGCCGGCAGTCACCGTCAATCTCGAGCCTGGGCCCTGACCATTAACCAGCAACCCCAGCAATGGGCCATTGGTGACGAAACCCCGACCATGCCTTATCGCGTCCTTGAGTGTCTCTGGCTGGTCGGGCTCCACCCCTTGCAGAAATATGCGGTTGAGGCCGATGGGCCCCCGCAAAGAGGCGTAGTTGGTCATGGCATCGGTGCCGGCGCCCGCAGCCAGAGGAAAACCCAGATTGAGGAATCGGTACCAGACGTCGGCAGTATTCTCGTGGTTGGCGAAAGAGACAATCTCGAGGTAGTCGGTCTTGCCGAGCGCCACATCCACCGGCAGCGCATGGGTGAGCGGGCGTTCTGCCTCAGGATCCGGTGTTGCATCA
>NZ_JAVKCQ010000240.1:0-32032 GCF_040222615.1 Haliea sp.
CCGTCGCGGAGCCGGGGCTGGAAGGCTTGCTGGACTGCGGGCCGGAGCAGCTAGCCGCTCGCGGTGGTTCAGACGGGGCCGCTGCCGGCGGGGAGTCACCCCCAGCTGGATCATCCGCAGCGGTATCATCTGCCATACCGCCGGCAGCGGCCCCGTCTGAACCACCGCGAGCGGCTAGCTGCTCCGGCCCGCAGTCCAGCAAGCCTTCCAGCCCCGGCTCCGCGACGGGTTCGTACCGGCTCACCAGCCTTTCCAGATGCCCGGCACTGTTCTGCTGTGCCAGGTGCACCATAAAGCCCTCGTTCTCCGGCGTGGCCGCCTGATCGCAGGCCGCCCGCGTGATGGCGCGCACCTTGGAGTAGGAGAGGTCGCCGTCGCAAAAGGCCTCACTGACCTCCGGCAGCACGGCCAGCTGCCGCGCCACCCGCACCTTCTCCCGGGCGGCACCCAGGGTGATGCCGCAGTGGGCCACCAGCCAGTGGGCACAGGAACGCATGGTGCCTTGCTCGCGCCAAAAACCAGAACGATCAAACTCGGCGATCAGCCGCAGCAGGCGGTGATTCGCGGCATTGATTTGTGCCGAGAGGAGCGTGATCGCCTGCCCCAGCTGCGCCCCGTTCAGCCGCCGGGGCCAGTCTTCCACAGTCGCTGGCATGCCCATGACAAGGCCTCCGGTACTGTATTTATATACAGTATATTAGCCGCGCCGCAGCGAAACCCCAAGAATCGCGTTACATCAAATGCGGCCACCGCACGGGGGAGAACAAGTTCGGCCATTTCATCACTGTATGCCGATGGCTACATGCAACTATCGGGCCGAGACAGTATCGCCAGGGGCAGCCGTCCTTGAGCCGCCCTGGATCGGAGGATGGCGCCAACTACCGCAGGAGAGCGAAAGAAGCGCCCTGGTCAGTACCCCGCTTTCATGTCCACCAGGTTGAGCAGCGGCTCGCCGCTGACATAGCGGCGCAGGTTCTCAGCCGCGATCAGGGCGGTGCGCTGCAGGCTGTCACCGCCGGCGGCGGCGACATGGGGGGTGATGATTACGTTGGGCAACCGCCACAGCGGGCTGTCCTCGGGCAATGGCTCCGGGTCGGTTACATCCAGGCCGGCACCGTACAGCTGCCCGCTCTGCAGCGCGGCGACCAGGGCGGCAGTGTCCGTGGTCTGGCCGCGGCCGACATTGATATAAATTGCTCCGGGCTTGATCTGCGCCAGCAGGTCCGCGTCGAACAGGCCCGCGGTCTCCTCTGTCAGCGGCAGCGAATTAACCACCACATCCGCCTCGCTGGCGAGTTTGCCCAGTTCGTCCGCCAGTCCCACATAGGACACGAAGTCCGGTCCTTCCCGGGAGGAGTTGCGGGTGGCGGTGACCCGCATGCCCAGGCCGTGAGCACGGCGCGCCACTTCGGTCCCGATGCCGCCGAGACCCGCCACCAGCAGGGTCTTGCCGGCCAGCTCACCGAAGGCCAGCCCTGTCGACAGCTCCCGGCGCCACTGGCGCTCGGCCTGCGCGGCGCTGTAGGCGGGCAGGCCCCTGCTGATCGCCAGTAACATGGCAATGCCGTGCTCCGCTATGGTGGGTCCCGACAGGCGTTTGTTGTTGGTGAAGATGCGGTCCGCCCGCAGGGCTTCGCCGGCGTCGCTGCAGCGATCCATGCCCACGGTGTAGCTGTGTACCCACAACAAACCGGGGTCGGCGTTGGCCAGCATGTCGCTGGTGCAGAAACCGATGTAGGCATCGGCGCCGGCCAGAGTTTCCCGGGTGGGCACATAGGCCCCCGAATCGTCCACGACCAGAGTCAGGTCTCCCGCTGCCGCCCGCAGTTGCCCGAGAAAACGGTCGTCGCCCATGCCGCGGGGCAGGGACACCACCACCCGGGCCGGTTCCCAGCGCGGGTGCCTGCTGACGGCACTCGGTGCGGCCTCCAGGTTGAGATTGGCGATCAGCTGTCGGGCCGGGTCCGGTGGTACCGCGGCAGGGCCGGTCGCGCCAGACGGTGCCGCATGCGCCAGCGCAGGCAGGCTGGCTGCCAGCAGCAGCGACAGGGACAGCAGTCCCGTACGGGCGCGGAGGGAGACGGTATTACCCATTGGTTTTTCCTCTTCTGGCGGTTAGCGCTTCAGCAGGCGCTCCAACAGGCGCCCCCCTTTTTCCTTGACCTTGCTTTCCAGCTCATTGCGGGCGAGGTCGGCAATGATGGCCTCGCTGTCCACCCGGCACCAGTCGCCGGGTTCGCCCCCAAGCTGGCCGCGGCATTCCACCGGCCAGTCGATCGCGGTCAGCCGCTCGTTGACCCGGCAGGCCGGGTCCAGCTCCCCCAGTGACGGTGCCAGCCGGGCCTGGAAGGTGGCGACAAAATCATTGCTGAGCAGATCCATCTTGCCATCGCCGCGCAAGCCGAGGTGGGGCAGGGTGGCCTGCAGCGGATCCAGCAGCGCCTCGCCCCCGGCCAGCCGGATGCGGACGCTCAGGGTGTCGAAATCGCTGCGTTCGGGCAACTCGGTCTGCATCGATTGCTGGTTTACCTGGGCGATCACCTTGCACAGCATGCGCTCTACGCCCAGCTGTTCCAGGGCGAGACTTTCGGTGTCGAGGCGGATATCGCCCTCGAGGCCGGAGACCAGGGCATTGCGACTGTTGCCCCGGCTGGTGAGCTGCCAGTTGGCGTTGGCTTTGCCGGACAGTACCGGCTGTGCTTCCAGTGCTGCCAGCAGGATGCTGGTATCCAGCCCGGCCAACTCGCCGCGGGTGGTCAGGGTGGGGGTGCTGCGACGAGCATTCAGGGTGGCGGTAGCATTGACCTTGCCGCCGTGGACAGTCCCGGTAATGGTATCGAAGGTCGCCACTCCTTCCACCGCGCGCAGGCGCAGGCGCAGATCTTCCACGGTGTGGGGGCCAAGCACGGCTCGCTCGATCCGCAGGTCGGCGCGGGTATCAGCCAGGCGCAGCGCACCCAGGGGCAGCGGGGCATCGCCATCGGCGGCGGCGCTGGCTGCGCTGGTGGCCGCTTCCGGACCCGCCAGCAGCCGCAGCGCCGGGTCGAGCAGGTTCAGGCGCAGCGTGGCGTCCACCTGTGGACTTTCCAGCCCGGCATAGCGCACGGTGCCATTGCCCTGGGTCGGCCCGCTCTCCAGTTCCAGCTCCAGTTCGGCGAGTTGCTGGTCGAGTCTGACGGTGCCCGTGGCCCGCAGGGTCAGCGGCGTCACCGTCGCGCCACTGAGCCCGGCCTCCAGTTCCTGCAGGGTCAGGACTTGCGAGTCGGCGCTTGCGCTGAACACGGTGGCGAGATCCAGTGCCAGCTCCTGTTCCCCGGGAACACGCAGTTGCAGGGTCAGGGAGGCAGGTTTGCCCTCCAGGTTGAGATCGGTCGCCATCAGGGCCGGCAACTCCAGCACCCGGGGTTCCGCGCCGGCGGGCTGTTGCATGATGACACGCGCATCGGTCAGTCGCAGGCTGGCGACGTTCAGGGCCAGCGGTGCGCCGATTACCGCCCCGGCGCCGGTTTCCGCAGCCTCGCGCATAGCCTGCTGCCGCGCCGCGTAGAAGGCGTCCAGTTGGGCATCGGAGAAGCTGGCGGGGTCGGCATCGGGGGCGGCTTCCTGCGCCGGCAGGGTCAGCACCAGCCCATCCAGTTCCAGCCCCTTGATCACGACCTCCCGCGACAGCAGGGGCCGCAGGAACACCTCGACCGAGAGCTCGCGAACACTGATGTCGGGCTGGCCCTCGCCGGGAAGTTGCAACGCGGTGTCCGTCAGGCGCAGCGCCAGGCGGGGGAACAGGCTGAGGCCCGCCTGGCCGCGCACCTCCAGCCGGGCCCCGCTGCGTTGTTCCAGGGTGTCCGTGGCCAGTGCAACCAGCCTGTCCTCGTCGAGCACCAGTGGCAGCAACAGAACGGCGGCAACCACCAGCAGCAGCGGGATGCCGATCAGGTACAGCAGGACTCTGGGCATTGGGGTCTCTCCTTCGGGTGGGCAATCAGTGGATGGTAGCAGAATCGGATGACAAGCGGCCCGCAACGGCAATGGCTGGCGAATAGGGGATGCTGACGCCGGAGGGAGGGCGAACGCCGGATAGTAGGTTAGTATTCACAGAATACCGCGGCAGGATTCAAAAGGACCTTGAGGTAATCGATGAAAATCACTCTGCAACAACTACAGAACAGTGTGGGCCTGACCCGGGTCATCGTGCACTCGCTGGATTTCAGCATTTATATTGCCTACGCGGCGTTCGGCGAGGAAACGTTCCTGGTGGCGGACACGGAGGGCAAACCACTGCGCACCCGCAACCTCACGGCGATGAAGCAGCAGTTGGCGGGGGTGGCTGCGCCCGAGTTGTATCTGCGCCACGAAAGTGCCTACGACGAGATGGTCGGGCAACCCGGCCGCGCTGGCGCCAACGCTCTGGAAATACCGCTGTCCCGGGACTGGGGTGATTTCCCGGAGGGCGGCTGACATGAACAAGCTCGCGCACGCTGTTCTCAACCCGATAAACTCGCTGAACCTGCTCTCACGGGGCGAGATCGAGGACTTTACCACCACCCGGGGCGAACTGTTCGACCTGTACCGGCGCTGTGCCCTGGCTATCCTGAATACCGACAGCAACAAGGACGATGCCGCGGAAATCTATGCGGATTTCTCGGATTTCGACCTGCACCTGGTGCCGCAGCCGCGCGGCCTGCGCCTCGAGTTGTGCAACGCTCCCGCGCAGGCATTTGTCGACGGGCGCATGATTCGCGGGATCCAGGAGCACCTGTTTTCCGCCCTCCGCGACATCGTCTACACCGATATCAAGCTGGGAACGAAACCGGCGGAGTCGGCTTCGGCGGCGACCGACCTGGTGTTCCGGATCCTGCGCAATGCCCGCGTCGTGCGCCCGGACGTGCCCCCGCGGCTGGTGGTGTGCTGGGGGGGCCACGCTATTCCGCGAGAGGAGTACGACTACGCCAAGGACGTGGGCTATGCCCTGGGCCTGCGCGGACTGGATATCGTCACCGGCTGCGGTATTGGCGCCATGAAGGGGCCGATGAAAGGCGCCGCGGTGGGCCACGCCAAGCAGCAGATGAAGAACGGCCGCTATATCGGTATCAGCGAGCCCGGCATTATCGCCTCCGAGTCGCCCAACGCCATCGTCAACGAGCTGGTGATCATGCCGGACATCGAAAAGCGGCTGGAGGCTTTTGTGCGCCTGGCCCATGCGATTGTGGTGTTTCCGGGTGGTGTCGGCACGGTGGAGGAAATCCTCTACCTGCTGGCCATTCTCATGCACCCGGACAACGACTCAAGCCTGCCGCTGGTGCTCACCGGTCCGGCGCACTGCGAGCAGTATTTTGTCGAGCTGGAGCGTTTCCTGGTCGACTGCCTGGGGGAGCAGGTCAGGCAGTATTACCAGGTCATCCTCGGCGACCACCACGAGGTTGGCCGCACCGTGCGCAAGGCGGTCCAGGAGCAGCACTCCCGCCGGCGCAAGGCCAAGGAAGCGTACTATTTCAACTGGGAGTTGGCCATCACCAGTGACCTGCAGCAGCCGTTCGTTCCCACCCATGCCAACATGGCGGCGCTGGAGCTGCGCGATGAGCTGCCGCGGCACGAGCTGGCGGCGCAGCTGCGGCGGACCTTCTCCGGTCTGGTCGCCGGCAACGTCAAGACTTTTGGCATCGAGCAGGTGCGCAAGCACGGGCCTTACCAGCTGCACGGCGAGCCGCGGTTGCTGCGCAGTATGGACCGGCTGCTGCATATGCTGGTGAAGCAGAAGCGCATGAAGCTGGGCGAGGGCGAGCACGACTACCAACCCTGTTACCGAATCTGAACCCACTACGAGAGACAGGCAGGACGACATGCAGATACTCTATCGCGGCGCTTTCGAACTGGCACGGGAGATCAAGGCCGGACACCTGTCCTCGATACAGGTGCTGGACTTTTTCCTCGCCCGCATTGAGCGCTTCAACGAAGGCCTGAATGCGGTGGTGGCCCTGGATACGGAGCGAGCGCGCGAGCGGGCGGCGGCAGCCGATGCGGCGGCTGCCAGGGGTGAGGACTGGGGGCCGCTGCACGGCGTGCCGCTGACCATCAAGGACTCCTTCTGCACTGCCGGCCTGGTTACCGTTGGCGGCATCCCCGACTGCCGCGACAATATTCCCGCAACCAATGCCGCCGCGGTACAGCGGTATATTGATGCCGGCGCCATTGTGTTCGGCAAGACCAACGTCCCCTACATGACCGCCGACCTGCAGACCTATAACGAGGTCTACGGCGTCACCAATAATCCCTGGAATCCGGCGCGGACCTGCGGCGGCTCCTCCGGCGGCGCAGCGGCGGCGCTGGCGGCGGGCCTGACCCCGCTGGAGCTGGGCAGTGACATCGGTGGCTCGATTCGCACCCCCAGCCATTTCAACGGCGTGTTCGGGCACAAGAGCAGTTTTGGCATTGTTCCCTATGCCGGTCACCTGCCGCCGGGGGAGGGGGTGCTGTCGGAGCTCGATATCACGGTGGCGGGCCCCCTCGCGACCTGCGTGGACGATCTGGAGCAGGCCCTGGACCTGTTGCTCGGCCCCGACAGCAGCGATGCGCCAGCCTGGCGGGTAGAGCTGCCGCCGCCCAGTTTCCGGGACATTGGCGGCCTGCGAGTTGCAGTGTGGGCGGACGACCCCTTCTGTCCGGTGGGCAGTGAGGTGCAGCGCTGTATCAACAGCGTGGCCGGCACCCTGCAGCACCTGGGTGCGCGGGTTGAACTGGAGGCGCGGCCGGACATTGATCCCGAGGCCAACCATCGCAACTATGTCCAACTGTTGATGGCAGTCATGGCAGGTACTCTGCCCGACTCCGTGCGGGCGTTGGCGGCGGAGGCGGTGGCCGCCGCTGATCCGGCGGACTACAGCGAGGCGATGCTGCAGATGCGGGGCGTCGCCCTGAGCCACAGCGCCTGGCTGGAGCAGAACGAAATCCGCCTGCACACCCGGGAGGCCTGGTCGCGCTTTTTCGGGGAATTCGATGTCCTGCTGTGCCCCTGCGTGCACGTGCCGGCATTTCCCCACGACCACACGCCGGACATGCTCCAGCGCAGCCTCGTGGTCGACGGCGAAACGCGGCCCTATACGGACCTTCTGCGCTGGGCGGGGCTCACCATCAATGCCTACCTGCCGGCCACGGTGGTTCCGGCGGGGCTGACCCTTGACGGGCTGCCGGTGGGAGTACAGGTGGTTTCACGCTACCTTGGGGACCGCACGACACTGGCGGTGGCGCGTCTGCTGGAACGCCATCACCGGGCTTTCACCGCGCCGCCCGGCTACGCGCAATAGCGGTCAGGCCTCGCCGCTGACCGCGATGCGATCGCGGCCCCTGCTCTTGGCCTGGTACAGGGCCGCGTCGGCGCTGCGGATCAGGTCGTCCGGCGTCCCCGCTTCTGCCGGCCAGGCAGTGGCGCATCCCAGGCTGGCGGTAAGGAAGGGGGAGACCGGGCTGTCAGGGTGGGTAATCTCAAGGCCCCGCAGCAGGCGCTGTATGCGCTCGGCGACGCTGGCGACAGCGCGGGCATCCGCGCCGGGTAACAGGGCGAGGAACTCCTCGCCGCCGTAGCGTACCACCACATCCTCATCCCGCAACACGCCCGACTGCAGGGCCTCGGCTACCTGGCGCAGGCACTTGTCGCCGGCGACGTGTCCGGCGCTGTCGTTGTACTGCTTGAAGTAATCGATATCCAGCATGAGTGCGCTCACCGGCGCGTGCTGTTGCGCGCACTGCTGCCAGGCACTGTCGAGAATCTCGTCGAGGAAACGGCGGTTGGCAACGCCGGTCAGGCTGTCGGTCCGGGATATTTCCTCCACCCGGTTCAGCGCAATCTGCAGTTCCCGGGTGCGGCGGTCCACCAGTCGTTCCAGTCGGCGCTGGCGGCGCAGGGCCTGGCGGCCAGCAGCGTAGTACAGGCCGGAGGCCAGCAGCAGCGCTCCCAGCACCGCCAGTACCCGGAACCACCAGGTCTGGTACCAGAAGGGCGCACGCACGATGACCAGGGTGGCCTCCTCCGCGGTGAGGTCATCCGCTCCCTGATTGTCCGTGGCGACCACGCGCAGGGTTTTCTGGCCCGCCGTAAGGCCCGTGAAGTAGGCGGTCCGGCGGCTCCCCACCCGGTGCCAGTCCTGGTCGAATCCCTCCAGCCGATAGCGGAACTGAAGCGTGTGCGGGGCGCCCAGCCGCGGTACCGTGTAATCCACTTCCAGGCCGCTGGCACCGGGTGGCAGGCGCAGCGGATTGGCCAGGGCGACCGGCTTGCCGTTGACCCGGACCTGTTCAAGGATTGGCTTTCCCGGTACGCCCCGCTGCTCGAAGGTGCCGGGCGCCAGCGCCACCAGGCCGCGATTGGAGGCGAACCAGAGGCGGCCGTCGCGGGCGCGCCAGCCGGCGGGCTGGAACCCTCCCAGGAACTGGGCTGAGCGCAGCCCGTCCGCTTCGGTATAGAGCTGTGCACTGACCCGCTGCAGGTCGCCCCGGGCTACCGCGTTGAGGTCGGCGCGGGCAATGCTGGCCAGGCCGTCGGCGCCGCTCATCCAGAGTCTGCCCGCGTCATCTTCCAGGATTGCCAGCACTGACAGCTGCGGCAGCCCGTGTTCGCTGGAGAACTGGAACAGCTCCTCGCCTTCAAGGCGCGCCAGGCCGGACTCCCGGCTACCCACCCAGACCACGCCCTCCGCGTCAACGTAAGTGGTGCTGACCAGGTCGCTTCCCAGCCCGGTGGACTCGTCCCACACTGTAATGGTGTCCGCTGCCAGCTGGATGAGGCCACTGTTGCTGGTCAGCCACAGGCGCCCCAGCTGGTCTTCCGTGATCTGCCGGAGCACGGTACCCGGTAAGTCCTCGCGCAGCTGGAAACTGCCCGCGGCCTCATCGAGCGTGCCCATGCCGCCGTCGGTGACCACCCACAGTTTGCCCTCGCGATCCCGCTGCAGTCCCATGATGTGGTTGTTGGGGAGGCCGTCCTGCACGGTAAAATGGCTGATGGCGCCATCGCTGCCAATGCGGTTGAGGCCGCCACCGAAAGTGCCGGCCCAGACCGTACCATCGGCTTCCGCCAGCAGTGCCGAGACATTGTTGTTGGACAGCCCGCCCGCCATATCGAAGCGGCTCACCGTGCCGTCCGTGGCCAGCCGGAACAGGCCGCTGCCTTCCGACCCGGCCCAGATAGCGTCATCCAGGGGGCTCTGGGTAACGACGAATATCGCCTCGGCGAGGCCCTCCGGCTGGCCGTAGTGCAGGAAACTGCTGTCGCGCAGGCGGTAGATACCGTGCATGGTGGAGGCCCAGATGTTGCCCTCCCGGTCTTCCAGCAGCTCGAACACATAGCCGGGTCGCTCGGTGGTCAGGGTGAATTGCTGCAGTGCGCCGTCGCTGCCGAGACGCCACAGACCCCGGCCATAGGTGCCCAGCCAGAGGCTGCCGTCGCGGTCGCGAATGGCGGCGTGCACCGGCAGCTTCTGCTGCAGGCTGGCGCTCTCGTGGACCACGGGACCCTGGGCCGTCAGCCGGTAGGTGGTGCCGGTAATGGTGGTGGCGATGAGGCCGAATTCCGGGTCCGCGAACAGCAGGTGGACCTGGGTGGAGTCGAGGCCGCTGCCCTCGCTGAAATTGTTGAAGTTCGTGCCGTCGAAGTGGCTGAGGCCGTTGGTGAGGGTGGCGATCCAGACCCCGCCGGTGCCGTCAGCGTGAATGCGGAACGTGCGGTTGTCGGTAAGCCCGTCCGCCATGTTCCAGCTCTGGAGTTTGCCGGCCTGCAGCCGCGAAACGCCGAAGCCGGTGGCGAACCAGACCGCACCGTCGGGTGCCAGGTAGACATCGTGGACAATGTCGTCGGCGAGGCCGTCAGCGGTGGTCAGGGCGGTGAATTCGCCACCGGCGAAGTGCAGCACACCGCCACCGTAGGTGGCGAGCCACAGGCTGCCATCCGCCGCGACTTCAATATCGCGAATATCGTTGGAGCGGAAGGCAGTTTGATTCTGCTTGTTGAAGATCGTGAAGCGGACGCCGTCGAAGCGCGCGAGGCCATTCTTTGTGCCCAGCCAGAGATAGCCCTCGGGCCCCTGGCGGGCGATCCAGACGGTGTCGGAGGGCAGGCCATGTTCGCGCCCGAAGCGGTCATACAGGTACTGGCTGGGCAGACGATCGGGATTGAGGCTCGCCACCGGCCCGGCCGCGAGCAGCGCAAGCAGCAGCCAGGCGATCCGGGCCAGGGATGGGAGATGCAGGTGTTTCAGTTTAGCCCCGCCGCTTTACAAAACGCGCGAGAATACGCCAGAGCACTGCCAACAACAACAGCAATACCGTAATACAGCTCAGCAAAAACGGCCAATAGCTGGCGGCCAGCAGGCGCAGTGAGTTGGCCTGCAGCTGTTGCAGGGGCTGGTAGCCGGGTGGCATGTCCAGGGCCCCGACCCGCTGCGCGTAATCGGCGTAGGCCTGCTGCATATGCGCGAACAGGGCCGGTTGGTCCGGAGCCAGGTCCCGGGTTTCCCCCGGGTCCGTTGCCAGGTGATACAGTTTCCACCTGCCATCGCCAAAGGGCGGCAGGTTGCGTACCAGCTTGTAGTCGCCCAGAAACAGCGCGGCATTGCCCGCGGTTTCGATACCGGTGGCGGCATCCGCCGGGTAGACCCGGTCCGCTTCACCGCGCAGCAGGGGCAGCAGGCTGCGACCGGTCATGGCCTCAGCAACGGGCTGCTGCAGCAGGTCCAGCAGGGTGGGGGCGATGTCGGTGGCGACCGCAAAGGCCGGCTGCAGGCTGTCAGGCTGGATGCCCGGTCCGGCGATGATGAGCGGCACCCGCAGTCCCCCCTGGCCGCTGTAAAACTTGAACAGGTCGCTGGGTCCGGCGGCGGCGCTGGCCCAGGCCGGCCCGATAAAGCCATAGCTCCCCCGTTCGCCCAGGGTGTCGATGGTGGCGGCGTCGTAACCCACCAGTCGCATCCACAGTCGCATCATGCCCGAGTCGATGGGATTTGCCGCTTCGGGCCCGTTGTCCGAGCTGACGACAAACAGCGTGTTCTCGTCCAGGCCCCGGCGTTGCAGGTAGGCGATCAGGCGCCCGATGTGGTGGTCCATGGCCTCGATCATGCCGGCATTGACTTCCATGCGGCGGCTGAAGAGGCGGCGTTCATCGGCGTCCAGTTCCTCCCAGGTCGCCAGCTCGGGGTGCATGGGTGCCAGCGGAGCGTCCGCGGGTACCAGGCCGCGGTCCCGCGCGCGCTGCCAGCGGGCACTGCGCAGCGCCTGCCAGCCAGCGTCGTAGACGCCGCGGTAGTTGTCGCTGAACTCCCGGGGTGCCTGTACCGGAATGTGCACCGCCTGGAACGCGAGATAGGCGAGAAAGGGCTGCTCCCTGGCCGGCGCCTCCTCAAGGTATTCCAGCATTTTGTCGACGATAAATGCCGAGGAGTAGAAATCCGCGGGCAGGGTGGCGGGCTCGCCGTCCTCGAACCAGGGCGCCTCCCGGTAGAAAGGGAGGTAGGGGCGCTGCTCCCAGTTGTCCGCCCCGGAGGCGTCGAGCACAAAGGAGCGGTCGAAGCCGTGGTGGTTGGGGAGCTGGCCCGGTCCGTGGCCCAGATGCCATTTGCCGGTCATCAGGGTGCGATAGCCCAGCGGCTGCAGGCGTGTGGCGATGGTCTCGACGCCGGGCTCCAGGTGCATGCTGTAGCCGGGCTGGCCCCGGTGTTCCGGCGGCAGCACTTCGGGAATGCTGGCGACCCCGGCCAGATGATTGTCCATGCCGGTCAGCAGCATGGCCCGGGAGGGGGCGCACATGGGGGTGGCGTGGAAGTTGGCGAACAGAACCCCCCGCTCGGCCAGGGCATCGATGTTGGGGGTGTGGGCCTCTCCGCCATAGGCGCTGAAGTCCATCAGCGCGACATCATCGGCCAGGATCAGCACAATATTGGGCCGCGGCGGCTCCGCGGCTGCCAGCAGACTGGCCAGCATGCCGGCACAGAACAGGGAGGCGCTGCACCATGGGGTGGAGCGTGACAAGGCTGTCCACATGGTCAATCTCCCTGCCGGCGAGCCCTCCGGCTTCAGTCGTCCCTGACCTGGAAACGTACCAGCCATGCTGCCACACGCGCGGAGATATCGGTAGCGTAATCCTTCATCGCACCCAGCCAGCCCTGTTCCTGGCGCAGGGCGTGGTCCTCGTGGGCCCGGGCAATGATGTAGGCGTGGATCTGCCCCACCTGTGCGGCGTCCAGCACATCGTCGAACCGCGGCATGCCGGCCTGCTCCATCAGGCCCTCCAGCACCACCGCGGCAAAGTTCTCGTGCCAGACCGCGGGCAGGTAGCGCAGGTCGGGGATGGAGCCGTCACCGACCACGTCGGCACCGTGGCAGCGGGCGCAGTAGCGGTTGAACGCGGCGCGGCCCTGCTCCAGGTCCGCCGCTGTCGCCTCGAGCTGTGGCGGTGGTGCCGGTCGCTCCGCGGCCGGGGTCGCTGGCAGACTGGCGCTGCCGCCGAGCTTGAAGGCCATGATGCGATTGTTGGGATTGCCGGTGGGAAAGCTGCGCCCTGTGTTCATGGTCAGCGCGCCGCCCCGACCGACGGCTACTGCGACATACTGCTCGCCGTTGACCCGGTAGCTCACCGGGCCCGCCATGACGCTGTTGAGCGCCTCGAATGTCCACAACAGTTTGCCGTTGTCCGCCTGTACTGCAATGAAGCGCCCGTCCGAGGTGCCCTGGAATACCAGGTTGCCGCCGGTGGCCAGCACGCCGCCGTTGTGGATGTTCGGGTGGGGTAGCTTCCAGGCCGCCTGCTGGCGCACCGGGTCCCAGGCCAGCAGGTGGGACTTCGGCAGGTGCCGGAGCATGGCCTGGGTGAAGCGCTGGGAGTAGGTCTCGTGGCTCAGCTCATAGCCCGTGTTGTAGTGGCGCTTCAGGTGCTGGTAGTCAACCGGGGCGATTTCATCGTAGAGCATGCCCATGTCCAGCTCGGGGATGTAGAGCAGGCCCGTGTCGGGGCTGTAGGCCATGGGGTGCCAGTTGTGCCCGCCCATGGCGGATGGAAACACCATGGCCGGCTCGCCGGCGTAGTCCTGCCCGGGGTTTTCCCGCGGCCGGCCGCTGTCCATGTCGTAGCCACTGGCCCAGGTGACCGTGGTGTAGGGCTCCGCCGACAGCAGCTTGCCGGTGGCGCGATCGATGATATAGACGAAGCCGGCCTTGGGCGCGTGCAGGATCACCTTGCGCGGCGCTCCCTGCCAGGGGATTTCCGCCAGGGTCATCTGCTGGCTGGCGGTGTAGTCCCAGGTTTCCCCCGGCACCTGCTGGTAGTGCCATAGGTATTCGCCGGTGTCCGGGTCCACGGCGACGATGGACGTGAGGAACAGATTGTCGCCGCCGCCGGGGCTGCGAATCCGGCGGTTGTGGGGTGCGCCGTTGCCCACCCCCAAATAGAGCTGGTTGAAATCCGGGTCGTAGACAATGCTGTCCCAGACAGTGCCGCCGCCACCATAGCGCCACCACTCACCGCTCCAGGTTTCCGCGGCGCGGGCCATCGCCTCGTTTTCGAAGCCATCGGCGGGATTGCCGGGCACGGTGTAGAAGCGCCAGGCGAATTCACCGGTGGCGGCATCGTAGGCGCTGACATAGCCGCGGGTGCCGAATTCGGAGCCGCCGTTGCCAATGAATACCTTGCCCCGCGCCACCCGGGGCGCCCCGGTAATGGCATAGGGCTCCGCCGGGTCGGTGGTCTGGGTGGACCAGCGCATTTGTCCGCTGTGGCGGTCGATGGCGATCAGGCGCCCGTCCAGGGCGCCCATGAACAGCAGGTCGCCCCAGGCCGCCAGGCCCCTGTTAATGGCGCCGCAGCAGGCCGTGATGCTTTTGCTGCGGGCAACTTCGGGGTCGAATTTCCACAGCAGCGCGCCGCTGGCGGCATCCAGGGCCCAGGCGGTGTTCCAGGCGCCGGTGAAATACAGCACGCCATCGATCACCAGCGGCGTGGTCTGCAGTCCCAGCCGGGTATCGGTTTCGAAATACCAGGCCAGGCCCAGTTCGGCGACCGTTTCGGCGTTGACCTCCGCCAGCGGGGAGTAGCGCTGTTCGCTGTAGTCGCGACCGTGGCTGAGCCAGTTGTCGGCATCGCGGTCGGCCGCGAGCAGTCGCTCGTCGCTGACGGTGGTGGCGAGCGCGGGTGAGCCCAGCAGGCAGGCGAGGGTCAGTAACAGCAGTGGGCGCATGGTCAATCCATTCCGTTAGTGTGGTGCCATTGTCCCGGCTCACGGGCCCTGTCCGCGACAGTTTCGCTGTGCGGGCCTGGAGAGGAACGCGGATGGCGCAAATACTTGTACCTTCTCAGGCCGCGGCCTCGGCTGTCTCCGGCACCGGTTCCCGCTCCTGTTCCGGCTCCGGGTAAATGACTTCGGCTATGTGCAGGATGCGCTTCGCGCCGTCCTCGAACAGGGCGACGATATGCAGGTAGCGGGTCGCCACGGGCGCCGTGATCAGCCCGTTGCCAATCTGGTCCAGCAACTCCGCCCGGCGCTGCCGGCGCAGGCGCTTGATGTCCTTCAGGTGCACGGCGCGTTGCTTGATGTCCATCTGCTTGAGCTCGCCGCTGCGCATGATGCGCAGGAATGCCTCCCGCAGCATCGGGGTGAGTGCGTCGTTGATATCCGCCTGGGGCAGCTCCGCCAGCTCCAGCATGATGTCACGCAGCTGGACACATTCCTCCCGGGCCCAGTACAGGTTGAGGAAGGTTTCCGACAGGCCGTTGTTGAGATTCCTGGCGCCGATGCGGTTGCCGTACTCGGCAATCGCCGCGAGCAGGACGCCGGTGTGTATGCTTTCCTCTGGCGCCGGCTCCGCCACCGGGTTGATGATCTTGCCTCCCCGGGCCAGCAGCTGCTTGAAGACGCGCTTGATCTCCGAGTGCATCGCGCCGACACCCATCGCCGGTACCTCGAGCACGGTATCGTCAAGGTAGCGCAGTTTTTCCGAACTCAGCTCCGGCTGCTTGATCCAGCGCTCGACGCGGCGCAGCAGCTGGTCCGCCAGCAGCCACATCAGCAGCAGGCCCAGCAGGTTGAACAGGGTGTGGAACAGGGCGAGGCCGGTGCTGATATTGATCCGCTCCCCAACCCCGACGATCTGCTGGGATATCCACCACAAAGGACCCAGCAGAATCAGCGCGATCACCGCGGTCAGCAATTTCTCGGTGACGTGGACCACGGCCAGCCGGCGGGCGTTGGCCGTGGCGCCGATGCTCGCCAGCAGGCTGGTAACGGTGGTGCCGATGTTGGCACCGATGACCAGCGACGCCCCCAGCAGGGGCGTCAGCACGCCGGTGACCGAGGCGGTCAGGATGATTGCCAGCGATGCCGAGGAGGACTGGATCAGGGCTGTCAGCAGCGCTCCGAACAACACGCCGAGCATGATTCCGCTGACCCCGGGCGTGCCCAGTTGGGCAATGGGTATCCAGTCCGCGACGTCGATGAAGGCGTCCCGCAGCATGCCCAGGCCCAGGAACAGCAGGCCGAAGCCCGCCAGGGCAACGCCGATGTGGGCGCCGCGGCCACTGCCGGAGAACAGCTTCAGCAGCATGCCGATACCGATCAGCGGCAGGGCGACAATTTCCACCTTCAGCCGCAGGCCGATCAGGGCCACGATCCAGGCCGTCATGGTAGTGCCCACGTTGCTGCCGAAAACCACCCAGGCGGCCTGCTTCAGGCGCAGCATGCCAGCATTGGTGAAACCCAGGGTGGCGACGATCACGGCGCTGGAGGACTGCACCAGTGCGGTGATGCCGAAGCCGGCGAGGGCGGCCCGCATGCGGGTCCGGGTGGAACGCTCGAGAAATGCCTGCAGGGAGGTGCCCGCCGCGGCCTTCAGGCCATCGGTCATCATGCCCATGCCAAGCAGTAGTAGTCCCAGTCCGCCGAGGGACATTGTCAGGGTTAACCAGGCCATTCCTGCTCCCGCTGGATAGAAAGCCCAAAAGACGACAGGATAGCCGAATCCCGCCCCAGGTTGACAGGCGTGATGACGGCCCGCACACTCGTGGCTTCCGCTACTGTATGCCTGCGATGGGTTTCGGCCGCTATCAATAAATCTCTTTTCATGTCAGGTGACCCCGGTTCGCAGGATGCGCAGGCAGCCGCCGGTTATGTCATGCTCGCGGTCGACGATGATCCCGGCAGCCTGTTGCTGGCGGAAACCTTCTTCGCATCCGAGGGTTACACGGTGGCCACGGCCCTCAGTGGCGCCGATGCCCTGGCAAGGATTGACCAGATTGCGCCGGATATCATCCTCCTCGACATCATCATGCCCGGCATGGACGGGTTTGAAGTCTGCCGCCAGATCCGCCGCCGTCCGAAATTCAAGAATACGCCCATCATTGTCCTGACCTCGCTCAACGAGACGGACGCCGAGCAGCGCGCCTTTTCCATCGGGGCCTGGGATTTTGTCTCCAAGCCGGTGAACTGGTCAGCGCTCGCCTACCGGGCCCAGTATGCGTTGCGCGCCGCCAGTGGCGTCGCCGTGCAGCGTTCCGCCGATCGCTTTGCCCGCGTTATCAACCAGTCCCCCGACGAGATCCTGGTATTCACCGCCGACACCCACCTGCTGCTCGACGAGAACATGAGCGCGCTGCGCAACCTCGGCTACAGCAAGGCAGAGCTTCAGGGCATGAGCTTTACCGAAGTGCTGCACAACGGCTCCGCCCGGGGGCTGGCCGGTATGCTGGAGCAGGTGAGATTGCACCAGCAGGAGAAGTTCTCCCTGCAGATGCGGCGCAAGGATGGATCCGTCTATCCTACCGAGGGCACCCTGCTGTATTCGGAAGATGACGATCCCAGCGTATTCATTGCCATTCTCCAGGACACCAGTGAACGCCAGCGCATCCAGCAGGAACTGCACCGTCTGGCGCACTACGACGAAATGACCGGACTGGCGAACCGCCGCCTGCTGGAGCAGCAGGCGGTGAAGCTGCTGTCCGGTGCCTCCCGGCAGGAATACCGCTGTGCTGTCTGCATGCTGGACCTCGACGGTATTCGCCACATCAACGACACGCTCGGCCCCGCGATCGGCGACAGCCTGATCCGCGAAGTGTCTTCGCGGCTCGCCAGTGCGGTGCGCCCCTGCGACCTGGTCGCCAGGGACGAAAGCCTTGGGCTGGAGCACCTGGGAATGCAGCTGGCGCGCTTCGGCGGCGACGAGTTCGTGGTGGTACTCAGCAATTTCACCGACCCGCTGGACGCCGCCAGGGTGGCGGACCGGATTCTCGCCACGATTGCCGAGCCCTGCGACCTGCCCGATGGGGGGCGACTCAGCCTGACCGCGTCCATGGGCATCTCGGTGTACCCCGACGATGGCGACAACTTCGACGTGTTGGTGCAGCGGGCACACACGGCGATGTTTGATGCCAAGCAGTCGGGCCGGAACCGCTACGCGTTCTATACCGAGGCGCACAATCGCAAGGTGTTCTCCAAGCTGCAGCTGGAGTCGGAGCTGCGCGCGGCGCTCAAGAACCAGGAATTCGAGCTGCATTTCCAGCCGCTGGTGGACAGCGCGCGGCAGCGGGTGGTGGGCGCCGAGTGCCTGCTGCGCTGGCGCCACCCCAGTGGCCTGCGCTACCCCGATGCGTTTATTCCGCTGGCGGAGGAGACCGGCCTGATCCTGCCCCTGGGCGACTGGATCCTCGAGGCCGCGGTCAACCAGCTGTCCGCGTGGGCGGGCCAGTTGCCGGAATCATTTGATCTCTCGATCAACGTCTCTGCACTGCAGGTGCGCGATCCCGTTTTTCTCCAGCGCACCCGTGAGGTGCTGGCTGCCAATCCCGATGCGGCGAGGAACCTGGTGTTCGAGCTGACCGAGAGCAGCCTGGTCGAGGACCTCGAGAGCACGGCCAGCTGGCTGCACGAGCTGCGCGCGCTGGGCGTGCGCATTGCGATCGACGATTTCGGCACCGGGTACTCGTCACTGAACTACCTGGTGCGCTTGCCCGTCCATACTCTGAAGATAGACCGCATGTTTGTTGCCGGGATAGAGCGGGAGGCGGAGCAGGCCGCCGTGGTCTCGGCGATCTTCCAGATGGCCCGCGCCCTGCGCCTGGAGATCGTGGTCGAGGGCGTGGAAACCCCGGAGCAATTGCAGATTGTGGCCGCCATGGGAAGCTGCGATGTACAGGGCTGGCTGATCAGCAAAGCCCTGACGGCAGCGGAATTCGGCACCTTCCTCGACCGCTTCCCGACACAGACCTGACGGGCCAATAAGCCGAAAACAGCTATAAAGTGGCGATATGGCCGCAATATGGTCCATGTTAACCGCAATTTAGTCCCTTTGCCCCGGCGCCCGCCCTCGGTATCCTTTCCGGCTAACATAAGAATCCCGTCTATAGTCAGGTGACGGGGTCCCCGATCCGCAAGCAGCACGACAGGAGTTCGAGTCATGGCCAAGGTCCAGGAAGTCCAGCAAGGTAACGAAGTCCAGCAGGAAATCGCCGCGATGATGGCGCGCGCAAGAGCGGCACAGGCGGCCATCGAGCACTACACCCAGGAGCAGGTCGACGAGCTGATCACCGCCATGGTGTGGTCGGTGGCTCGTGAAGGCGTGTCCGAGAAGATCGCCCATTTTGCCGTGGAGGAAACCCAGCTCGGCAACTACGACGGCAAGTTCCTGAAGATCCACCGCAAGACGCGTGCGACCTTGATGGACATCATCAACGACAAATCCGTGGGCGTGATCGAGGAAGACCCGGTCCGCAACATCGTCAAGATTGCCAAGCCGGTGGGTGTCATCGGTGCCCTGTCGCCGTCCACCAACCCGGAAGCCACGCCGGTAATCAAGGCGATCTCCGCCGTGAAGGGACGCAACGCCATCATCATCGCCCCGCACCCGCGCGCCAAACTGACCAACAAGATGATCTGCGACTACATGCGCGAGGCCATCGTCGCCATGGGTGCCCCCGCGGACCTGGTACAGAGCATCGACGTACCCTCCCTGGACAAGACCAACGAACTGATGCGCCAGTGCGACCGCATCCTGGCAACCGGTGGCGAGGCCATGGTCAGCGCGGCCTACTCCTCCGGTACCCCGGCCCTGGGCGTCGGCGTGGGCAACGCCGTGATCACGGTGGACGACAGCGCCAACCTGGACGAGGCGGCCGAGAAAATCCGCATCTCCAAGACCCTGGACCTGGCGGCGTCCTGTTCTTCGGACAATTCGGTGCTGGTATTCGAATCCATCTACGACGAATTCCTGGAAAAGCTGAAGCGCGAGGGCGGCTACATTATCGAGGGTGAGGACAAGCAGAAGCTGCAGAATGTCATCTGGGTGGACGGGCACCTCAACCCCAACATCGTCGCCCAGCACGCCACCACCATCACCGGTCGGGCGGGCATCGACCTGCCGGAAGGCAAGCAGTTCCTGATCGTGCCGGAAGTGGGCACCGGGCCGGATTACCCCTTCTCCGGGGAAAAGCTGACCGTGACCATGGCCCTGTACAAGGTCAAGGACATCGACGAGGCCATCGAGCTGACCAACCGCATCCAGGCCTACCAGGGCCAGGGCCACAGCTGCGGTATCTATTCCAACAACGATGACAATATCCTCAAGCTGGCGCTGGCCACGCGCACCTCGCGGGTGATGGTGAACCAGCCCCAGGCCGCCTCCAACAGCGGCAACCTGTGGAACGGCATGCGCCAGACCTTCTCCCTGGGCTGCGGTTCCTGGGGTGGCAACAGTATCAACCACAACATCACCTGGCGCGACCTGATCAACGAGACCTGGGTGTCCAAGCCGCTGGCCGAAACCAAGGTGGTCCCCAGTGACGAGGAGCTGTTCGGCAAAGTCATGAACCGCTTTTAAGGGGGGCTGCAGCATGGATTTTTCGGTTTCCGAAGAACAGCAGGCCTTTATTGACAGTGCGCGCTCCTTCGCCGAGGGTGCGCTGGCGCCCAACGCAGCCAAGTGGGACGAGGAGTCAATCTTTCCCAAGGATGCGCTGCGCCAGGCGGGTGAACTGGGTTTCATGGGCATGTACACCCCGGAGCGCGCTGGCGGCCTCGGCCTGGGCCGGCTCGATGCCAGCCTGATCGTGGAGGAACTGGCGCGCGGCTGCACCACCACCGCCGCGTTCCTGACCATCCACAACATGGCCACCAGCATGATCGGCAACTACTGCACTGATGCCGTCATCGACAGCTGGTGCCCGGCGCTGGTCAGCGGAGAGAAACTCGCGTCCTATTGCCTGACCGAGCCCGGCGCCGGCTCCGACGCGGCGTCCCTGCGCAGCACGGCGAAGCGCGACGGCGACGACTATGTCATCAACGGCAGCAAGGTCTTCATCTCCGGTGCGGGCGACACCGATGTGCTGGTGGTAATGCTGCGCACCAGCGACAACGGGGCTCGCGGCATTACCGCGCTGCTGGTGCCAGCGGATGCCGAGGGTATCAGCTACGGCAAGAAAGAGGCGAAGATGGGCTGGAACGCCCAGCCGACCCGCATGGTCACCTTCGACAATGTGCGGGTGCCGGTGGGCAACCGCCTGGGCGAGGAGGGGCAGGGCTTCGCCATCGCCATGATGGGGCTGGACGGGGGGCGTATCAATATCGCCACCTGCAGCGTTGGCACCGCCCAGCAGGCGCTGGAAGAGGCGGCTGCCTACGTACAGGAGCGGCGCCAGTTCGACACCGCCATCGCCGATTTCCAGCACACCCAGTTCAAGCTCGCGGACATGCTCACCGAGCTGGTCGCAGCCCGGCAGATGGTGCGCCTCGCCGCCAGCAAGCTGGACAACAAGGATCCGCAGGCTTCCACCTACTGTGCCATGGCCAAGCGGTTTGCCACCGATGTCGGCTTCAATGTCTGCAATGACGCGCTGCAGCTGTTCGGCGGCTACGGCTATATCCGCGAGTACCCCATGGAGCGCCATGTGCGCGATACCCGGGTACACCAGATCCTTGAAGGCACCAACGAAATCATGCGGGTTATCGTGGCCCGCAAAATGCTAATGGACGGCGCACTGGAGGTAATAAAATGAGCCTGAGCACATCCGACAAACTCAAGGTTGAAGTCCGCGGCCACACCGCCCTGGTCACCATCGACAATCCGGCGGCCAATACCTGGGACACCGAGAGCCTGCCCGCCCTGCGCGACCTGGTCAACAAGCTCAATCGGGAAGATGCGATCTTTGCCCTGGTCATGACCGGTGCCGGCGACAAGTTTTTCTCCGCCGGTGCGGACCTGAAGCTGTTTGCCGACGGCGACCCCAATACCGCCCGCAGCATGGCGGAGTACTTCGGTGAAGCCTTCGAGACCCTGGCGGATTTCCGCGGGGTCTCCATAGCGGCGGTCAACGGCTTTGCCATGGGCGGCGGCCTGGAAGTGGCCATGGCCTGCGATATCCGTATCGCCGAGGAGCAGGCGCAGATGGCCCTGCCCGAGGCCAAGGTCGGCCTGCTGCCCTGTGCCGGCGGCACCCAGCGCCTGGCGCGGCTGGTGGGCGAGGGCTGGGCCAAGCGCATTATTCTCTGCGGCGAGCGGGTGGACGCCGCTACCGCCCTGCGCATCGGGCTGGTGGAAGAAGTGGTGCCCAAAGGCGAAGCACTGACCCGGGCGCTGGCCCTGGCCGAGCAGGTGGGCGGCCAGAGCCCCGGCGCCGTGGCGTCCTGCAAGAAACTGATCCACAGTGGCCGGGACATCGAGATCAGCAGCGGCCTGGCGCTGGAACGGGACCTGTTTGTGGACCTGTTCTCCACCGAAGACCAGCGCGAGGGTGTCAACGCCTTCCTGGAAAAGCGCAAGCCCGAGTGGAAGAACCGTTAAGGACCGAACCATGTCAGACGCAGCTGTAATTATCGAGGAGCTCGAGTGCGCCCACCTGAGAATGGGCCGCCTGACTCTCAATGTGCCGAAAACCCTGAATTCCCTCACCCTGGAGATGGTCGATACGCTGCAGCAGCAGCTCGATGCCTGGCGCGACGACCCGAGCATCGCCGCGGTGTTCCTCGACGGCAGTGGCGAGAAGGCGTTCTGCGCCGGCGGTGACGTGCAGGCCCTGCACCGCTCCGCCACCGCGACCCCGGGAGGTCCCTGCGAGGAGGCGGAAGCTTTCTTCGCCCGCGAATACCGCATGAACTACACCCTGCACACCTGGCCCAAGCCCATCATCTGCTGGGGCCACGGTATCGTCATGGGCGGCGGTCTCGGGGTCATGGCCGGCTGCTCGCACCGGGTGGTGACCGAGGCCACCCGCATCGCCATGCCGGAGGTCACCATCGCCCTGTTCCCGGACGTGGGCGGCAGCTGGTTCCTCAACCACATGCCCGGCAAGTCGGGCCAGTTCCTGGCCCTGACCGGGGCGTCGATCAATGCCGCGGATGCCGTCTTCACGGGTATCGCGGACCGTTTCATTGGCAGTGAACACAAGGCCGCGGTGCTGGAGCAGCTGCGCCGCAGCCGCTGGGGCGACGACACCGTGGCCAACCACGCCCAGGTGCGCCACATCCTGCGTCCGCTGACCGAGCAGAGCGTTGGCAGCATGCCCGGTGGCCAGGTTGAACCGCACCTGCGGCTGATCAATGCCCTCTGTGACGGCGATGACGTACACCAGGTAGTGGACACGATCGGCAGCCAGCAGACCGACGACCCCTGGCTGGCGAAGGCCCGCGACGGCCTCGCCCACGGTTCGCCGCTGGCGGCGCTGTGGATCAGCCGCCAGCTGCAGGAGACCCGCCACGCCTCCCTGCGCGAGGTGTTCCAGGCGGAACTGGTGCTCGCCACCAACGTGGTGCGCTACCCCGAGTTTGCCGAGGGTGTCCGCGCCCTGTTGCTGGACAAGGACCGCAATCCCGCCTGGGCCTTCCCGTGTACCCGCGATGTGCCCCGGGATCTGCTCGATTCATTCTTTCAGGCGCCGTGGGACCAGAACCCGCTGGCGGACCTCTAACAGGACAGGAGTTTTACCATCATGGCGCAAGTCGCATTTATCGGGCTCGGCAATATGGGCGGCCCCATGGCCGTCAATCTGGTCAAGGCCGGCCACGCGGTGCAGGTCTTTGATCTGTCTGAAGCCGCCTGTCGGCAGCTCGCCGACGCCGGCGCCACCGTCGCTGCCTCCACCGCCGCGGCGGTGGTGGGCGCGGAGTACGTCATCTCCATGCTGCCCGCGGGCAAGCACGTGGCGGGTATTTACCTGGGTGACGACGGCCTGCTGGCACAGCTGGACAGCGGCACCACGGTGCTGGATTGCAGCACCATCGACGCCCCCACCTCGCGCGAAGTGGGCAAGGCGGCGGCGGCACTGGGCATCGGTTTTATGGATGCGCCGGTCTCCGGCGGTGTGGCCGCAGCGGCCGCGGGTACCCTGGCCTTCATGTGCGGCGGCGAGGCGGCGACCTTCGAGAAGGCGAAAATCATCCTCGCCGACATGGGCAAGAATATCTTCCACGCCGGCCCCGCGGGTGCGGGCCAGGTCGCCAAGGGCTGCAACAACATGCTGCTGGCGATCCACATGATCGGCAGCTGCGAGGCACTGGAAATGGGTGTCCGCAACGGCCTGGACCCCAAGGTCCTGTCCGAGATCATGCTCGCCAGTTCCGGCCGCAACTGGTCGCTGGAAGTCTACAACCCCTATCCCGGGGTAATGGAAAAGGCACCGGCCAGCAACGACTACAAGCCGGGGTTCATGGTGGACCTGATGGCCAAGGACCTGGGCCTGGCGATGGCCATTGCCGAGCACAGCGGGGTGGACAACCGCATGGGTCAGCTGGCCAAGCAGCTTTACAGCCAGTTGCAGGAAGCCGGTATGGGCCAGAAAGATTTCTCGGTCATCATGGAAAGCCTGGGCAAGGGCGCCTGAAGGGCCGTTACCCGGTAGGCGTGTTCCCGCCGCCGGCGCGGTAGTCCTGCCAGTTTGCCAGCCGCTCCGGGAAGTCGGCGGGGCGCTGGTCGCCATAGGCGCGCTGGCGCAGGGGGCTGCCCAGCGCCTCTGCGTACTCTGCAACAGGCACGTAGTACAGAAAGGCGAGCTCGCGCTCAGCGAAGCGCCACTGGCTCTCTTCCACAACGTACTCATCCCGATAGCGCAGGGCTGCGACATACGCCTGTCCATTGCGCCACAGCTCCGCATGCGCAGTCAGCAGGCCCCGCGCTCGCTGAGGGTCATCCTCGTCCAGGGTAATGATGTGGTCGTGGCTGACGTGGTTGCTGATGCCCAATACGGAGAAGCGAGCGACGAACTGGCTTACGATCTGGTCCCTGCCGCGCGCTTCCATCACCCCGTCCCGGGACCGGAACAGCGCGTCCCTGGCGAATAACCCGGCGATATCCCGCAGATCGTGATCGTCTACAGCGATCCCATAGCGAGCGACCAGGGTGCGGATGCTGTCACGCGCTTCCAGCTGCCGCAGGCGGGTCTCAAGTGCTGTCGCTTCCATCCGCAAATCCCCTGTTTTGAATTATATTAAAAACACTGTGGCGCCGATCCTAGGCGCTGTCCATGGTGCTGTCAAACCGGCTCACCGCCCGGGCGACTCGATTGTGTCCGAAAATAATTGACATGCTTGCCGCAAGCAACTATGTTCCTGTTTTGAATAAAGTTTAAAAACAAAAAAGCAGTACCTGAGGTGCCTTCCGGCGCCAGAAATCCGCCCCTGACGGCAGATATTTTAATATAAATCAATAAGTTATAAGAAGGGTTTTTCATGCGTACAACTATCAGCAAGACAACACGAGAGACTTCACTGGCCATCGGCGTCGCGGCGGCCTCCGCCCTGGTAGCCGCGCTGCTGCCGGCAGCTCAGGCTCAGGCTCAGCCCCGCGCCCTGGAAGAGGTGGTGGTGACCTCCCAGAAACGCGCGACAGGGCTGGATGTGCAGGAGGTTCCCACCGCGATCTCGGTCTACAGCGGCGAGGCTATCGAGCAAACCTTTGCGGTCGACCTGACGGACATCGGTCGCATGGCACCCAATGTCCAGTTGAATTCGGCGGGCACGTTCCCCGGTTTCGCCAACTTTTTCATTCGCGGTATCGGGGTGAGCAATACAACCCGCTCGCAGGACCCCGCGGTGGGTGCCTTCTTTGACGGCATCTATGTCGGCTTTGGGCCCAGCTCCATCGCCTCCGCGTTCGATTTCCAGTCCGTAGAGGTCTTGCGCGGCCCGCAGGGCACCCTGTTCGGCAAAAATGTGACCGGTGGCGCGGTGTCGGTCACCAGTCGGCGCCCGGGCACGGAGTTCGGCGGCTATGCCAAGTTCCAGCTCGGCAACTACGACACGATGCAGCTGTCCGGCGCCGTGGATCTCCCGGTCAGTGACAACCTGAGCATGCGGGTGGCGGGGATGAGCCGGTCGGCCGACGGTTATTTCAACAATCTCTTCAACGGCCAGAGCAAACCCGAGGATGACGTCAATATTATCCGGCCGTCACTGCTGTGGACGCCGACCGAGCGCACGTCTGTCGCGGTGATTGGCGAGTATTACCGCGGGCGTGGCGGCTCTTCCGCGGCGCAGAACCTGGACAGCCGGATTGACCCTCGAGTCGCCGGGCCTGCCACGGTACAACGGGTGTTCGGGTATACGCCCCCCTCAGACAAGTACGACATTCTCCACAACAACCAGGGTTACATCGACAGCGAGACCAAGATGCTGGTGGTGGACGCCAGCTACGAAGCGGACCACGGTATCTTCACGGTGATAACCGGCGGCAGGGAAGTACGCTACGATTCTTCCACGGACTTCGACGGGTCGCCCTTCACCGTGTTCTCGTTCCCTGACAATGAAGAGTCCCAGGAGCAGTTCTCCATCGAGGCCCGTTATGCCTCCAGTTTCTCCGATGTCATCGAGTTCACCGCAGGGGCGTTCTACTTCACCCAGGAGTACGACATCGGCGAGCGCCGGGAATTCTTTATCGGCGGCACTCCCGCGCAGCCGACGATTTTCCAGCAGGTCGGCCTGGCGCTGACCGACGATACGTCCTACGCGCTGTTCGGTGAAGCGAACTGGAACCTGAATGACCGTTGGTCGCTGCTGTTTGGCGGGCGGGTGACGCACGAAGAGAAAGAGGTGGTGTTCTGCCCCTTCAGTGGCAATGCGACGGTCTTTGCCTCCCTGTCCATGGCCGACTGCCCGAACACGGTGACGGACGATGAGACCTGGACCAGTTTTTCCCCCAAGGTGGGAGTGAACTGGCGTATCACCGATGACGTGTTTGGCTACGCCACCTGGTCCACCGGCTTCCGCTCCGGCTCCTACAACATCAGGGCGTCCATTCCCGAGACGCTGGGCCCCGTTGACGAAGAGGAAGTGGTGACCTGGGAAGCGGGTATCAAATCCACGCTGATGGACGACCGGCTGCGGTTCAACGTCGCGCTGTTCCACAGCAGCTACGACGATATCCAGCGGACCATCTCCGATACTGTGGTTGTGAATGGTGTCCCGCAGGTGGCCCAGGTGCTGCGCAATGCCGCCGAGGCGACCATCACGGGGATCGAAGTGGAAAGCTCGGTCATGCTCACAGACACGCTTTCCGCCGACTTCTCCCTCGGCTACCTGGATGCCAAGTATGACCGCTTCCCGGGAATCGATGCCGATCGCAACGGCGTGTATGAACGTGCGATAGATGACCCGGCGGCCGAGCGGCTGGAGTTCGAGCGGGTTCCCGAGTTTGAGTTCACCGCCGGCCTGCAGCACCGGATGCCGCTGGGTGACAACGCCGAACTGTTCTCCCGCGTGTCCTACCAGTGGCGTGATGAGCACTTCGTGGACACTCTCAACAGCCCCAGCATCGCCGTGGACTCCTACGGCCTGCTCGACGCGAGCATCACCTATGATCGTTTCGGCGATGGCTGGTCGGTGGCGATTTTCGGTCGCAACCTGACCGATGAGGACTTCCACGACTTCGGCTTCGACGGCGGAACGCACAGGGCTGTGTGGGGTGGCGTGCCGCGTACCTACGGCATTGAGCTGACCACACGCTTCTGAGCAGCCCGGGTGCCGGCAGCGGGGTAACACCCGTTTCCGGCCCTGGCGCAGTCTGGAGTAATGTCCATGCAACGTTTTTTGGTCGTGGGTGCCACCGGGGACCAGGGCTACCGCCAGGCATCCGCCCTGGCGGCGGCTGGCCATACCGTGTTGGGTGCCGGGCGACAGCCTGATCCGGCAAGATTGCCAAACGCTGTCAAGCCAGTGGCGCTGGATCTGTTGGCGCCGGCAACACTGCCGGCCGTGCTGGGGCAGGTTGACACGGTATTCCTCAATCTGCCATCGGCTTCATTCAATGACCCCGGGGAAATTCTCCAGGGCTTCCAGAACTTTCTCCATGCCGCGGAGCAGTCCGCTATCCGGCGCATTGTGTTCAACGCCAGCCTGTACGTGGGTGACCGCCCCGTTGGCCATGTCGCCCACGATGTGCGTCACGGGATCATCCAGGACCTGCTGGCGTCTCCGGTTCCGGCGACCGCCGTCTGCCCCGTCATTTTCATGGAGAACATGCTTCGGGGATGGGCGTTGCCCGCCCTGCGCGAGCGCCAGGTGTTGAGCTATCCTCATGGTGAGGACCTGCCGGTGAGCTGGGTCAGCCTGGACGACGTCGCCAGGATAATGATCGCTCTCGCCGACGATCCCGAGGCGATCGATCGACGCTACGTTATCGGCGGGCCCGAGGCCCTGCGCGGCGCTGAGACCGCCGCGGCCCTGAGCAGGGCATGGGGGCGTGAGATTCGCTTTGAGAGCCTGCCCGTGGAGGATTTCGCCCGGCGGATGGGCGGGCTGTTTGGCGGTGGCGATCGCGCCGCGGAAGATCGCATAGCAACGGATCTTCACGCCATCTACAGCTGGTACAACACTCAACGCCCATCGCCCTTTACGGTCGACATGTCACAGTTCCGGCAACGGCATGCCCTGCCTTTGCTGCGAGTCGATGACTGGGCCAGGCTCCACCCGATCTTCCCACCCATTACCCCAGAGGTGAACCGATGAGCAGTGACAACCGGGAAGCAGCGTACCCATCGTCCAGACTCGCCTGGCGGGTGACGCTGCTGCTGACGTTTGCCTATATGCTGTCCTTTGTCGACCGGCAGATCGTGAATCTCCTGGTCGAGCCCATTCAACAGGACCTGCAGATCAGTGACACCCAGGTGAGCCTGCTCCAGGGCTTCGCTTTCATCATCACCTATATCCTGTTCAGTATTCCCCTGGGCCGCCTGGCGGATACGCACTCGCGAAAACTGATTGTTGCCGGGGGTGTGCTGTTCTGGAGCCTGGCAACCGCCGCCTGTGGCCTGGCCAACAGTTTCCGGCAACTGTTCGTCGCTCGTGCCGCGGTTGGCATGGGCGAGGCGGCGCTGACTCCTGCGGCCTGGTCCATGATGGCGGACTATTTTCCGCCGGAGCGGCGCGGGTTTCCGATCAGCGTTTTCCTCATGGGCCCCTACCTCGGCGCCGGCTTCTCCATGATTCTCGGTGGCGCCCTGATGGGGATGATGGCTGATGTCTCGGTTGTCACCCTGCCGCTGGTAGGGGACCTGAAACCCTGGCAGGTGACCTTTATGGTGGTGGGCGCGCCGGGTGTGCTGGTCGCATTGCTGTTTCTGCGGGTCATGGAGCCTGTGCGCATGCAGTCGTCGCTGTATCCCGCCGGTGCCGCCGCGGGTGAGACTGGCCAGGCGTCCGCCGGAATCGTCCAGGTACTGATGAACCAGGCCAGCATCTACGCCGCACTCCTCGTCGGCGTTCCGCTGCTGGTGATCGTGCTTTACGGTCTGCAGGCCTGGGTGCCGAGCTACCTGGTGCGTACCTTTGATCTCAGCGTGCAGGAAGCGGGCCTGCGCTACGGCTTTATCGCGCTGCTGTCGGGCTCGGCGGGCGTGCTCAGCGGGCCGGTTATCGGGCGCTGGATGGCTGCCCGCGGGATGGTCGATTATCCCCTGCGGCTGGCGTGCTATGCGAGTCTGGGCGTGTGCCCGTTCCTGCTCGTCCTGCCGCTGACCTCCAGTGTCAACATCGCCCTGGCGGCTGTCGTGGCCGCCAGTGTGCTGGTCACCCTGCCGCTGGCGCTGGCTGCCAGTACGCTCCAGAACATCACGCCCGGTACCATGCGCGGGGTCATTGCCGGCGTGTATGTGGTGATGACCAGCGGCGTCGGCATGGGCCTTGGTCCCACGCTGATAGCGCTGTGCACGGACTATATCGTCCAGGATCGGGCGCTGGTGGGTGAGTCACTGGCCATTGTCGGCATTGCGGTGGCAGTCAGTGCGTCGCTGCTGTTCCTGCGTGCGCTGCGGCCCTACCGCAGTCTCGTGGCGAGCGGCCAGTGAGCGCGTGGCAGCACTGAGCCAGGCTCAGGCTCCCCAGCGCATCAGGTTCAGGAACTCGCGCCGGCTCTTGGGGCCGTAGGTGCGAAAGTGCGGGTCGGGCTGCGCGCGGTAGTCGCTGCGCAGCGCCGCAACCCTGTCCAGGCCGAAGCCGGGCAGCAGGTCTGCAACCTGCTGGCCGTAAGGCTTTAGCGCGTTGAGACCAAATACCTTCGCGCGCAGCGCCGCCGTCATCTTCGGGTAGCCGTACATCTGCTGCAGCTTGTCTGCGATCTGGAAGCTGCGGAAGGCCTGGATCTGGTCCTGGGGTGAGCCGTACCAGATCGAATCCGTGCCCCAGAGGACATTGTCTTCGCCGACGTAGCTCAGCAGCTTGCCCAGGCTGTGGGCGGCGCTGTCCGGGTCGCGCATCAGGAAACGCCAGGTACTGCCGAGTTCCGCGTAGACGTTGCTGTTGGGGCCGATGCCGTTGTCGCGCAGCGAAGTCACCAGGGCGTCGATGCCGTCCTCCCGGTTCGGGTCGTAGGGCCCTTCGCTGACACCCGCCACATAGCCCGAGTGGTAGACCAGGAAGCTGATGTCCGGGTACAGCCTGGCGGCCCGGCCGATGTCGGCACAGGTGGAGTGTTCGTAGGAGTCCGGGCCGAAGGGCAGGCCCTTGTGTATCGCCACGATTTTCACTCCCAGCGCACGGGCCTTCTCCAGGAAGGGAATACCGGTGTCCTGGTCGTCCAGCCAGAAACCCTTGCCCTCCGGCCCCCACTGGGTATAGGTCTTCCAGGCACTGACGCCCCAGTGCTCGGCCAGCTGGTCCATGGCATCCAGATCGCCGGGCTGGTTGGGGTTGACCCGGCCGTGCAGCAGCAGCCGGTGGCTGCCGTGCATGCGCTCGACGATTTCCGCTGTCGCCGCCGCCTCTTCAATGGTGAGCGGCTCTGCATCCGCGCGCGAGGGCACGAAGGACAGCACCATCAGGTCGGTATCCGAATCCATGAATACGTCCTGCACGAACTGTTCCGAGTTGAAGCAGTCCAGGTAGGCGCGGCCGGGGCCCTCACCCTCCGCGCAACTGGCATTGGGCAGGCCGGACAGGGGGCGGGCATCCTCCGGCAGCTGTTCAGTCCAGGCGCCGGTCGGGTTCACGAAGTGGCCCTGGACGTCGAAGATGAATTCCTTGCCTTCGACGCCCGCTGCGGCCAGCTCGGGGTCCCGGGCCGCTTCCGGGTCCAGTTCAAAGTAACCGCCGCGCTCGCCGCTGGCGGCGTAGGCGCTGTTGAAGGCCAGCAAAGTGCTGGCGGCACCGCAGGCGCTCACCAGGAACGAACGGCGGTCCACACCACGGCGGCGCGCGTTGCGGTCGGCGTTTGCCAGGGCCAGGCGGTTGGCGTGATGGTGAATGGCGTCCAGCGGGATGGGCATGAACTCACCGTTGGAGGTGCTGTCCAGCTTGATCGGCAGGCGGATGCCATCCGGGTCCTGCTGCTGTTGCTTGGCCATACTCAGCGCTCCTCGTTCTGGTCAAATGTGGAATCCCAATGGTAGTCGATCTGTCGGGAGTCGCGTAACTTGAACTGACAGGCGCTAATACCTTTGCGGGCTGGGCAAGCCACCCCCCGCTGCGGATACTGTGGGCCACTCCAATAACAGAAGGTAGCAGTGACATGCAGAATTTCTCCGATACAGTGGCAGTAGTAACCGGTGGCGCCAGCGGTATTGGCCGCGCCCTGGTCAAGGCCTTGCTGCAGGAGGGCGCCCATGTGGTGGTGGCCGATGTCGAGCAGTCCGCCCTGGACCGCGTCACCGCGGAGTTCGCCGGGCTCGGCGATATCAGCGGCGTGGTGACCGATGTCGCGGACGCGGCTTCGGTGACACGCCTCGCCGACGAGGTGTTTGCACGCCATGGTCGCTGCCACCTGTTGTTCAACAACGCCGGTGTCGCCGCCCCTTCCGCCAATATCTGGGAGACCACCCCCAACGACTGGAAGTGGGTGCACGGGGTCAATGTGCTGGGGGTGGTGCACGGTATCCAGGCCTTTGTCCCGCGCATGATCGCCTCCGGCGAGCCGGGCTACGTCGTCAATACATCTTCCGGCGATGGCGGCATTTCCGCGCTGCCCTACCAGTCCGTGTACGCCTCCAGCAAGGCGGCGGTGTCCTGCCTCACCGAGTGCCTGGCGGCGCAGCTGAAGTCCCAGGGCACGGCACTGGGCGCCTCGGTGTTCTACCCCTCCGGCGGGCTGCTGGATACGGGCATCTGGACCACGGACCGCAACCGGCCGCAGACGCTGGCGCGGGAGCAGCCGGCGATCCCGGCGCCCACCATCGAGCAGTTCAAGGAGGCCGCCGCCAGCGCCGGCTGGGAACTGCAGTTCCAGGACCTGGACGAGCTGGCCCAGTACTGCCTGCAGGGCATCCGCGAGCAGCGCTTCGTGATCATGATCGGGCTGGAGGACGCGGCGCAGACCCTGCAGGAGCGGGCCGAGCGCATCGGCCGAGCGGAGATACCGATTGACGAGGCGGAAGTACCGCAGCTCTAGCGCCGCAGGGGCCAGTGTTCCACGGCATGGTAGCTCACACCCTGCCTGCCCTTGTGTGATTCGAACAGGGTGAAGTGGTCGTAAGCGAGGGCAATGGCGGGCGGGGCGGCGGGCGCTGGCGGCGGTTCTGTGCAACCCCGGTACAGGGTCACATGCGGGGCAAAGGGTTTCTTTTCCAGCCTGGCCCCTACCTGGCCGCCCAGATGCTGCAGCT
>NZ_JAVKCQ010000241.1:0-10859 GCF_040222615.1 Haliea sp.
TTATCGGCCTGCTGGTTGGCGGCCCCATCGGCCTGCTCCTGGGTATATTTGTCGGTCACCAGTTCGACCGCGGCCTGCGTCGGACCATGGAGGCTCATTCCCCGGAGAACATCGCCCGCCTCAAGACCCGGTTTTTCGAGACCATATTCCTGCTGCTGGGGCATATGGCAAAGGCGGACGGGCGCATCTCGCAGCACGAAATCGAGCACACCGAGATGATTATCCGCCAGATGGGCCTGGACGCCGGTCAGCGCCAGAGCGCAATAGCCCTGTTCAAGCAGGGCGCGGCGCCTGATTTCGACGTGCGGGCCACGATCTCGGCCTTTCTCGAGCTCTGTGGGCGCCAGCTCCAGCTGCGCCAGACCCTGCTCATGTTTCTGGTGTCGCTGGCACTGGTCGATCACGGCATTGAACCCGAAGAACGGCGGGTACTGGATAACATTGCCGGGCTGTTGGGTTTCAACCCGATGCAGCTCGAGCACCTGTTGCGCATGGCCCAGGCCCAGGCGCAGTTCCATCATCGCCCGGGCGGTCAGGCCACCGCCGGTCCCGATCGGCTGGAGGCCGCCTATGCCGCGCTCGGCGTCAGCCCGGACGTTGCCGACCGCGACCTGAAGAAGGCCTACCGCAAACTGATGAGCGAGAACCACCCGGACAAGCTGATCGCCCGGGGTGTGCCCGAGGATATGCTCAAGGTGGCTACCGAGAAGTCCCAGGAGATCACGGCGGCTTACGAGCTGGTGTCCCGCAGCAGGAAGTGACGCCCCGGACAAGTAACGGCCGGTGCTCTGCTGTGGCTTCGGGGGGGAGGCTGTTGGAGGGTGTCGACTGACGCCCGGTGAGTGCGGCGTCAGTCGGTTGGGCGCGGCGCCGTCAGGCGCCAACGACCCGGTTGTTGAATTACTGGATGATGATTTCCACGCGCCGGTTTTGCTGCCGGCCAGCTGGCGTATCGTTTGAAGCGACGGGCTGGCTTGAGGCCAGGCCTGTGGCGACAATGCGGCTCGGTGCTATGCCACGAGTCATCAGTGCCACGCGGACGGCATCGGCGCGCGCCTGGGACAGGTTCAGGTTGGTGGTATCGCTGCCGGTGCTGTCGGTATGCCCCTCGATCAGCACAGTCTTGTCCTGGTACTCCTCCAGATAGGCCGCCAGCCGATCCACTGAGCTCAGTGCGCCCGGCAACAGCTCGGAGCGACCAGTGGCGAACAGTACGCTACCCAGAGTCAGCACCATGCCGCGAGCGGTCTGTTTGGCCTGCATGTCGGCGAGCTGCTGCAACGCAGCCTCCTCCTTGAGGCGGGCCTCATCTGCCTTGCGACGGGCCTCCGCTTCCAGGCCGCGGGCTTCCGCTTCCAGACGACGAGCCTCTTCAAGCCTGCTGGCTGAGGTAGAGAGCTCTGCTTCCCTGGCCTCCAGCTGCACGCGATCCTTGACCTTGCTGAGCTCGCTTATGCTGCTCTCCGCCGCACGCCGTTCGGCAATCGCCCGCGCCGTGGCGAGTTGGCTGCCGGCTACATAGGTAAGCGATTCGGCTTCTGCCGCGTCGCGCGCCGCGAGAGCGGCCTCCAGTGTCTTTCCCGCTCGTTCCAGCGGCTCGGCGGCGTACCTGATTACTGCCGGGTCATTCTTCGCCAGTTCATAGCTTTGCTCGACTGACAGTAATGCCTCGCTCCGCTGCGGCGCTCCTGCGCATCCCGCAAGAACAATTGACGCGGCAACCGTGGCGCCGAGAAGAAACCTGTGGTGTAGTCTCATTGGATTCGTGCCCCCGTATCGCTACGCTGATTACTGTTTGGATTGCGCGCGTTCTATCTCGCTGCGCAGGATTTGTATGCTCTGTTCCAGTTCGGAAGCGGCACGAGTTGCCTTGGCGGCGTCGGTCTTGGCCCGGGCGAGCTCCGCATCGGCTTCTGCTTCCGTAGCCAGGCGACGGGCCTCGTCGAAGTTCTCCGCCCGCAGGGCGGCTTCGGCCCGCTGCAACTTGGTGCGCGCGCGATCTGCTTCGACCGCCGCGTAGGTCCGTGCTTCCGTATCCGACAAATTGCGGACCACTGCGCGTGCAGAGGCCATTTCGCCGACTGGTTCAGGTACGCTGCTGCACGCGGTGAGCAGGATTGTGGCCGCGACCACCGCGAGTAGGGAAAGCGGCTTGCCGCCCACTCTGCAATTCGACAAAGCGTTCATTTCGGTGAACTCCTGTGAGTAGTGTAATGTTGCATCGAGGCAACTTCTCGTCCGGGAGCGGCGTCCGAACTGACGGGCCAGTATTCCACGAACACGTGCTGGAACCGTTGAACAGGCCGCGTTTCACGTTACCCGCACAATAGTTGGGGGCCCGCCAACCCACAAGTGAATTGTACCGCTGGATTGCGTGATTAGTACGGCCGAAATTGCTGGAATAAATTCAGGATCCCGGAGCTTTTCCCGCAACCGGGGGCAGCGGCCCCGGCGCGGTGTCCGGGATGCCTGTCCGGGGCAGCGGCCCCGGCTGCGGTTGGCGTTGCGCGGCTACAGCCGCCAGAACATCGGCGTGAACAGCACCAGCAGGGTAAAGATCTCCAGGCGCCCCAGCAGCATGGCGAGACACAGCAGGGCCTTGGCGACGCCGCCGATGCTCGAGTAGTTGGCGGCGACCTCGCCCAGGCCCGGGCCGAGGTTGTTGAGGCAGGCGGCCACGGCCGAGAAGGCGGTGGTGAAGTCCAGGCCGGTGCCCAGCAGCGCCAGCATCATGGTCACGAAGACGAACATGTAGACCGCGAAAAAGCTCCAGACCGCGCTCACCACCGTGGCCTCGACGCGGTGGCGGCCGATCTTCAGCGGAATCACCGCCTTCGGGTGGACCAGCTGCTTGAGTTCGCGGATGCCCTGCTTGGCGATGAGCATCAGGCGCACCGATTTCATCCCGCCGGCGGTGGAGCCCACGCAGCCGCCCATGAAGGAAAACATGATCAGCATCAGCGGCAGGAAGGTGGGCCAGGCACTGAAGTCGTGGGTGGCGAACCCGGTGGTAGTAGCAATCGATATGGTCATGAACAAGCCGTGGATCAGGCTGTCCTCGACGGTCAGGACGTCACTCAGGATCAGGTAGCTGCAGGTGATCGCGATGCCCACCAGCAAGACCCCGAGGAAGAAGCGGGACTCGGAATCCTGGCGGTAGCCGTTCAGGCTGCGCCGCCGCCAGGAGAGGAAGTGCAGGCCGAAGTTGAGCCCGGAGATCACCATGAACAGACTGCAGATCAGCAGCACGCTGTTGCTCTCGAAGTAGCCCATGCTGGCGTCGTGGGTGGAGAAACCGCCAATGGCTACGGTGGAGAAAGAGTGGGCTACCGCGTCAAAACCGCTCATGCCTGCGGCCCAATAGGCCAGGGCGCAGACCACGGTGAGGGACAGATAGACGAAGAACAGCGCCTTGGCGGTTTCCGCGATGCGCGGGGTGAGCTTGCGGTCTTTGGTGGGTCCGGGAATTTCTGCACGGTACAGCTGCATGCCACCGATGCCGAGCATCGGCAGCACCGCCACGGCGATCACGATAATGCCGATTCCCCCCAGCCACTGCAGGAGCTGCCGGTAGATCAGGATGGACCGCGGCAGCTCGTCGAGCCCGGTGATCACCGTGGCGCCCGTTGTCGTCAGCCCGGAGATGGATTCGAATATCGCATCCATGGGACTGAGCTCGAGCCCCTCGGTGAGTATGAACGGCAGCGCGCCGGCAATGCCCAGCACGGTCCAGAACAGGGAGGTGACCAGGAACCCGTCGCGAATCCGCAGTTCGTGGCGGACATGTTGCACTGGCAACCAGAGCAGCAGGCCGGCGATGAAGGTCAGCCCCAGGGCGCTGGCGAAACTGGAGAGAGTGTGGTCATCATCCACCAGGGCAAATCCCATCGGCACCAGCAGGGTGCTGCTGAACAGCATCAGCAGCAGCCCGAGGATGCGCATCGAGATGGTCAGGTGCACGGCGGCGGGATCAGGAAAAGAAGCCGAAACCGACCGCGAACAATTTCTCCACGGCCGAGATCTTGTTGCGATCGAGCAGGAACAGCACCACATGGTCGCCGGTTTCCACCACCACATGCCGATGCGCGATCAGTACCTCATCGCCGCGCACGATGGCGCCGATGGTAACCCCTTCCGGGAGGCTGATCTCGTCCAGGCGCCGCCCCACCACCCTGGAGGAGTAGGTGTCGCCGCGGGCGGTGACCTCGATGGCTTCCGCGGCACCGCGGCGCAGGGAGTGCACATTGCTGATATCGCCGCGCCGCACGTGGGTCAACAGGCTGCCGATCGTGATCTGCTGGGGTGAGATGGCGATATCGATCTCGTCGCCCACCAGGTCGGCGTAGGCCGGGTTGGTAATCAGGGTGATGACCTTTTTTGCGCCCATGCGCTTGGCCAGCATCGACATCATGATGTTGGATTCGTCGTTGTTGGTCAGGGCGCAGAAGACGTCGGTAGCCTCGATATTCTCGGCGGACAGCAGCTGCGGCTCGGAGGCACTGCCGTGGAGGACGATGGTGTGCTTGAGGGACTCCGACAGTACCCGGCAGCGGGGGTAGGACTGTTCGATGACCTTGACCTGGTAGCGTCCCTCGATGCTCTGGGCCAGGGTAGCGCCGATATTGCCGCCGCCGGCGATCATCACCCGGTGATAGGGCTTGTCCACCTTGCGCAGCTCCGACATCACCTTGCGGATGTCCTTGCGCGCGGCGATGAAGAACACCTCGTCATCCGCTTCGACCACTGTGTCCCCCTCGGGGATGATGGCGCGATCGCGACGGAAGATGGCCGCCACCCGGGTGTCGACCTTGGGCATGTGCTCGCGAATGTCCTGCAGCTCATGGCCGACGATGGGGCCGCCGTGATAGGCGCGCACCGCCACCAGCTGGATTCGGCCCTCGGCGAAGTCCAGCACCTGGAGGGCGCCGGGGTTGGCGATAAGCTCCACGATGGCCTTGGTCACCAGCTGTTCCGGACCGATGATCACGTCGACCGGGATGTTCTCGGGGGTGAACAGGCGTTCCTGGAACGCCAGGTAGTTGGGCGAGCGCACCCGGGATATCTTGGTGGGTGTGTTGAACAGCGAGTGGGCGATCTGGCAGGCCATCATGTTGATTTCGTCGCTGTTGGTCACCGCAATCAGCATGTCGGCGTCCTCGGCGCCCGCCTGATAGAGCGTATCGGGGTGGGATGCGCCGCCGGCCACCGTGCCGATGTCCAGCCGGTCCTGCAGTTCCCGCAGGCGATCGGTATCCGTGTCCACGACGGTAATGTCGTTCTGTTCATTAGCCAGGTGTTCGGCGAGCGTGCCCCCGACCTGGCCGGCGCCGAGAATGATAATCTTCATTGCTGGGGCTGTTCCCCGGAGATTTCCTGCACCTTAATGAAAAGACTGGTCGATTGTAAGTGGCGGAAACTGAAATAGTGCAGCCCGGGCACTTTCACGGGCGGCGTTGCAGCAGGCTGAAGAAGAGTCCGTCCGGGCCGCCGCTCTGCGGGAGCAGTTGCACGCCGCAGGAGCGTTGCTCCCCGGGCAGCGGGACTGACAGCAGGGCGGCGTCTCCGGTGGTGGCGAGGAAACGTTCGAGCACGGCGCTGTTTTCCGCTTCCAGCACGGAGCAGGTCACGTACAGCAGGGTACCCCCCGGCCGCAGCAGGGGCCACAAGCCCTGCAGGATCCACAGCTGCTGCTTGCCCAGCGCCGCGATATCCTCTGTCCGGCGCAGCAACTTGATGTCCGGGTGGCGGCGGATGACACCGGTGGCTGAGCAGGGAGCATCCACCAGAATGCGGTCGAAGCTCCCCGCCAGCAGGGTCGCCGGCGGTGCGGCGGCATTGCCCTGGACAACGTCCGCCTGCAGCGACAGTCGCTGCAGGTTGTCGCGAACCCTGTCCAGTCGGGAAGCATCGACGTCCATCGCCGTCAGGGCGATGCCGGGTTCCAGTTCCAGCAGGTGGCAGGCCTTTCCCCCGGGAGCGGCACAGGCGTCCAGCACCCGCTCACCGGCGCGGGGCTGCAGCAGGTGCGCGGCGAGTTGCGCAGCCTCGTCCTGCACACTCACGCGGCCGTCGGCGAAGCCCGGCAGGGCCGAGACGTCCACCGATTGCTGCAGATAGACCGCGTCGGATGCCAGCTTGCCCGCCGAGGCAGGAATCCCGGCTGCAGCCAGTGCCTCCAGGTAGGCGTCCCGACTGCCCTGACGGCGGTTGACCCTGAGTACCATCGGCGGCTGTTCGTTGTTGGCTGCCATGATGGCGTCCGCCCGGGCCGGCCAGTCCTGTTGCAGGGCAGAGAACAGCCACGCGGGGTGCGCGGCAATGGCGGCGGGCGACAACTTGCGGTCAAGTTTTTCCCGCTCTCGCTGATAGCTGCGCAGTACCGCATTGCACAGCCCCTTGGCCCAGACCTTGTGCAGGGCCCGGGTGGCGGCGACCGTGGCGGCCACCGCGGCGTGGTCGGGTATCCGGGTTTCCTCCAGCTGGTACAGGCCCAGAAGCAGCAGTGCCTCAATGTCCCGGTCGCGATTTTTCAGGGGCTTGCTCAGCAGCAGCCCCAGCTGCGGCCGCAAGCGGGGGTAATAGCGCAGGGTGCCGTAGCAGAGCTGCTGCAGCAGCCCGCGGTCCCGCTCGCTGACCGAGGCCAGAGCCGCCGGCAGCAACTGGTTCAGGGAGCCGCCTTCCAGCACCCCGGCGATCGCGAGGGCCGCCGCCGCCCGCGTATCGACGGCCATCAGCTGCTTTCCGGGGCGGCGACGGGCGCGAACCGGGAGCCGGGGGCGAACAGGGCGTCCCGCGCATTGAGAACATCCGCCACCGGCAGCGCCCTGGCGCCGGCGAGTTGCAGCTGGCGGATACGCAGTGCGCCCTCGCCGCAGGCGACGAGAATGCCCTCACGGTCGGCACTGAGGACCGTGCCGGGGCTGGCCCGGTTTCCCGCTTCGACCGTCTCTGCGTGCGCCTCCAGCACCCGCACCCGCTCACCCCCGAGGATGCCGAAGCAGACCGGGAAGGGGTTGAAGGCGGCCACTGCCCGGGCCAGCTCGGGGGCCTCGCGCTGCCAGTCCAGCGCTGCCTCGGATTTTTCTATCTTGCGGGCGTAGCTGGCGCCGGCTTCGTCCTGGGCCGTGGCGGATATGCGGTACGCGGGCAGGTCGTCGAGTACCTGCAGCAGCAGTGGAGGGCCGATGTCGGCGAGCTGATCGTGCAACATGCCGGCGCTGGTGCCCGGTGCTATCCGCAGGCTCTCCCGCGCCAGCATGGCACCGGTATCCAGGCCCGCGTCCATTTGCATGATCGTAATACCGGTTGCGGGGTCCCCGGCCTCGATGGCGCGCTGGATGGGGGCGGCACCGCGCCAGCGCGGCAGCAGCGAGGCGTGGACATTGATGCAACCGAGGCGCGGGGCATCCAGCACCGGCTGCGGCAGGATCAGGCCGTAGGCCACCACCACCATGACATCGGCGCCCAGCGCCGCGAGCTCGGCCTGGGCTTCGGCGTGGCGCAGGCTGGCGGGCTGGAATACCGGTATTCCAGCCGCCGCCGCGACCTCCTTGACCGGACTGGCCTGCAATTTCTTGCCGCGCCCGGCGGGGCGGTCGGGTTGGGTATAGGCCGCGACGACCCGGTGGTGACTGGTCAGCAGGGCCCGCAGATGGGTGGCGGCGAATTCGGGGGTGCCGGCGAAAATCAGGCGCAACGGGTCACTGGCCACCGTTCAGGCCTGGCGCCGCTGATCTTTTTCCAGCTTGCGGCGAATGCGCTGGCGCTTGAGGGGGGACAGGTAATCCACGAACAGCTTGCCGTCGAGGTGGTCGATTTCATGCTGCAGGCAGATGGCCAGCAGCCCCTGCAGCTCGCGGGTAAAGGACTCGCCGTTGCGGTCCAGGGCGGTGACCGAGATGCGCTGTGGCCGCTCCACCGTTTCGTAGAAACCCGGGACGGAGAGGCAGCCCTCGTCGTATTCGCCCAGGGTGGGGTCGAGCACGGTGACTTCCGGATTGATGAAGACCAGCGGTTCGCTGTGGTCTTCGCTGATGTCGATCACCAGCAGCCGCTGGTGGACATTGACCTGGGTTGCCGCGAGACCAATTCCCGGGGCCGCGTACATGGTGGCAAACATGTCGTCGATCAGCGCACGGGTGGCGTCAGTGACTGCCTCCACCGGCACCGCCCTGGTGCGAAGCCGGGGGTCGGGAAATTCGAGAATGTCTAGTACTGCCATGGTGTTAGCTGCCTTCGGGACTCTGCCGGCGGATGGTAAATTAGTCACATTGGGGCTTGCCACGGGCCCATGCCCACCGCAAACTGTGGCTATTATATAACTGCTGGCAAGGTAGTGCCCAGCGCCGCCCCACCGGTAGCGTACTTGCCTTCAGGGGGAGGTCGCTGCGCCGGTCTGGCGGGTGAACGATAACAGGGGCAGGTTGGACGGATCATGAGAGCGAAGTCTTTTTCGGTTTACCTGGTACTGCTTGGCAGTCTGTTGCTCAGTTCCTGGCTGCAGGCGGCAGTAGAGCTCAACGAGAATGTCCCGGATACCTACATCGTCAAGAAAGGCGATACCCTCTGGGGCATATCCGGCATGTATCTGCGAGAGCCCTGGCGCTGGCCTGAGCTCTGGGATGTCAACCCGCAGATCGACAACCCCCACCTGATCTACCCCGGCGATGAACTCTACCTGACCTGGGTCAACGGGCAGCCGCGGTTGCAGCTGCGTCGGGGGCGCGACGTCAAGCTGGAGCCGGGCATGCGGGTGTCGTCCCTGGATCTGGCCATCCCGCTGATACCGCTGGACCAGATTGGCGCGTTCCTCAAGCGGCACCGCATTCTGGATGCCGACGAATTGAACAACTCGGCCTACGTCGTGGCCGGCGACCAGGGGCGCCTGATCGCCGCCCCGGGCGACCGTATCTATGGCCGTGGACCTTTCCCGGACGGTGAACGCAGCTACGGCATCTACCGGGCGGGGGACACCTACCGCGACCCGATCACCAGCGAGATGCTCGGTTACCAGGCGATGGACATCGGCAATGCGCGACTGGTCAGCAGCAACCGCGAAGAAGTGACCGAGCTGGATGTTACCCGGGTGACGGAAGAGGTGCGCATAGCGGATCGCCTGTTACCCCAGCGCGAGCAGGTGCTGGACGCTACCTTCCAGCCCCGCGCACCGGCGGTGAAGGTCACCGATGGTTTCATGATTGCGGTCGACGGCGGGGTCAACCAGGTCGGCCAGGGCAATATCGTGGTGCTCAATCGCGGCGAGCGTGATGGCATTGAGGTTGGGCATGTGCTGGCTATCTATCAGGTCGGTGGCGTTGTCTTCGATCAGGTCGCGCGCCAGAACGTGACCTTGCCAGATACCCGCGCCGGCCTGCTGATGGTGTTCGAGGTATTTGAGAAAGCCAGCTATGGCCTGGTGTTGCGCGCCAGCCGCCCGCTCAAGGTGCTGGACAAGGTGAAAAACCCCTGACAGAAGCGCGGCGACCACGGAGCGGTCGTCGTCTGCAGGTAGAAATGACCCAGGCATGACGTCAAGGATGATGTATGGATGCTGCCCACGCTCGACTGTGTCTGCTGCTGCACAGTCTGCCCCATCTCGATAACGCCGGGCTGCGGCGCCTGCTGCAGCACTTTGGTTCACCGCAAGCTGTCTGGGAGGCGGAGGCGTCCGCTCTCGCGACTGCGGGGGTGGATGGCCCTGCACGTGCCGACCTGGTCACTGCCCGCAAGCGCGGCCGTCATCCAGCGGCGGCCCGGGATGTCGATCGCCAGCTCGATGCCCTGCTCGCCGTCGATGGGCGGGTTGTTGCCCTGGGTTCCGCCGACTACCCGCCCATGCTCGCGGCCATCCACGACCCGCCTCCCCTGTTGTATCTGCGCGGCTGCGAACAGCTGCTGCGGGCGCCGCAACTGGCCGTGGTGGGCAGCCGCAAGGCCAGCCCCCCCGGTATCCGGCTGGCCCGGGAACTGGCGGCCGCCGCGGCCCGGGCCGGACTCGCCATCACCAGCGGCCTGGCCCTGGGCATAGACGGGGCGGCCCATCGCGGGGCCCTGGACACGAACGCTGGCAGCATCGCGGTCATGGCCACCGGCATCGACGCCATCTATCCCCGGCGCCACGAACCATTGGCCCGGGAGTTGCTTGAAAGTGGCTGCCTGGTCAGTGAGTTCGCCCCGCTGACGCCGGCGCTGCCGATGCATTTCCCGGCCCGCAACCGCATTATCAGCGGGCTCGCGCTCGGGGTGCTGGTGGTCGAAGCGGCCCTGCCCAGCGGCTCGCTGATCACTGCCGGTACCGCGCTGGAACAGGGCCGGGAAGTGTTCGCGGTGCCCTGGTTTCCCGGCCACGCGGGCGGCCGCGGCTGTCTCCGCCTGCTGCGTGACGGCGCGGTCATGGTGGAGACTGTCGACGATATCCTGGCGGAGTTTGGCACCCTGTTGCAGTGGCAGCTGGAACTGACACCAGCGGCCGCCGCAAGCGTCGGCGCGGGCCAGCCCTGGCTGCTGTCTCTGGTCGGTTATGAGGTGGTGACCGTGGAAGCCCTGGTTGAAGCATCGGGCCGGTCCGTGGCCGAAGTGCTGGCAGCGCTGTCGGCGCTGGAGCTGGATGGCAGCATTGCCCGCCACGGCGGCGGGTACATCCGCTGCTAGGATAAATTTAACTTGAGTAATGACTGCTGCACCAGTATCGTGCGGTCATCAGTTTTATCAGACAAAAGTCAAGAAAAGGGGTAGAAAATGTTCAGGAATCTGGGGAAGAAAGCTTTGTTGGGCGGCGCGGTGCTGTTATGCGTCACGCTTGAGGCTGCGGCGCAGTCCCGGCCCAATCTGATGTATTGCGGTGGCAGCAGCGCAACCGG